>CAZZFT010000074.1:0-23685 GCA_964653555.1 uncultured Spirochaetales bacterium | reverse complement strand
CGGCGAAGCGCAGAACGCGCCGGATCGGCTCGGCGATCGGGAAGTCCATGTCCGCAACCCACAGCGGGAGCACGTCCTCGGGATAGGTCGTCCACTTCTCACCGCGGCTGGGTCGGCGCGAGGAGGGACGCACGCCGTCGAGGTCGGCCGGCGGGTTGCGCAGGGCCGGCTCCACCGCCGCGATCGCGCGGTCGAGCTCGCCGGCCTCGGGCATGGGGCCCTCGAAGCCGGCGCGGGCGAGCAGCGCGGGCAGCTCGCCGCGCAGCGTGGCGATCGTGAAGCCGAGGGAGTCGGCGCCCTCCTCGAGGCGCGAGATCTCGTCGCGACCCGCTGGGTCGAGGTGCCAGTGCGCCCCGCGCTCGAAGCAGTCGAAGCGCAGCCACTCGCGTCCGAGCCGGCTGTCGCGGACGCGCAGGGTCGGGCCGCCGCCCGCGCCCGGATTGCGGTGCTCGACCTCGAAACGGATCGATCCGAGGGGAAACTCCAGCATGGCGCCGCAGTGTAGCGCCACACGCCCGGGCCGGACCCGTCGCCCCGGGTGCTACGGTTCGACGCGCGTCGGGCGGGCGCGCGCGGGAGGATGCGATGCGAATCACGCGGAGCGTACGGATCCTGGCAGGGACCCTGACCGGCCTCTTCGCCATGGCGGGAACGATCGTCACCGCGGAGCACGCGGCGGCCGAGGGATTCGTCGACCTCTACCTCGGGGCCGGCTTCCCGCAGAACGACCACCTCCACCTCTCCGCCGACAATCCCGCGGCCGGCGTCCCGGCGAAGCGCAACGCGAAGTTCTACGTCACTCCCTCCGCCGGCGTCCGCGGCGGCTACTGGTTCGAAGGGCCGGCCCGCTTCGTCGGTCTCGCGCTCGACCTCTCCTACTACCGCTACTTCCAGGACACCTCGCGGGCTGCCTTCGACTTCATCGTGCTCCCGATGACGCCGCTGCTCATGGCGCGTCTGCCGCTCGGAGAGCGCAACGAGTCGTTTCCCGGCGGTCGCTTCCAGCCCTACGCCGCCATCGGGCCGGCCCTCAACCTGTCGTTCGCCTACGGCGATCTCTCCGAGCTGAACACCGGGATCGACGACTTCGGCGACGCCAGCTTCGACGTCGGCCTCGATGCGCGCGGCGGTCTCGCGGTCCAGATCTCGCGCCGGATCGCCCTGTTCACCGAGTATCGCTTCACCTACTTGAAGCCCAACTACCACGACGAGGTGGGCTTCCCCGGCCCGAACGTCGACGTCGACGTCGACGCCACCCTCGCCACCCACCACCTCGTCTTCGGCGTCTCCTTCCGCTTCTAGCCGCGCGGAGGGACTCGCCTAGCGCCGCGCGGCGGCCAGCCGCGCCAGGGCGGCGTCGAGATCGGGCGCCTCGCTGAGGAGCGGCGCGAGCGGGTCGTCGCCGAGGCGCTTCATGCGCGCGGCGGCGTTGCGGATCGTGTAGCGACGCGGGTCGAGTCGCCCGTTCACGTCGGACCAGCGCAGCGGCATCGAGACCGGCGCGCCCGGTAGCGGTCGCACGCTGAACGGCGCGACGAGCAGGCGGCCGTGCCCGTTCTGCAGGAAGTCCACGTACACCCTGCCCTCGCGCGCACGCACGGTGCGCGCGACGGTCGCGATCTCCGGCCGCCGCGCGACGATCACCCGCGCCAGCAGCTCCGCCAGCATCCGGCTCTGCTCGAAGGTGAGCTGGCCGCCCAGCGGAATCAGCACGTGCAGCCCCGAGGACCCGCTCGTCTTGGGGTAGCTGGCCAGCTCCAGCTCGTCGCAGATCGCGCGGATCTCGCGGGCGAGCGCGATCACGTCCGAGAACGGGGCGCCCTTCGGGTCGAGGTCGAGGATGCACCAGTCCGGATGCGGAAGATCGGCGACGCGGCTCGACCACACGTGCAGCGGAATCGTCCCCAGGTTGATCACGTAGAGCAGCGACTCGAGGTCGTCGCACACGAAGTAGTTCACCTCGCGCTCCGCGTGCTCGCTCCACATCTGCTCGGTGCGCACCCAGTCGGGCACCCAGGCGGGCGCGTCCTTCTGGAAGAAGCTCTTGCCCTCGATGCCGTCGGGGTAGCGCGTCATGACCAGCGGCCGGTCGCGCAGGTAGGGCAGGAGCCAGGGCGCGATCCGCCGGTGGTAGTCGATCAGGTCGCCCTTGGTGAAGCCCTCCTCGGGCCAGAACACCTTCTCCCGGTTGGTGAAGGGGACGACACGATCGCCCGGCGCGGCCGGGGCGACCGGCGCCTCGGCGGGCGCCGACGCGCCGCCGGGGTCGCGCGCGCACTCGTGGGGCTCCTTGTCCTCGCGCAGGCCGATCCAGCTCGGCTGGCGCAGCAGGCCGTCCGCGGTCACCTCGGCGTAGCGGACCTCGGCCACCAGCCGCGGCTCCACCCACACGTTGCCGCGCGTCTGGGGCACCGGTCCGCTGCACGCGGGCGTGTCGCGGCACAGCGCGTCGAGTCGCTCGCGCAGGCTCACCAGTTCCTCGTCGCGAAAGCCGCTGCCCACGCGCCCGCTGTAGCGCAGCTCCCCGTCCACGTGGGTCGCCAGGTGCAGCGCGCCGAAGCCGGGACGCCCGCCTCGCGGTGCCGTGTAGCCCACGATCACGAAGTCGTCCGAGGTCACGCCGCGCAGCTTCTTCCACAGCGGCGAGCGGCCCGCGCGGTAGGGGGAGTCGGCGCGCTTCGCCACCATGCCCTCGAGCCGGTGGGCGAGGATCTCCCGATAGACGGCCTCGCCGCGGCCGGAGAAGTGGGGCGTCGGGCGCAGCGGCCCGCGCTGCGGGATCAGCTCGGCGAGCCACTCCTTGCGCCGGGACAGTGGCTGGTCGCGCAGGTCGAAACCGTCCAGCGCCAGCAGGTCGAAGACGAAGTAGGTGACGGGGCTCGCCACCATCGCGCTCTCGATCTCGCGCGGGCGCCGCAGCATCGCCCGCTGCTGGAGCAGGCCGAAGCGCGGACGCCCCTCGGTGTCGGTCGCGGCGATCTCGCCGTCCACGATCGCGTGGTCGACCGGCAGGGCGGCCAGGGCGCGGGCGATCTCCGGGAAGCGCTCCGCGGCCGGATGGCCGTTGCGGGTGAACAGCCGCCCCTCGCCGTCCTCGCGGGCGCCGAGCATCCGGTAGCCATCGACCTTCACCTCGAACAGCCAGTCCGGGCTCGAGAACGGCGCGTCGATCGCTTCGGCGAGCATCGGGCGCAGGTCCGCCACCCGGAGCGCGCGCCGCGGCGCTCCCGACTCCGCGACGCGGTGCTCCAGCGCCTGGATGCGCGGGCATCCGTCGCGCCGCTCCTCGACGGTCAGCCCCGAGAGGACCGAGGCGTCGTCCAGGGCGTCGGGGTCGTCGCTCGCCCAGGCGTCGGGCTTCTTGATCAGCAGCCAGTCCCGCCCCGGTGGCTGCTTCTTCCCACCCGTCCGGACCAGGGTGAAGCGGCCGCGCAGCTTGTAGCCCTCCAGGTCGAACAGGAGCTTGCCCCGCTCCAGGCCCTCGTCGGGGTCCTCGACGGGCATCCAGCGCCCGATGTCCCAGACGATGACGGCTCCGGCCCCGTAGTTCCCCTCGGGAATGACGCCCTCGAAGTCGGCGTACTCCACCGGGTGGTCCTCGACCGCCACGGCCAGGCGCTTCTGCGCCGGATCCAGCGAGGGGCCCTTCGGCACCGCCCAGGACAGCAGCACCCCGCGCCACTCCAGGCGCAGGTCCCAGTGCAGCCGCCGCGCCGCGTGCTGCTGCACCACGAACAGGCCCGGACGCCGCACCCCCTCGACGCCGAACGGCTCCGGCGTGCGGCCCGCGTGGCGCTTGGCGCGGTAGGCCCCGAGGTCGCGGCGAGCGCCTCCGCTCAGCTCCGCGCGCCGGGGCACCGATGCACTCCCGGTCCACGTCCCGGTCGTAGTTGACGCTGCACGACCGCTAGCGTAAGGGTTCCCGCATGGCCGCGCGCGCGATCTCGTCCGCGACGATCTCCTTCGGCCTCGTCTCGATTCCGGTCAAGCTCTACACGACCACCGAATCGAGTGGACAGATCTCCTTCAATCTCCTCCACCAGTGCGGCTCGCGTCTCAAGCAGCAGTACTGGTGCCCGGTGGACGAGAAGGTCGTGCCGCGCGAGGAGATCGTGAAGGGCTACGAGTTCGCGAAGGGACGCTACGTCACCTTCACGAACGAGGAGCTGAAGGCGCTCGAGGCCGAGAGCTCCCAGATGATCGAGATCCGCGAGTTCCTGCCGCTCGACCAGGTCGACCCGCTCTACTTCGAGCGCGCGTACTACCTGGGACCCGACAAGGGCGGCGACAAGCCGTACACGCTCCTGTCCTCGGCGATGGAGGAGACCGGGCGCTGCGCGATCGCGTCCTGGGCGGCACGCGGCAAGCAGTATCTGGTGCTGCTGCGACCCTTCCAGAAGGGACTGATCCTCGAGCAGCTCCGCTACGCCGACGAGCTGCGCGCCTTCTCCGAGGTTCCGCGCGTCGAGGCGGCGGTCAGCGACGCCGAGCTCGCGCTCGCCCAGCAGCTGATCGAGCAGATCGCCGTGAACGAGTTCCACCCCGAGCAGTACGAGGACGCGGTCAAGAAGCGCATGGAGGAGGTGATCGCCCGGAAGGTGGAGGGCGAGGAGGTCACCTTCGCCGAGGCGCCGGAGCCCGAGGGCAAGATCATCGATCTGATGGAGGCGCTCCGGGCAAGCCTGGACGCGGGAGACGCGGGCGCGCGCAAGGGCCCGAAGCGCGCGGCGCCCAGCGCCGGCGCGGCGAAGGGCAAGAAGAAGTCCTCGACGCGGCGCGGCTGAGCCAGGCCCTTGGAGCCCGTGAGCACGACCTACGGCATCCGGGAGGTGGCCGAGCTGCTCGGCGTTCCGGCGGCGCGCGTGCGCTCGCTCGCGCGCGCCGGTCTGGTGGAGCCGTCGCGGGGAGCCGGCGGCGAGCTGCGCTTCGGATTCCGCGAGCTGGCCTTCCTGCGTCAGGTGAGGGATCTGCCGCAAGACGGCGTCACTCCTCGTCGTCTGCGCCGGGCCCTGTCGCGGCTGCGAGCCGCCCTGCCGCCGGAGCGCGACCTGTGCGAGCTCGGCCTGGCCACCGCGTCCGGCGAGCTCGTGGTGCGCGAGACGGGCCGGCTGTGGAGCCCCGAGTCGGGGCAGCTGGTGTTCGACTTCGAGCGCGCCGAGGGGGTGGGCCGAACTGCGCGGCGCATCGTGTCACTGGCCGAGAAGCGCGACCCCGAGCCCACGGACGCCCGCGACGGCGACGCGTGGTACCGGCTGGGCTGCGACCTCGAGAGCTCCGATCCCGCACGCGCGCGCGCCGCCTACCAGCGCGCGCTGGAGCTCGACCCGGAGCACTCCGACGCGCGGGTGAATCTCGGCTGCCTGGAGCACGAGGCCGGTCGACTGGACGAGGCCGAGCGCCTGTACCGCGCCGCCCTCGCCCTCGACGACGGCGACGTGACGGCGCGCTTCGACCTGGCCGTGGTGCTGGAGGATCAGGGCCGCGACGCCGAGGCCCGCGAGACCTACCTCGCCTGCCTCGCCCGGGATCCCGCCTGCGCCGAGGCACACTTCAACCTCGCGCGCCTCGCCGATCGCAGCGGCCAGGACGAGGCGCTGGTGCGCCATCTCGTCGCCTACCGGAGGCTGGTGCGCGACGAGTCGCGCTAGTCCGGCGGAACCCGCCTTCACTCGGCTTCGCATCGCTGCGCGTCGGTCGACTCGCTCGAGTCCCGTGCGGAAGCGCGGCTCAGGAGGGTCTGCGCCGTCCGATCGCGTGCACCAGCCACTGGCGCGGCGCCGGCAGCAGCAGCGGCAGCACCACCGCAGCGAGGACGAGGGCTCCCGCCAGCAGCAGCCGGCGCGGATCCGCCTCGACCAGACTGTCGCCGAAATAGGTGTAGAGCGCGGCGCGCCCCAGGCAGCCCAGGGTGGCGGCCACGAGGAACACGCCAAAGCCCATCCCGGTGACGCCGGCCGCCAGGTGGCAGGAAGTGATCGGGCTGAGCGGGTACGCCGTGCCGAGAGCGATGAACACGGCGCCCACTCGCGAGCCGGCCGCGTCGAGCACCGGGCGCAGGCGCGGCGGGACGCGCGACTCCAACGCGCTGCGCCCGGCCCAGCGCGCGCCCAGGAACACGACGATCGCCGAGATCACGAGCCCCGTCGCCCCGTACAGGGTTCCCTTGAGCAGCCCGAACACCAGGCCACCGCCAATCAGCGCGAACGCCGACGGCACGCCGAGCGGGACGCGGAACGCGACGATCGCGACGAAGACCAGCGGACCCCACATTCCCAGGCTCGCCACCGTCGCCTGCACGGAAGCGGGCGAGAGCTCGAGCCCCAGCTCGCGCCGCAGCGTCCAGAAGAAGCTCCCGAGGACCAGCGCTCCCACCAGCAGCACGGCCCAACGGCGCGGCCGGCTCCGCACCGCCCGGTCGGTGTCGGGCGTCCGCATCACTCCGCGCTCCGGCGCGCCGACGGCAGCGCGATGCGCCGCGCAGCCGGATCGGCCGCGGGCCGGTAGAGCAGCGCCGTGTGGCCGACCATTCCCGCCAGCGCGCTCGCGGTGTCGCGGGCGAGCTCTTCGGCGATCGCACGCCGCCCCTCGCGCTCGTGCGCGATGCGGAGCTTCACCAGCTCGTGATCGGCGAGCGCGCGATCGGTAGCGGCGACGACGCCGCGCGTCACGCCCGAGGCCCCGACCTGCACGACCGGATCGAGCCCGTGACCGAGGCGCCGCAGGTGGCGGCGATCGGTCCCCGACAGCGAGACGGCCGACTCCCCCGTCTCGGGCATGGAGCCGATCGTCGAGTCTCTCGCGTTCGTCTCGTCCCTTGTCGGCTCCGCGGCCACGGCGCGCCTCCCGGACGGAGAACCTAACCCGCCGCGTCCGCGTCCGCCCTCGGAGCCCGGGACGCCTCGCGAGCCCCCGACGGGTGAGGCCCGCTCCTTGCTGTCGCAGGAGCGGGCCTCTATGGTGCGACCGGCTTGTCGAAAGGGATGCGGACCTTTGGTTTTTCGATCGGTCCGATCACACCGGATCGGCCACGGGAGCTCGGAGTGGACGTCGAGCGGGCCGTGTCGACTTCCACGGTCCGCCCACCTTGCGCGGTCCTGCCCAGGGTCGCGCTGACGTCATGCTCCTCCCCCGTGTCCGGCGGAGAGCGTACGAGGACGGCCCGGTGCCCTGCGCCCTCCAAAGGGATGAATTCGAACGCCCGATTTGTCACCCGTTTGGGTGATCGGGAGCCCAGATGGCCAACGCTTCGCTCGTCTTGACCGTGATCGGGCCCGACCGCCCGGGCCTCGTCGAGGCCGTCTCGGAGACGGTCGCCGCCCACGGGGCCAGCTGGCTCGAGAGCCGGATGGCCCACCTGGCCGGCCAGTTCGCCGGGCTGCTCCGGGTGTCGGTGGCCGAGGACCGCGCCGACGCGCTGAGCGCGGCGCTCCAGGCCCTCCACGGTCGCGGGCTGCGCGTGATCGTGGCGCCCGCCGCCGGAGAGCGGACGGATCTCTCCGGACCCCGCCTGCGCCTCGACCTCGTCGGGCTCGACCGGCCGGGCATCGTGCGCGAGATCGCCCACGCCCTCGCGGAGCGCGGGATCAACGTGGAGGAGCTCGAATCGCGCACCAGCAGCGCGCCGATGTCGGGCGAGACGCTCTTCCACGTCGAGGCCTGGCTGCGGCTGCCGCCGGACGTCGGGGCCGAGGCGCTGCGAGGCGCGCTCGAGAAGCTGGCGGACGAGCTGATGGTCGAGCTCTCGCTCTCGGATCCCGGCGATCCGGTGTGACGGCGAGCGGAGGCCAGCCCGAGCTGGCAGGCCGTCGGCCGACCCCCGAGTCGGGCTCCTAGCCCTCGCGGATCTGGCCGACGCCGGAGATGATCAGCCGCACCAGCTCGCCCTGGCGGCTGGTGTCCGTCTTGGCGAAGGCGTGCTTGAGATGGCTGCGCGCCGTGTTCAGGCTCACCCCGCGCTTCACGGCCGCCTCTTCCAGCGAGAGTCCGCCGGCGAGCAGCCGCACGAGCTCCGCCTCCGAGTGGGTGAGCTGGTACAGCTCGGTCAGCACCTCCGGCGTGGCCACGACGCGCGCGCTCGGATCCGCCACGAAGAGCGCCACCACGGCGTCGCTCCCGGCGCCGTGGCCGGGCGCGGCCAGCAGCGGCGTCACCATCACGGCGTAGGCGCGCGCGCCCGAGGGACGGCTCACCGCCACGAAGCCCGCCGAGCGCATCTCCTGCCCGGCCTGCGCCTCCATCGCGTCGGCGATCAGCTTCTGGAGCGTCGCGTTCTCGCGCGCGTCGGCGGCCGAGGGTCCGCTGCGATCGATGCCGAAGCCGTCTTCGGCGGCGATGATCCGCGCGGCGCCCTTGCTCTGCACCACCACCCGGCGCTTGCGGTCGAGCAGGAGCAGCCCGGTGGGCAGACGGTCGATCGCTTCGGCGAGGGCCAGGTGCACGCGTCGTGTCCCGTGCAGAGTCTGGTACACCTCGATCGCGCGGCGCAGGTGCGGCACGAGCAGGTCGGCCTCGGCGTACTGCGACGCCTGGAAATGGGGCGCCCCCTCGCGGCGGAATACTCCGAAGCCTCCGACCGGCTCGCCGCGCCCGTTCGAAAGCGAGTGGCCCACGGGCCAGTCCGCCGCGAAGCCCTGCGGCTTCAACCACTCGGTGTAGAGCTCGGTCGAAGCGAGATCGACGTGCCCCAGGACCTCCGCCATGCTGCCCCAGTGATCCATGTACGCGTAGTGGTACCGGCGCGACCAGGGAACGTCGCGGAACATGTGCTCCATGAAGTTGGGCCGGAGAGCGGGGTCGATGCCGACGGCGAACCGCGGTCCCGTGGGCGCGGGGTCGTCGGCGACGGCGAAGCCCATCGTCGTGGGCGCTCCCCCAAACACCTCGCTCACGCCCGCGACGACCTCCTGCCAGAGGTCGGGCTCCAGAGCGGCCGCGTAGATGCGGTCGATCAGTTTGTGGGCGCGCTCGTTCATCGCGGTGCGGGCGGCGCGGTTGGGGCAAAGCCGCCAGCCCTCCAGCCGCACAGTATGGCCGCTGGGGAGGAACGGAGTCCACCCGAGGGCGGGGAGCCGGTGACCGGCCGGCACGGACCCCGATCGGAAGGGCCCGCCCGGCGAACCGGGCGGGCCCGAGGATCGATCGACCTTGTTGGAGCGCGGACCCGACTCCTAGAGGCTCGGTCCTCTCCGAGAGGAACGCCGACGACGAGGCGGGGGGAATCGATCGGAGCGCGCTCCGAGATCCAGCTGCCCCAAATGGCCTATTGCCCCTGAAGCCATTCTCGCCATTCGACCTCCCTCCGAGTGCCAGAGTGCCTCCCGGACTCCTGGCGCGCGCCCTCCATCGGGATGAAATCGAAGGGCCACGATTTCACCCGTTTGGGTGAAGTCGGCTGCGACCTGAGGGGTCTTCGACACGTTTTCGCCTCCTCGGGGGCGCTGCCGAGCGGTTATCCTGCGCCGCTCGCCACCAGGAGGACGCCACCTTGGGCCCGCTCGCCGGACTGCGCCTGCTCGAAATCGCCGGGATCGGTCCCGGTCCCTACTGCGCGATGGTGCTCGCCGACATGGGCGCCGAGGTGGTGCGCGTGGTGCGACCCGGGCCCACGGCCTTCGCCGGTCGCCCCTCCCACGACCTGCTCAGCCGGGGACGCCGCAGCGTGTGCGTCGACCTCAAGCGCGCCGAGGGGATCGACACGGTTCTGCGTATGGTCGAGCGCGCCGACGGACTCTTCGAGGGATTTCGACCGGGCGTGATGGAGCGACTCGGCCTCGGTCCCGACGAGTGCCTCGCCCGCAATCCGGCGCTGGTGTACGGGCGCATGACCGGCTTCGGACAGGAGGGGCCGCTCGCCCAGGCGGCGGGCCACGACATCAACTACATCGCCGTCGCCGGCGTGCTCGCCCACATCGGACGCGCGGGACAGCCGCCGACCCCGCCGATCAACCTGATCGGGGACTTCGGCGGCGGCGGCCTGCTGCTCGCCTTCGGGATGGTGTGCGCGCTGCTCGAGCGCGTGCGCTCGGGCCGGGGACAGGTCGTGGACGCGGCGATGGTCGACGGCGCCGCGGCGCTGATGACGGTCTTCCACGGGGCCCAGCAGTCGGGGTTCTGGAAGGACGAGCGCGGCACCAACATGCTCGACGGAGGCGCTCCCTACTACGACGTGTACGAGACCTCCGACGGCCGCTACGTCGCGATCGGCGCGATCGAGCCTCAGTTCTACGCGGAGCTGCTGGCGAAGACGGGGCTCGACGCCGAGGCGCTCCCGGACCAGAACGATCCGACCGGATGGCCCGTGCTGCGCGAGCGCCTCACGGCGCTCTTCCGCACGCGCACGCGCGACGAGTGGTGCGACCTGCTCGACGGCAGCGACGCCTGCTTCGCACCGGTGCTGACGATGGCCGAGGCGCGGGCGCATCCGCACGCGCGCGCGCGCAGCTCCTTCGTCGAGGTGGCCGGCGTGGCCCAGCCGCGGCCGGCGCCGCGCTTCAGCCGCACCGACTCCGAGATCCAGCGTCCCCCGGCCGCCGGCGGCGCCGACACCGACGAGGTGCTGCGCGACTGGGGCTTCGACGCCTCGGAACTCGCCGCGCTGCGCGACGCCAAGGCGATCGCCTGAGCGCGCGGAGCTCCGCCTGAAGCCGCTCGCCGAAGTCATCGACGGCCACGCCGCGGAGCGCCCCGACGCGACCGCCTTCGTCTCGGGTGCGCAGCGGCTGGGCTGGGCGGAGTACGCCGCGCTCTCGGACGCGCTGGCGGCGGTCTTCCTCCGCGCGTCGTTCGACCCCGGTGAGCGGGTCGCCGTGTGGCTGCCCGACGGACCGGGCGTGCACGCCGCCTTCGCCGCCACCGAGAAGGCCGGGCTGGTGGCCGTCGGCGTCGGTCCCCGCGCCGGCGCCGGTGAGATCCGCCACCTGCTCGAGCGCTCGGGCGCCGTCGCCCTGCTCTCTCCCTCCCGCCACCGGGAGCTCGACGTGCGCGCGCTGGTCGCCGGGCTGCGCGAGCGCGGCCTTCCCCTCCGGCGGCACTTCGCGACCGAGCGCGACCTCGCTCCCGGCGCGCGGCTGCGCGAGGGCGACGCCGAGATCCCCCTGCTGCCGCCGACGGAGGACGAGCGCCGGCTGCTGGCCGATCGCCGTCTCGGCGTCGACGATCTCTTCCTGCTCAACTCCACGTCGGGCACCACCGGGCTTCCGAAGTGCGTGATGCACCACCAGGCACGCTGGCTGCACTTCCACCGCCTGGCCGTCGACGCTGCGGACCTGAGCGGCGACGACGTCTTCCTCTCCGCCCTGCCCGCCCCCTTCGGCTTCGGCCTGTGGAGCGCCCACTTCACGCCGACGCTGCTGGGAGCCGCGACCGTGCTGCTGCCGCGCTTCGACGCGCAGGCGCTCGCCGCCGAGATCGAGCGGCATCGGGTGACGGTGCTGGCGGCCGTGAGCACGCAGTTCATCCTGCTGCTGGACGCCCTCGAGCGCGGCGCGCGTGCCGACCTCTCCTCGCTGCGCGTGCTCTTCACCGGCGGCGAGGCGGTCCCCGCCGAGCGCGCGGCGGCCTTCGAGCAGGCGACCGGCGCCCGCGTGCTCCAGTTCTACGGCTCGAACGAGACCGGGGCCCTCTCCCGCACGACGCTGCGCGATCCGCGCGAGGTGCGCCTGGGGAGCGCGGGGCACGTGATCCCGGAGATGTCGGTCCGGCTGTTCGACGCGCGCGGCCGCGACGTGACCGCCTCCGGCCGCGGGCAGCCCGGCTGCCGTGGACCGCTCGCCAGCGCGGGCTACTGGGACGACGCCGAGGCCAACGCGGCCCTGTACACGCCCGACGGCTGGATGCTCACGGGCGACATCGCGGAGCTCGACGCCCGGGGCGTGCTGCGCGTGGTCGGCCGGACCGCGGACCTGATCATCCGCGGCGGCAAGAACATCAGCGCGCCGGTGGTCGAAGCCGCGGTGCGGACCCATCCGTCGGTGGCCCTCGCCGCCGCCGTGCCGGTGCGCGACCCGGTCTTCGGCGAGCGCGTGTGCGCGGTGGTGGAGCTGCGCCCGGGCTGCGCCCTCACGCTCGAGGCGCTGGTGGCGCACCTGCGCGCGCAGGAGCTGTCGGTGGAGTCGCTGCCCGAGCACCTGATCGTGCTGGACGAGCTGCCGCGCTCTTCCGGTGGCAAGATCGCCAAGGGCGCGTTGCGCGAGATCGCCGCGCGCCGATTCGAGACGGCGGAGCTCCGATGACCCCCCTCTTCCCGCGCGGCCTGACGTGACCCCGGCGCCCCTCGACGGACGCGTCGCGATCGTCACCGGCGCCAGCCGCGGCATCGGCAAGGGCTGCGCCCTCGAGCTGGCCGCCGCCGGCGCCACCGTCTACCTGACCGGTCGCACCACGCGCGAGGGCGACGCCGAGCTGCCCGGTACGATCGCCGCCACGGCGGACGAGATCGCCCGGGCCGGCGGACGCGCCGTTGCCGTGGCCTGCGACCACCGGGACGACGCCGCGGTGGAGGCGCTGTTCGCGCGCGTCGACGCCGAGCAGGGCCGCCTCGACGTGCTGGTGAACAACGCCTTCGCGATCCCGCGCGAGCTCACCGCGGGACTGCGCTTCTTCGAGGCGCCGATCTCGAACTGGGACGACATGATCGACGTGGGCACCCGCTCCGCCTACGTGGCCAGCGTCTTCGCGGCGCGCCGCATGGCCGCCGTGCGCTCGGGTCTGATCGCCAACATCAGCTCCTCGGGCGCGGTGCGGTACGCCTGGCACGTGGCCTACGGCGTGGGCAAGGCCGCTCTCGACCGGATCACCGCCGACACGGCCCACGAGCTGCACGGCTTCGGCGTCGCGGTCGTCTCGCTGTGGCCGGGGCTGGTGATCACGGAGCGGATCGAGAAGTACCGCGACCGGCTGCCCGACTTCTCCCACGTGAAGAGCGAGTCGCAACGCTTCACCGGCCGCGCGGTCGCCGCCCTCGCCGCCGACCCGGGGGTGCTGCGCCACTCGGGCCGGGCGCTGGCCTCGCGCGACGTCGCCCTGGCCTACGGCTTCACGGACGCGGACGGCTCCCTGCCCGATGGGCCGCTCGAGGATCGCCCGCGGCCCCGATCCGATGGGCGCTAGCGGTCGTGCCGCTCCGCCAACCGCCGACGTTCCCGGATCAGCAGCCAGGCGTAGACGCCGAGCGTTCCGAGCGTGATCGCGTAGGCGGCGATCAGGTAGCTCATTCCCCCGTCCCGCCCGGGGCGCCTGCCCGGCGCATCTCCACCTCCCAGCGCAGCACCACGAACCAGACGAAGGCGGCGAAGGCCGCGAAGTTCGCGACGGCAAAGGGCCAGCCCATCCCGGCGCCGAGGCTCCCGCGCTGCAGGTTCTCGGGGTGGACCGAGCGGCCCCCGGCGAGCTCGATCACGAAGTAGTTGAGGGGGATCAGTGCCGTCCCGGCGATCCCGTAGACGGCGGCGAAGCGCGCGGTGCGCTCGCTGCCCTCGGTGAAGCTGCGCAGCAGCAGGTAGGCGAGATACACGAACCACAACAGCAGCGTGAGCGTGAGCCGCGCGTCCCAGCTCCACCAGTGGCCCCAGGTGCCCTTCGCCCAGATCGGGCCGGTCACCATCATCAGCGTGCAGAAGATCACGCCCACCTCGGCGCCCGCGACGGCGAGCTGGTCGTAGATCTCGCGGTGCCGCCAAAGGTAGAGCGCACCGCCGATCGCCGTGAGCACGAACCCGAGGTAGGCGCCGTAGGCCAGCGGCGGATGCACGTACAGGATCTTCTGGATCACGCCCTGCACGCGGTCGATCGGGGCCTGGATCACCAGCCATGCCCAGAGCGCCACCAGCAGCGCGACCCCCACGCCGAGCGGACGGCGCACGCGGGCGAGGCGTTCGAGGGCCGGCTCCGGTCGGGACATGCGCGGCGAAGCTAGCGGACGCTCCGCGGCGCCGCGAAGGCGCCGTGCCCGATCAGACCGCCGCGACGACGAGCACGGCGATCGGCGCGATCGCGAAGGCGCCCACGGTCAAGGCGGCGTAGCCGCGCAGCGCGCTCGCGAGCCAGGGAAGGCGCGGGGACCAGGCCCGGTCGAGAACGCGGATCCAGCCGAGAGTCGGGTGGAAGAAGCTGGCCAGCACGGCGAGACATAGCGCCCACAGCACGACCGGTACGGAGGCGGCGAAGGCACCGACGTGCCACTCGGCCAGCTCGGCGCGGCCGAGGGCGACGATCGCCAGGGGAAACGCGCCGAGCAGGAAGCCGCCCAGACCCGACGTGACCAGCGTCACGCGGTGGGGGTACAGGCGCGCGGCGAGCCGCTCGGCGCGCGCTTGGAGCGCCCCGGGGCCCGCCGCATCGCAGGTCCGACCACTCATGGGCGGGAGATCGACCTGTCGTCGTCTCGGCTTGAGCGCGGCCCCCCCTAACGCGCCTCCGTCGGCGTCCAGCGGCGGGCCGCCTCCAGAAGCGCCACATTCTCCGGGCGAACCTTGTAGTTCGGGTTCGAGTAGACCCACCGGATCGTACCGCCCGCCTCGACCAGGAACACGCTGGGCACCGGGAGCTGGTGATGGGGGCGCCCAGAGGCCGCCTCGAGGTCGATTCCGTAGCCCCTGTAGGCCTCGAGCGTGGCGTCATCGAGCTGGAAGGCGATGCCGAAGGCCCGGGCGGCGGCGAGGTCGCTGTCCGAGTAGAGGGCGTAGCCGAGGTCCTTCACCTCGAGGCTCTGCACCATGTGGTCGGGCCGGTCGGGGCTGATCGCGATCACCGGGAACCCCAGTGACGCCAGCTCGTCCTCCACCTCGCGCAGCTTCCCGAGCTGCGTATTGCAGTAGGGTCACCAGCCGCCGCGGTAGAAGACCAGCAGCGCACCGTGATCGCGCACCACCGCAGCGAGATCCACCGGCTCCCCCGCGACCGTGCGCACCGTCACCGAGGGCACGCGCGCGCCGGCGGCCAGCGGCTCGACCGAGGCGGCGTCGGGATGCACGCGGCCGCCGACCTCCTCCGCCGGCGCGCACGCGAGCGCGATGAAACCCGAGAGCGCCCACGACACGAGCCACCTCGCCAACGCGGGTGTGCGTGTTTCCATCGCGGACACCCTAGCCGACCGGCCCGGCGCTGCGCGAGATCGGCGAGAGCCTGCTACGGTCGGGAGCGTTTCGGACGGCACCCCCCGGTGAGGTCGCTCCCATCGAGCCTTCTTGCAGCCGTCTCCGCGCTTGCGCGCGGAGACCGTCCGCCGCGCCGCTCGCTCCCGTGCTGATCGCTCTCGCTCTGGCAGGCTGTGTGAGCGCGCCGAAGCCGCCCACGGAGAGCGGGATCGACTGGAAGCGCCTCGCCTCCCAGCCCGTGGAGCTGCCCGGCCACGGCTGCCCCTATGCGACGCTCTTCGTCGACCGGCCCGCCTTCGGCTACTTCGACACGGTCCTGGCCGAGCGCGCCGCTTCGAGCTTCGCCCAGGCGATGGTGCATCGGGGCTTCGAGCTCGTGGACCACCGCCACGAGGCCTACTTCGTCGCCAAGACCGTGGCCCAGCCAAGCTTCAACCGCGTGACCGCGCCGAACTGGATCGTGTGGTGGGTGAAGATCGAGGCCCAGCTCGAGCTGCGCGACATGCTCGCCCTCGGCGTCCGCTCGAAGCCCTCGGTCGACGACCGGATGCCGATGACCCTCTCCTACCGCAAGGACGAGCCGACCGACGCGCACGAGGCGAAGCCCGAGTACTCCTCCACCTCGCTGCTCGTCGACATGCCCGAGACCGAGATCGAGCAGGCCGCCGAGTACGCCGCCACCGCCATCGCCCTCGACCTGCTCCCCCACATCCAGCGCAAGTGCAGCGACTTCGAGAGCCGCCGTGTCGACAAGGAGGTGGAGGTCGAGCAGATCCGCGAGGCCCTGGCGGCCGAGATGGAGCGCGTGCGGAAGGCGCGCACGCGGCAGCGTCAGGACCGGCAGCTGGAGCTGGAGGTCGAGAGCGAGCCCACGCCGCCGGTCCCCGCGGACCGCGGCGAGCCCTAGCGAAGCGCTCGGATCCTGCGGCGCATCGCCCCAGCGATCCGCCTCGATGGGTCGAATGGCGCCGTCCGCAGCGGCCGGGAGGCCCCGCGACCGCGTGCGGGGATCGAGGCCCCCGGCGCCCTCGACGGCGGCGGCAACCTGGGCCCCCGGATCAGCGTCTCGGCGTCGTCTGTAGCTAGGAGAAGCGGCGCCGGGCTGCGGTGGGGTCCGGTGCCCGCTAGGGGTTCCAGGCGAGCGAGCTGCGCCAGGCGCCCTCGAAGTAGTGGGCCTGGAGGACCCGGCTCTCGTCGAACAGCAGGACCTCTTCGACGCCCCGCTCCTGCACCTTGGCCTGGATGACCTCGGCGTACTGCCGACGCGTCGCGCGGTCGAGCTGCGCCCAGCGCGGCCCCACGGTGCCGACGAACATCGAGTGGTCGCCGGCGTGATCCCGATAGGCGCTAGTCAGGATCGGCGACAGATCGCGCGCCTGCCAGTACTCGAGCTCGTCGATCCGCCGCGGATCCGTGTTCGGAGCCAGCTCCACGACGGCCAGCAGCCCCACGAGCGAGAAGACCGAGGCGAGCGCCACCGTCCTTCTCCATCCGCCGCCGAACAGGTCCATGAAGATCGGGTTCTTCTGCCGGAAGCGCTCGCGCTCCAGGTGCTGGCGGACGAGATCGATGGCCTCGCGGTTGAACGTGTCCTCCTCGCGGTGCTGACCTCTCCGGCCCAGCCTGCGCCGGGACACGAGGAGCACGGCCGTCAGGAAGCGGGACTTCACGTCGCCCAGGCGGACGGCGCCGTCGTAGGCGTTCTCCTGGATCAGCGTGTCGATCTCGCGCTGGACCTCCTCGCCGATCGCGCAGATCCACGCGTCGAGATCCGCCTCGCGCAGCCCCAGCCCCTCGAACTCGGCGCGGTGCGTGGACAGGCAGTGGGCCAGGTGTCCGAGCACCACCGACATCCGCATCAGCCGCCCGGTCCCGGCGCCGGCAGGATCGAGCAGGGCCTCGCGCTCGTCCCGGCCCAGCCACGACAGGTCGAGCGCCTCCGCGATCCGCTCGGCCGGCCCTCGGGTGCTCTCGGCGTCGAGCAGCCGGCGCCGGATCGCCTCCTGCACGGCGACGACACCGGGCGACTCGTGAGGCGGCAGCGCCTCGCCCGCCGTGCGGGGATCGCTGCCCTGCAGCGGTGCGAACAGGCCCAGCTCGTCGTCGATCGCCGCGTCGTGCTCGCGGCGCTCGCGCAGGCGCGCCTCGAAGTGGTTCCGGGCCGCCGCGTTGTAGCCGACGATGCAGCGCAGCACCGCCGGATTGAAGTAGAAGCTGGCGATGTCGGCCTTGTAGGCCGAGATCTCCTTCAGCACGGGCGCGGCGCTCGCGGCCGGCGCGACGCGCGCGGCCGCCTCCTGGAAGCGCGTCACGATCCGCGCCTCGGCGGTCGAGTCCAGATGCGCGCACAGGGCGCAGCGCTCGCGGACCACGTCGTTGAGGTTGGCGGGGTCGATCGCGACCACCCAGGCCCCATTGCGCTGCTCGATGCACAACAGGGTGATGACGAAGTCGACGATGCGCAGGAAGCGCGCCGGGGTCTTCTCGCTCTCGAGGCAGAGCTGGAGCAGCGCCGCGACCTCGACGCGCTGCTGGTGGGTGTGGGCGGCCAGGGAGGCGCGCAGCTGGGAGAGCGGGAGCGACTCGACCTTCGAGAGCAGCAGCCGACGGTAGCCGGCGAGGGCGCCGTCGAGCTCCTGGAGCTCGTCGGGGCGCGGGGCGCCGGCTTCCCCGACCGAGCCGTCCTCCCCGAAGCGCGCCCGCAGCTCGCCCAGGCGCTCGCGGATGCCGCGGATCACGGCCTGCTCGCCCGCGTCGGGCGGCTCGGACGAAGACGGCGTGAGCGCGCGGTGCGTGGCGCGGAGCACGGCGAAGTGCCGCACGCGCGTCAGCACGCTCTCCTGACTGACCTCCGCCTCCGCCACGACGCGCCCGTCGAGCTTCGGCGTCTCCTTCAGCTTCACCTCGCGGCCCCCCGCGCACCGTCAGCCGAGTCGGCTCCGCCGGCTTCTACTTGTTTTTGTTCTTGCTCTTCGCGCTGCCACCGCCCGTGGACTCGTCGTCGACGCAGCCACCGCTGCCGCTGCACGAGTCGTCCACGGCGCCGTTCGGACCGCCCTTGCCTTGGCCGGGGTTCGAGGAGTCCACGCCATCGGCGTTGTTGCCGTGGCCGTTGTTCGACTTGCCGGACGAGGAATCGGCGTCCGAGTCCGGGTCGAGATCGGCCGGGATCATGCCCTCGGTGGTGTCCGAGCCGCCGCCGCTGGCGGTGGTGCTGCCACCGGAGGTGCCGCTGCCGCCGCCCGTGCTGGCCGTCGTCGTGCCCGAGCCGCTCGTGCCCGAGCCGGTGCCGGAGCCGCCGCTCGTGCCGGAGCTGCCGCCACTGCCGCCCGTGCTGGCCGTGGCCGTGCCCCCCGAGCCAGCGCTCGTGCCGCCGCCGGAGCTGCCGCCGCCCGAACTCGCCGTGGAGGTGCCACCCGAGCCGGAGCTGCCCCCGCCCGATCCCGTCGCGGTGGCGCCGCTCCCGCTGCCACCCGCGGTCGCCGTGCCGCCGGAACCGCCTCCGGTCGAGGTCGGCGCGCCCATGCTGCCGCCGCTGGCCTGGGAGCGGGTCGGCAGACCCGTCGCCGACTCGACGGCGGTGGTCTTCTTCATGATGTCGTCGGAGATCACGATCGGCTCGTTCGCATCGACGAGGCGTTCGGCCTGGGCTGCGCCCGCGCAGAGCAGGAGCAGGGCTGCGGTGCCCCCGACAAGCAGGAAGCTCTCGATCCGGTGCGACATGGTCGTCTCTCCTCGCCCTCAGTCCTTGACGGTGAGAGCGTTCTCGATGATCACGATGTCCAACGTGGCGTCGGACTTGTCGAGGTCGCCGGTGGCGGTGGCGCGATAGTTGGCGTTCGGCTCGTCGCCCAGGTCCCAGCGGTTCAGCGTGTAGGTGTAGTAGCCACCCTCGTAGGCGCCGTCGGAGCGCAGCGCGCCGCCCTCGAGCTCGAAGCCCAGCTCCTCGAAGGAGCCCGAGTACTCGCCCTTGTTCGCGTAGTGGTAGGCCTGGGCGTCGTGGATCGCGCGCAGCGCCGAGAAGGCCTCGCTGCGCCGCGCCTGGTAGACGTACCGGATGTAGTTGGGGATCAGCGCGGCCGCGAGCACGCCCAGGATCACCACCGACACGAGCAGCTCGGCGAGCGTGAAGCCGCCCCGGCGCCTGCGCCGGTCAGGGAGCTGCGTCGCGCTTCGGAGGGGGATCTCGCGCGGGGCCATGGCTGGGGAGAACCTCGGTGACGTCAGTCACCTATCGTCGCTCCGACCGAGGGGCTTTAGCCTCAGCGACACTCCACGGGGCCGCCCCGCACTCCCCTTTGCTTCTTTGAGCCTTCCGACCCCCAGTTGCCACTTCCTGTGGGAGAAGCCCGCTTCTTCCCGGGACCCTGGACGCGCGAGGGTCGGCATGCCCGTCGACCCGGTGGAGGGCCGATCGAAGATGCGCAACCTGCCTGCACTGGTGGCGCTCTCGGGAACCCTGGCGCTGGGCGGGACATCGACGGCGGCCACGATCTCGCTCGAGCTCTCGAAGCCCGTCGTCGCCGTGGGTGAGCTGCTCGAGGTGGATCTCGTCGTCGCGGGTCTCGGACGCGGCGAGGCGCCGTCGCTGGGAACCTACAGCCTCGAGCTCCTCTTCGACGGCTCCCGCCTCTCCGGCCTCGAGGTGATGTTCGGCGACGGACTGAACGTGCTAGGCCAGGGGACCCTTCGCGGTACGGGCATCACGGCGGGCAGCGTGAAGCTGGCCGAGGAGTCCTTCGACTCCCCAGGCGACCTCGACGCCCTCCAGCCCGACACGTTCACGCTCGCGACGATCGTTCTGGAGGGCTTCACGCCGGGCGAATCCGATCTCTCCCTGGTCGTCAGCGGATTCGCGGATGTCGCGGGGGATCCGATCCCGTGGGACCCTCCGGGCAGCGCCGCGGTCCGCGTCGTTCCCGAGCCGGAGACGGCAGCGCTCCTGCTGCTGGGCCTGTCCGCGCTGGCCGTGAAGCGCCGCGCGAGCCTCGATCTGGACGGAGCGACCGCTCGGTCCGGGCGAGATCACTGGTGGGCCGTCAGGGACTCGAACCCTGGACCCTCGGATTAAAAGTCCGGTGCTCTACCAACTGAGCTAACGGCCCGCGCGCATCATAGCAGCGCCCCAACTCATCGGATTCGTTCGCGTTCTCGGCCTCGGCGAGATCGCCCGGGAGCGCGAACACATCCCGCGTGTGAGCAAACTGTGAGCAATCCGTGAGCCGGGCCAGCAGATCGGCCGGGATCTCCCCGGGCGCCAGCCGCGCCGGCTCCACGTAGGTGAACTCCTCGCCGCCGGCCCCGAGGTACTTCGCGTAATGCTGCTCCGTCACGCTCACGCCCCCGTGGCCGAGCTGGCGGCTCACGAACTGGATCGGGATCCCCTGCGTGAGCAGGTGGCTCGCGTAGGTATCCCGCAGCTCCTTGAGCCGCACGCCCGGCACATCCGCCCGGGCCGTGATCCGCCGCGCACCGATTGGGCATCGAGCGAGGGGAATACCCGCGCATCGAGGGCCCGCGGCCCCTGGGCACGCCAGAGCGCCGCCAGGGCGGCCCGGAGGCGCCGCGAGAGCCGCGCCTTCCGGTCCTGGAAGAAGCGACAGCGACGGGAGGGCGCGCGCGCCCGACGCGCCAACGGTACCGAGGCGCCCGCCTCGGCCGGGGAGGCACGCGCGTGACCGACTTCCGCGACGAGGAGCAGCACCGCGCCGTCCGCAACCGGCTCCTCGAGCTCGCCCGCTACGACCAGGAGCGCGGCGAGTACGCCCAGCCCACCTTCTCGGAGCCGGCCCGCGTGCGGCGCGCGCGCACGCTCTTCGACCTGGCCCTCGCCATCTGGAACGGCGACAGCCAGCTCCCACAGGGCATGCTCGTCCAGCTCGACAAGGACACGCGGACCATGGTGGGAGACCTTCTCGCGGACCTCGGTGCGGCCGACCCGGTCCACGTCGATCGCTGGCTCGAGAACACCAAGGCCTTCTTCGCGCCGAGGGACGGAGCTCGTTGACCGCTACGCGGCCCTCTCTCGTCACCTACCTCGAGGAGGTCGTCCAGCCGGCGCTCTTCGAGAAGCTCGACGCGGCTTTCCCCGAGTTCGGATGGCGGCGGGCTGGGTCGCAACGAATCGGGCCTTCACGAAGGAGCGATTTCGGACTCCGTCCGGACCGGGTGATCTGCCATCGGCCCCTCGGCTTCCTGATCCACGGAGATCACGCGCAGACGTGGTGCGCCTACGTGCACGGAGGGACGCCGCCGCAGGGGCGCGACTTTCGGGAGGCCGTCGCCGCACTCGCGGCGCGGGCTGGCGTTGCGCGCCCGGCGATTCTGTCCCGGCGCGCGCGCCCTTCCGCGAGCGCCCCGCCGAGTAGCGGAGCGGAGCCGGCGCGGGCGGGGGCGGGGGCGACCCCGCCCGCGTTCTCGTCCTCGCCCTCCCCCTTGGCCGCGAGGCACAGTCCGCTGAGACGACCCTTCCCGCGTGCATGGTGGCGATGTCGCCCGAAGATCGGTGCGCGGGCATCGATCGCCCTACACGTCGCTGTGACGGTGCTCTGCGCGATCGCGATCCACGCCGACACGGCGCCGACGCTCGCATGGATCCTCCTCGGGTTGAACGCGATCGGCGCTCAGCTCGGGAACGGCGACCACGAAGTCGGTGGGCTGGCGCAGAACGTGGGCCGCTAGCTTGCACGCGAGCGATGGCGAACGTAATGGTGGGCGACGAAGCCACATGCCGCGCCAGACGCCGCTCCTGCCGCTAGCCCGAGAAGGCCTGCCGGCTGGCTGAGCATCACCGTCAGGCCACAGCCCACGAGCACGCAAGCGGCTGGCGCAAGTCCGAGCGTTTGCCCGTAGTGCACGCCCACCACGAACAACGTCGCCAACGCGCTGATCAGCCCGACAACCGCGCCCCAGAAAGTGTATTGCGCCCATTGAGGAATGGCGTTCGGCGCACTGTTGGGACCGATTCTGGACGCCCTTTCAGACATGACCCACTTGTTTCCGATGTGACGGTGCCTCCGCTCCTAACGCGTGGAGGCAGAGACGGGTCATTAATTTTGCAAGGAATGTGCCAGTCCTCCGCACGCAGCCTGCTATCGCTGGTCGGGTTGCGCAGCTTCGGGGAGACCGAGATCCACCGCGGAGCTTGGATGCCCCTCGTGCGATGTGCCCCAGTGCGGGATCACATGCCCCGGTGCTCTACCAAGTGAGCTAACGGCCCGTGGCACGAGTACCACCGGGGCGTGGGGGTGTCGAATGGCGCGAGGCGTGCGGGGATGGGAGCGTTGACTTTCGCTTTTTCTTCGTTATCGTCCGGCGCGTGCCACGCCCCCCTGGCCGGCACGCTTCCCCCCAGATCACCGCGAACTACCGGATGGGCTCACGCGGGGATCGAACGACTGGACGAGCATCGGAGGGCCGCAGGGAACTCGCCGCCAAGTAGATACGCGCTCGCGGCCGGATTCCGCTTCGGCTCGCAGGACGGGGCCTCAGGGTGTACGCGACCCGGCTCCGGACTTCGGCGGGTGGGCGGGTGCTCCCACCAGCACTCGCTCACCCGCTTCCGAGATCGCCCCGGCCGCCCTCGTTGGCCTCGTCGCCCTGGAGCGCGAGATCCACGCACAGCGCGTCGTGGTCGGAGCCCTCGAGGTGCAGGCGGCGCACGTCGACCGCGGACACGCCGCGGCCCAGGGCGTGGTCGATCCGGAGCCAGCGCCGGCGGTCGGGCAGGCCCGGTCGCGGAGCCCAGGTTCCGGGCGGCGGCTCTCCGCGGCGCGTGGCGGCCTCGACCGCCAGGTCGCGCAGCCGCGGCACGAGCTGCCGGTAGGCGGGCCAGTGCGGCGTCGCGTTGAGGTCGCCCACCAGGAGCAGCCGCGGCCGCCCGACCTCCTCCAGGTGCGCGAGCAGCCGCCGCACCTGGGCGCGGCGCAGGGCGAAGGAGAGCGGCGGCCGGCTGTGCGGGGCGCAGACGTGGATGTTCCAGACGTCGAGCGGGGCATCGAGACCGGACCAGTGCTTCGGGTCGAGGCGCGCGGTGCGAAGGGGCCGGAAGCGCAGCGGCAGCACCCCGAACTCGACCGGGCCGCGCGCTGCGACGCCCATGCCGGTGTAGTCGGTCCGCGGCGCCAGGTGGGTGTGAGGCAGGACGGCGGCCAGCGCCTCGGCCTGGGCGGGAGCCAGCTCCTGCACGCAGGCGACGTCCACCTGCTCCTCCACCACCAGCTGCGCCAGCCGGTCGGGGTCGGCGCGCCCGTTCCAAAGATTCGCCGTCAGGATCCGGATCCGCTGCGCCATCACCTGGATCGTTTCGTCCGACGGCCGCCGCGATGGAGGACAAACCTCACCGGAGCTCCTGCGGGCCGATCACCCGCCGAAGGGGTCCGTGCGCGCGATCGTCTCGTCGCGCCCCGGACCGACCGAGATCAGCTGCACGGGGACGCCCACCAGCGCCTCCACGCGCTCCACGTAGCGCCGCGCCGCGGCGGGCAGATCGGCGAAGGTTCGGCAGCCGGTCAGGTCCCCGCCCCAGCCCTCGTGGCCCTCGTAGACCGGCTCGGCGCGCTGGATCTCGGCGAGCGTCATCGGGAACTCGTCG
>CAZZFT010000073.1:0-24121 GCA_964653555.1 uncultured Spirochaetales bacterium | reverse complement strand
CGTCGACGACTGGCTCGCCCGTCTGCACCGGGCGGGCCACTACGTGTTCTCCACGAGCGGCACCACCGGCAAGTGCTCGTTCCTGTGCCAGACCGCGTCCGATCGCGCGATGACGCGAACGAACCAGATCCAGAGCTTTCGCTGGGCTACGGGGATCGAGCCCCGCGCCGATCGGGCCGTGTTCATCATCGGCCCCCACCTCGCGCCCACGCGCTACGGGGATGTCTTCCTCGCGATGGCCGAGGCCTACGGCCGGCCCGATGCGGTCTACTTCCTGTCCGAGGAGCCACTGCGCGCCGCGGACCTCAACCGCATGGGCGCGATGCGGCGAGCCATCGCCGAGTGCCGTGCCACCCCGACCGAGATCGCGGCCTTCGACGCCGAGGCCCGATCGAGGCAGGAGCGCATGCACGCGTGCTTGACGCGGATGGTCGAGGCACTGCTGCGCCACCGCGGCGAGCCGATCATCCTATTCGGTCCCTGGGCCCAGGTGTACGCGCTGGTCGCAGCGGCCCGCGAGCGGGGCATTCCCGACGGCGACTTCCATCCCGACACGGCGATGATCAGCGGTGGCGGGCTCAAGGGGGTGAAGCTTCCGCCGGACTACCAGGAGCAGGTGCTCCGATTCTTCAACCTCGATCCGTCGCGCATCGAACATCCCTACGGCATGCAGGAGTGCTCTTCCCATCTTCCGCGTTGCCGGGCCGGGCGCTATCACGTCCCGCCGTGGGTGGTGCTCCTGGTGCTGGAGCGCAGCGGCGAGCGGCGCGCTCCGCTCGACGGCGACGAGGTCGAGGGACGGATGGCCTTCTTCGATCTCGCCCTGGACGGGCGGTGGGGGGGGCTGGTGTCCGGCGATCGCATCCGGTCGAGCCTCTCGCCGTGCCCCTGCGGTCGCCGCGGCCCTACCGTGTTCGAGGACATCGTGCGGTACACGGACCTGCCCGAGGGCGACGACAAGCTCACCTGCGGCGGCACGATCGAGAGCTACGTGAAGGGCGTGATCGACCTCTGAAGCCGGGCGACTTCGCGACGGCCGCCGCGGGCCGATGGTCGCCCGGACCTCGCCTCGCAGAGGGCGTCCCGCGTGAGGAGGGGAAGCCAGTGAAGGTCAGAGCCGCGGTGCAGGTGGCGCCCCGCCGGATCGAGATCCGCGCTTTCGATCTCGGCGGCCTTCCGGAACGGGGGGCGCTCCTCCGCGTCGAGGCGTGTGGCCTGTGCGGGAGCGACCTCGACTCCTATCGCGGCGAGACCGTCGCGGCTGGGCTCGTGGCCTTCCCCTTCGTGCCGGGTCACGAGCCCGTGGGACGCATCGAGTGGATCGATCCGGAGAGTGCGGAGTCGTGGGGCGTGGGCGAGGGAGATCGCGTCGCGGTGGAACCCCTCGTCACCTGCGGTGCCTGCACGCGCTGCACGGAAGGGGATCTCCGGAGCTGCTCCCACCGCTTCATCTACAGCTGCACGCCGCTGGGCGTGGTGCCGGGCCTCTGGGGAGGCTTCGCCGAGCGCATGGTGCTTCGGCCCGGGAGCATCGTGCATCGCGTCGAGGACGATCTCTCTTCCGAGGATGCGGTCTTGTTCAATCCCCTCGGAGCGGGCTTCGAGTGGGTCTGCCGTCTGGCCGACACCCAGGTGGGCGATGCAGTGCTGATCCTCGGACCGGGGCAGCGCGGCCTCGCGTGCGTGGTTGCGGCGGCCGAGGCCGGAGCCGAGACGATCATCGTAACCGGCCTCACGCGCGACCGACACAAGCTCGAGCTGGCGCGGGAGCTCGGTGCCACCCACACGATCGATGCCGAGGCCGAGAACGTGGTGGCACGCGTCGCCGAGATCACGCAGGGCCGGCTCGTGGATCGCGCGATCGACGTCACGCCGGACGCCGTCGAGCCGATCGCCGCCGCCGTCGAGGCGGTGCGTTCCGCGGGCTGCGTGGTGCTCGCGGGTCTCAAGGGAGGGCGCGAGGTGAGGGGCCCGCTCCCCGATCGCATCGTCTCCAAGGAGCTCACCGTGCGCGGGGCGATCGGCGTCTCCTCCTGGGCCTTCCGGCAAGCGTTGCGCGTCCTCGCTTCGCGTCGCTACCCGCTCGCACGGCTGCACACCCATTGCTTTCCCCTCGATCGGATCGAGCACGCCCTCGCGGCGCTCGAGAGCGGGGAGGGCACGGTGCACGTGACCGTGGTGCCTTGAAGACGGCTCTCGGGGCGGCCGACCCCTGGTTGCATTTCAAGCGCGAAAGCCGGAAAATGAAGACCCGCCTCGCGCAAGAGGGAGGTTCCTATGTCCTCGGCCGTCGAGCAGCTATCCTGCCTGATGATGGATCCGGACCCCTACCGGATCCCTCCCGGGGACCTCGAACGACTCCAGTTGCAGGCGCTCGACGAGCGCCTCCGGGAGCGCCGGGCCCAGATCCCGATCCTCGACCGCCGGGCGAGCGAGGAGGGCATCGACGCGATCCAGTCCCTCGAGGACCTGGTCCCGCTCCTCTTCGCCCACACCACTTACAAGAGCTATCCCGAATCCCTGCTGGAGAAGAAGCGGTGGGACCGGCTCGCCCTCTGGCTTGGCGCACTCTCGACGCGCCGGATCGAGGGCGTCGATCTCGAGGGCGTGGACGATGTCGACGAGTTCCTGGTGCGGCTGCACCGCGCCGGCCACTACGTCTTCTGCACCAGCGGCACCTCCGGAAAGTGCTCCTTCCTGAACCAGACCGAGCGCGATCTCGAGGTGACACGGACCGTCATGGTCGAGACCGTGCGCTGGGTGACGGGCTTCGAGCCGAAGCAGGATCGGGTGACCTTCGTGCTCGGACCCCACCAGTCGCCCACGCGCTACGGCCAGCTCTTCCGCGGGGTGGTGGAGGGCTATGGGCGCCCCGACGCCCGGTACTACCTCTTCGACGAGCCGTTGCGAATGGCCGACCTAAACCGCATGGGTGTGCTGCGCCGTCGGATGGCCGAGGGAACGGCCACGCCGGGCGAGATCGAGGCGGCCGAAGAACAGGGGCGGCTTCGCCAGGCACACATGGACCAGCGGCTAACCGATCTCGTCGACTACATCCTCGCCCACCGCTCGGAGCCGATGATCCTCCAGGGCCTGTGGGCTCAGTTCTGGGCGATCGTGGAGACCGCTCGCAAGCGAGGGGTGAAGGACGGGGAGTTCCATGCCGAGATCGCGATGTTCGTGGGCGGTGGCCTCAAGGGGGTCTCGCTGCCCGAGGACTACCGGGAGCAGATCCAGCGCTTCTTCGGCATCGACCCGTCCAACCGGATCGATGTCTACGGGATGCAGGAGATGGCGTCGGGCTTCCCCCGGTGCTCGGCCGGGCGCTACCACCGGCCGCCGTGGGCCCTTCTACTCGTCTTAGATCGCGACGGAGAGCGCCTGCTGAATCCCGCGCAGGGCGAGGTGGAGGGCCGGATGGCCTTCTTCGACCTGACCATCGACGGGCGCTGGGGAGGTCTGATCTCGGGCGATCGCATCCAGGTGGACTTCTCGCCCTGTCCTTGTGGGCGGCCGAGTCCGACGGTCACGGACGTCGTCCGCTACATGGATCTGCCCGAGGGCGACGACAAACTGACGTGCTCTGCGACCGTAGAGAGCTATGTACGCGGGGTGATTGCGGACTGAGGCCGCGCCAGCCGGGGGGGAGCACGGGGGGGTTGCGATCCCCACGCGGGCGCCTGAAAGTAGCCGGTCGGTGCTAACGAGGGCCCGCCAACGCCCCGAGCCGCGGCGGGCCGGTGTGCCGGGTTGAAGACCCTCGTCCCGCAGAGGTTCCGATGTCGAAGCGCGCCAAGGTCGAGAGCGGCGACCGAGCGCCGAGGGTGCCGCGCCCCGACGCCTCGGGCGCGGGGCGTCGACCGCGCGGCCGCCCGCGTCTGGGCAAGCCCGTGGCCCGCCACCTGCCCCGCGACCAAGAAATCCTGCACATCGCGGCGGAGGTCTTCTATCGCAAGGGCTACGAGGCGACGAGGGTGGAGGATGTCGCGCGCGAGGCCGGGCTCGTGCGCGGGAGCATCTACAACTACTTCCGCACAAAGGAGGAGCTCTACCGCCAGATCCTCCAGAACGTGCTCACGACCTTCGACCTCGAGGAGGAGGTGTCGCGCGATCTCTCGGCTGTCGCGCGTCTAGAGCGCGTGATTCGCGGGCGGGTGAGCCAAGCGGTCCACTACCCGGTCGAGTCCGGGCTGCTGGTCGATCAGGTGACCGCACTCGAGGGAGAGCTCGGCGACTGGGCCCGGGAGAGCCGCGACCACAATCTGGCCGCGATGCGACAGCTGATCGCCCAGGGCCAGAAGCAGGGCGATCTGGCACCCGGTGACCCGGAGATCCTGACTGAGACGGTGGTGGGCGCGATGCGCTCTGTCAATCGCTGGTACCTGCGCACGAAGCGCATGGACCCGCAGCACGTAGTGGACGAGGTGACCGACTATCTGATGCGCGGGCTTCGCGCGTGAGCGAGTCCGCGGAACGCAAGGCGCTCGTCGAGTGGATCGCCGCGTCAACAGGTGGCGAGGTCGAGCGGCTCTCGCGCGAGGTCGGAGGCGGCACGCGCGAGATCTGGTTCGCGGACGTGCAAAGAGGAGAGCAGCGTCTCGAGCTGGTGGTGCGGCGCGACAGCGGCGGCGGTCCCTTCTCGGGAACCGAGCTCTCTCTGGCGCGGGAGGCCGCGGTATATCGCGCGCTGGAACAGACGCCGATTCCTGTGCCCCGGGTTTTCGCCGAGTGTGCCGGGCGCGATGCCCCGGAGATCGGTGATGCGATCCTGCTGGAGCGAGTACGAGGGAGCGCCGACTTTCCCGCGCTGCGTGCTCCCACCGAGCGAGTCGCCGTCGCCGAACACTTCATCGAGATCCTCGCCACCTTGCACCGCCTCGACCCCGCCTCGGTGCGGCTCCCCGCTCTCCTCCCGAAGACTCCCGAGGAGCACGCTCTGCTCGATCTCGCCCTCTGGGAACGCCTGCATCGCGAGCACGTCCGGAGCATCGATCCATTGATCTCGTTCGCGATCCGCTGGCTGCGCCGCCGCGCTCCGAGAGCAGTTCAGCGCACTTCCATCCTCCAGGGCGACACCGGAGCCGGCAACTTCTTATTCGAGGACGGACGCGTGACCGCCGTGCTGGACTGGGAGTTCGCCCACTACGGCGATCCGATGGACGATCTGGCCTGGCTGATGATGCGCGACCACATGTATGCGTTCGGCGACATGAGCGCGCTGTTCCGAAGCTACCAGGAACGGTCCGGAATCATCGTCGATCCGCAGCGCATCCTCTACTACTGGGCCTTCGTCTCCCTGCGCTGCGCCATCTCCACCCTCGTGGCGGTGGAAGCCGAGGGGCTCCGCATGGGCGCCGGCATCTACCTGTCCCGGTGCCAGGTGTTCTTCTCGCTGCTGTGCGACTGCATGGCGGCGCACGATGGAGTGGATCTCGAGCCGACCGAACTGCCCGAGCCCGATACCGAGGTCCCCCGCGCCGATCTCTACGACGTGCTGCTCGCCGATCTCGAGGCCGTGTCGGTGCCGGTCCTCGCCGATCCGCCGCTCGCCCGGCGAGCGCGCGCGATGGGCGATCTGCTCCGCTTCCTGCAGGCCTCGGAGCGCACACCGTCGATTCGCGCGATCGAGCTCGACGAGCTCGCGCGGCTGCTCGGTACGCGACCAACGACGCCGGAGCGTGGCGCCGACCAGCTCGCGCAACGGATCGAGGACGAAGAGCCAGATGCCGAGACCGGAGAGGCCCTGCTGCGCTACTTCGCTCGCCGAAGCGACCGCCAGCGCTGGCTGTGGGCGGAGGCTCTGGGCCCGCTGGCGACGCGGCGTGCCGCGCCCGTCCCGCGTCCGTAGACAGAAGCGCTCCGCCGAGCCGTTCCTCGCGGGCCGAGCGCTAGGCGTCTGCGTGTAGCGCGCCACGCCTCGGGGAGGGCTCCGTGTCGCGTCCCGAGCGGAGCAGCGCGCCCGGAAGGCGGCCCGTGTGCTCTCCCGCTCGCACGATCTCGACCCCGTTGACGAGGACGCGGTCGATCCCCTCCGCGTCGGCGTAGAGGCGGGCGGCTCCCGCCGGCAGGTCGAAGCGGGTGTGGATCGCGCCGCACCGGACCGCGCCCGGATCGAAGATCACGACGTCCGCCCACCACCCCGGAGCAAGGCGTCCGCGGCCGCGCAGCCCACACAGGCGCGCGGGCACCTCGGTCAGACGATGGATCGCCTCTTCGAGACTCAGCAGCCGGTGCTCCCGCACGCCTCGGGAGAGGACCTGGGTCGAGTACGCGAAGCTGTCGATCATGTCGAGGTGGGCGCCGGCGTCCGAACCTCCGATCACCGCCCGATCGTCCAACCACACCTTTCCGCGATCGGCCCAGCTCTCGGCGTCGTCGCCGCGGACGGGAGAGAGGAAGGAGGTGCGCAGGTCTTCCGAGAGGGAGAGATCGAGCAGGGCGTCGAACGCGGAGCACCCCTTCCGCTCCGCCACCTCGCCGACGGTTCGCCCCTTCCACTCCGCGTTGGCTGGATCGAAGGTCTCGACGATCGTGAGCGCCTCCCATTGGGCGAGCGCTCGCAGCTGCGGGTGCTGTGCGGACTCCGCCCCCCGGGCGAGCGCCTCGCGCCGGGCCGGATCGCGCAGCGCCTGCTGACGCTCCTTCAACGGCAGCTGCATGAGGCGGTCCCAGCCCGGCAACGCGTCGAAGCCGAAGCCGCTCTCGAGGTTGATCCGGACCGTCATCGGCTGCGGGATCGCCAAGGCGACCACCTCCCCCCCGCGCTCTCGGGCGTAGTCGGAGGCGGAGAGCTGGGCGGCGACGATGGCCCGGGTCTCGCGGTCGGCGACGAGCGCGTTCCACACGAGCGGCGCGCGCGCCGCGAGCGACATCTCCGCCATCAGTCGCGTGACATCCTCGCCGAACTCGCCCACGCCCGGCAGGAAGCCGAGCATCGTTCCGGGAAAGTCGGCGCACACGCCCGCCAACGCCAGCATCTCCTCGCGGCTTGCGTAGCGCGAGGGTACCGGCCGTCCTTCGGCGTCGTTGTGGGTGGGAGACAACGTCGAGGAGAAGCCGAGTCCTCCCTCGGCGAGCGACCGGGCCAGCAGCTCCCGCATCGACTGCAGCTCGTATGCATCGGCTTCGCTCCCGACGGCGCGCTCTCCCATGACGACGCGGCGAAGAGCGGAGTGGCCGACCATGAATCCGGCGTTCACGCCGAGTCGTCCCTCGAGCCGGTCCAGGTACTGGCCGAAGGAGCGCCAGTCCCAGGGCACGCCTTCGCGCAGACTCTCGAGGGGCATCCCCTCGACCCGCGCCAGCATGCGCATCAGATACTCCGCCGCGTCGGACGCGAGCGGTGCGATCGTGAAGCCGCAGTTGCCGCCGATCACCGTCGTCACGCCGTGGAAGCACGAGGGCGAGAGCGCCTGGTCCCAGAACACCTGTGCGTCGTAGTGCGTGTGGGTGTCGACGAATCCCGGGGCTACGGTGCGACCCTCCGCGTCGAGGGTCTGCGACGCGGCTTCGCTCACGTCTCCCACGGCGACGATGCGGCCGTCGCGAATCCCGACGTCGACGCGGCGCGAGGGACTCCCCGTTCCGTCCACCACGCTCCCACCCACGATCTTGATGTCGAGCACGGGTCTCCTCCTGTCTTCGCGCCGGTCAATCGCCCGTACCGCCCGGCGCGGCTGGCGCGTCCACCGGCTCCACACGGCCTCCCAGCAAGACCTCGTAGACGTGCAGCGTGTCCAGGTACTCGCGGGCGAGCTGGATCCGGCCGTCACGGACGATCAGCAGGAAGTGGTAGTGCTGGTGGTAGTCCCTGCCGTCACGGGTGCGGGCGCGGACTTCGAGTTCGACGGCGGCTCGCTCGCCCTCTGCCGTGATCGCATGGACCGTGAACTGCGGCCGGTCGTCGAAGCGCGCGTAGAGCCGGGCCTGAATCTCGTCGATCTCGGCGGCACCGTGGCAGCCGCTGAACGGGAAGCTCCCGGGCACGATCCAGACCGAGTCGGAGGCGCGCAGCGCGGCAGCCTCCTCGAGACGACCCGCACTCAGGTGCTCGAAGAACCGGCGCGCGACGCTTCGGGTCTTCTCGGTTCTCATGGAAGCCCTCGTCACGACCCGCGACCCGCGCCGCTCACCGAGCCGACCGCCGCCGGAACCTGCTGCGCGTCGAACTGGAAACGGACGGTCCAGTGCAGGGGCAGCACGGCGCGGTCCTTGCGGTGGCGGAGGCGAGCACCGGCGACCGCCTCGATCGCGAGGCTCGCCAGCAGCGGGTGCGCGGGCCCCAGTACGCGGATGTCCTTCGGGTGCCCGTCCTCGTCCAGCGCGAACAGGACCCGCACCTCCCCGCCGACGCCGGCCCAGCTCGCGTAGCGCGAGTAGCGGGGCTCGGGAATGTCGATCCTGGGCAGGGGGCGGACCGAGCCGTCGTCGAAGTCCGCGTGGATCGTCTGCGGCGGGAGTTCGTCTTCGACCAGGGCTTCCGGATGGTGGTCGTGGAGGTAGCGCAGGTGAGCCAGGCTCTCCTCGTGCCGTCCGAGCTCCTCGAGTGCGTGCGCCTTCTGCCGGGTCGACTCGATCGCGAAGCGGGGGGAGAGGGAGGGGGCGGCCTGGGCCCGCTCCAGCGAGGCCAGCGCCCGATCCCAGTCGCCGCGCTGAAGCCAGTCGCGTGCGTTCTGCTCGGCGGCCCACCGGTCGTCCTCGCGAAGCTGCACTCGCCATTGGTCGAGGGTCGCTCCGCAGCCCAGGGTGGTGGTGCCGACGAGCAACAGCTCGAGGAGCGCGACACCGCTCACGACGAGCCTGCGCGACAGGTGCCCGATTGTCGTTCGCTCGCCCGAGTCGATACCCTTCGCAGCGTGTTCGGCAGACGCATCGTGGTCTCGCGGCTGCTCGTCCTCGGGCTGGCAGGGGTCGTCTGCGCCTGCAACCGGAGCGAGTCGGTTCGACCGAACGTCCTGCTCGTCACGGTGGACACCCTTCGCGCGGACCATCTCTCGAGCTACGGCTATCCGCTGGAGACCACGCCCAACATGGATGCCCTCGCCCGTCGCGGGGTCGTCTTCGAACGGGCGATCGCCGCGGCGAGCACGACGGCACCGGCGCATGCGTCGATCATGACCTCGCGCTACACGCGTGGACACTCGATCGGCTTCCTGAACGACGGGTCCCGTCTCGAAGGCGGAGTGACGCTCGCCGAGGTCTTTCGTGACGCCGGCTACCACACGGCGGGCTTCGTCGGGAATCTCGTCCTGCAGCGCCGCAACGGCTTCGACCGCGGCTTCGAGGTGTACGACGACGAGCTCCCGACACCGGAGCTGAACCGCGGCGATCGCTTTCGGGAGCGGAAGGCGGAGGACACGACCAGCAGGGCGCTCTCGTGGCTCGAAGCGCAATCCGAGGGTCCCGTCTTCCTGTGGGTGCACTACCAGGACCCGCATGGCCCCTACGCGCCTCCACCGGAATACGTGGGTAGGTTCCGGGTGCCGCCGTCCGCGGAGGAGCGGCCGCTTCGTGTGGTCGACAGCGAGCTCCCCTGGGATGCGATCCCGGCCTACCAGAAGCTCGAGGGCCTCTCCCTTCCAAGCGATTACGAAAGCCGTTACGCGGACGAGATCTTCTATGCCGACCACTCGATCGGGCAGCTCGTATCCGCCTTCGAGAAGCGGGGCGGCGACGCGGTGATCCTGCTCACGGCCGATCATGGGGAGAGCCTCGGAGAGGAGGGCCGCTATTTCATGCACGGCTTCGCGACCACGCCTCAGCTCGCTCACGTCCCGTTGATCCTGGTGGCACCGGGCTTGCCCGCCTCGCGTCGGAAGGAGGTCGTTCATCACGTCGACATCCTGCCCACCTTGTTGGACCTGGCGGGTCTGCCGGTGCCCGAGGGCGCGCGTGGCATCTCGCTCGCGGCGCCCCTCCGCCGGGGTGAAGCGCTTCCCGATCGGACCGTCTACTGCGACATCGGGAGCGAGGTCTCCGCCTATCGCGGCGAGCTGTCGGTTCGGGCGCTCGGCACCCTGGGCGCCTGGTCGTCGCCGCAGGCGGATCCGCGGCAGCCGGTCTGGATGGCCTACGCCTGGCGGCGCGACGGCTCCTGGTCGCGGATTCCGGACGCCGACGCGACCGGAGTCGGATTGACTGGATACCTGGAGTCCGCCGCGGTCCCCCTCGCTCGATCCGACCTGAGTCGCGAGAGGGTCGAGGAGCTGAAGGCGCTGGGCTACGTGGTCGATGAGCATTGATTCGATGGAAGGCCCGCGGGGGCGACCACGATGGCCAGCCGCCCCGGACCGCTCGAAAAGCGATGCGCCGCGCGGTCCCCGGGAAGCCTCTCTCGGCGGCTGCTCCGCTTTCGGCCGCGGTTTCCGCTCGGACACATTCTGCATATTTTTGTGATGTCCTGGTAGGATATTTTGCAGGCTGCTCCGGACGCGCCCGTTCCGAGCGAGCGGGCGCGGCTGGGGGCTGGCAGGAGGTTCAGCGATGCGGCTGCGGATCACGCCTGCGTCCTGGGGACTACTGGGACTCGGGCTGGCGGTGGGTTGGTGCTGGGGGCAGGGAAGGGTTCCCTTCTTCGACCGGGCGGAGATCGGTTCCCGGATCGGGGCGGCTCTCGAGGAGCCGGACACGCTGCTTCGCTTCGAGGCTCTCGCACGTACTCTCCGCGGTGTGACGGCCTCGAATCAGGCCGACGCCTTCGCGGGACTGGAGGCGCACCGGGTCGGCATCGACGAGGCGGAGCTCGATGTCGTGATCCACGCTCTCACTGAAGCCGATCCGCCGAGCGCCTTCGAACGCATCAAGGGGTGGCCGCAGCGGGGCGACCGCGTCTACGCGCTTCGCGAGCTGTTCTACGCCTGGGCACGGATGGATCCGGGCGCGGCCCTGAATGCCTTCGACAGCGAAATCGCCGGAACCTCCGACGCGGCGGAAATCCAGAAGAAACTGGTCGCGGGATGGGCGCGCTCGGGAGACTGGATCGGCGCTACGCAGTACCTGGCCAGCCTCGAAACGCCCGTCCCGCGGCAGGAGCTGGCCACGAGGATCGCCGAGGCGCGTCTCGAGTACGGCGGCGTGGAGGCGGTCATAGACTGGGCGGAGTCACTCAAGCCCGAGGCTCCCCTCGACTTGAAGCGGGACGTCCTGGTGAAGGCCGCGCGGGTGGTGGCGCTCGCGGATGCGCCGCGAGCCGCGGAATGGGTGCGGGGTTACGCAGGCAAGGAGGGAACGGTCGGCGCGATTCGCGTCGTGGGGATCAAGTGGGCCCAGGAGGACCCCGCCGCTGCATTCGCCTGGGCTCGCAGCCTTCCCGAGCACGACGAACGCAGCATGGTGCTCAACCAATCCTTCCAGCGCATGCTTCAGGCGGACACGGAGGGCACAGAGGCCTGGATTCGCGAGGCCTCGCTCGATGCGAGCGACGACCCGATCGTGGTCGCCTACGCCAATTGGCTTGCCGGAGATCGACCGATGGAGGCCGTCGAGTGGGCGCAGCGCATCCAGGACGAGGGATTGAGGCTCCGCACGCTGACCGCCGTCGGCCGGGTGTGGTACCGCCGCGATCCGGCGGCCGCGATCGCATGGCTGGACCAGAGCGACCTCCCGGAGGAAGCGCAGAAAGCGGTGCTGGCGCCCCAGGGAAGTTCGAACCAGCGCCTTCGCCGGCTGGGAAGGATGCCCGCGATCGCACCGCGTGCGGATGGCGGCAGCCACGGGGGAGGGTGACGCGGGGCGCGATCGCACTAGACCAGCTCGTGGCCGAGCGCGTGAGCCGGCCGCACAGCCAGCGCGTCAGCTCAGGTCGAACTCCACCGGCAGTGCTTCGAGGTGGTTGTCGAACAGGTTGACGTAGCGCGGCTCGAAGCCGGGCTGCAGGCGCAGGTTTCGCAGCCGCGCGAAGAGTCGGGGTACGCCTTCACGCAGCGAGCTGCGCGCGATCGGCGCGCCGAGGCAGGCGTGCACGCCGACCCCGAAGGACACGTGTCGGTTCGGGTGTCGATGGATGTCGAATTCGTCGGGACGCTCGAACACGAGCGGGTCCCGGTTCGCGGCATTGAGCGACGCGAGGACCATCGTGCCGGCCGGGATCGTCACGCCGCGGACTTCGACATCCCGAAGCGTCACGCGGTTCTGGTACGGAATCGGCGCCCGCCAGCGCAACGTCTCCTCCAAGGCCTGCTGCCACAGCGAGGGGTTCGTGCGGAGGACCTTGAGGATCTCGGGGCGGGACGCGAGGTTGTAGATGGCCGTTCCGAGCGCCGCCTGTGTGGTTCCGAGTCCCGCGGGCAACAGGAACATGAGCAGCCCGTAGACCTCCTCCTCGCTCAGGCGGTCGCCGCTCGAGGACTGGGCCTGAACGAGCTGACTCACGAAGCTGTCGTCGGGCCGTCTTCGCACGCGTTCGACGACGGGGCGGATCAGCTCCTTGAGCTGGGCCTGGGCCGCCATCGAGCGCTCCAGCCGCTTCGGGTCGCCTGCGGCCTGCACGGGATCGGCGGCCGCCTGCTCGAGGAACAGGTGCGCGAGCCGGACCTCGTCGTCGATCTCGAGCCCGAGGAGACGGGCCACGGTCCAGAAGGGAACCTTCCGGCAGAAGGTGGTCATCAGGTCCGTCTGCCCGTCGACGGCGATGTCGTCGAGCTGCTGCTCGATGATCGGGACGAGCTCGCGTTCGACGAAGCTGGCAAGAACCTTCGGCTTGAAGGCCGGCTGGACGAGGCCTCGGTTTCGACGGTGCTCTTCCCCGTCGAGCTGCATCATGTTGGGACCGTCGATCGACTCCCGCATCTGCCGGATCAGCCGGGTGCTGAAGACCTCCTGATCGCGCAGGCGGGCGACGTCGTCGTACCGGGTGAGCAGGTAGGCCGGAAAATCGGCGGCCTGAGGAACCGGGTCGTGCTCGCGGAAGTGGGCCAGGATGGGGATCGGGTCACTCATCATCTCCGGCGACAGGATCTCCAGCTTGGGCGCCAGCATCGATAGAGCCTCCCACTCGTTCGTCGCCGGGAACGGGGCGCGGATCCGCCCCGGTCGGAGACGACCGAAGCATCACAGTAACACGCGAGTACATAAAGAATCGATCCCAGGCGCCTCGCCCCCCTCGGGGGGTTACGAAGCAACGTGGCTCCGGAGCGGAGCCGTGCCGAAGAAGCGCGGGGGAGGGGCGGTGTGCCGCAAGGTCTACGGCACCCCGGGGCCGATCGGGCTCAGCTCTCCTCCCAGCGGCGGAACACCAGGGAGGTGTTCACGCCGCCGAAGGCGAAGTTGTTGCTCACGATCGTGCGCGCGTCGAGCTCGCGCGGCGCGCCCATCACGTAGTCGAGCGGTGCGCAGCGCGGGTCGACCTGCTCCAGGTTCCGGGTGGGCGCGACCCACCCTTCGCGCAGCATCTCGAGGGCGATCCACGCCTCGAGGGCCCCGCAGGCGCCCAGGGTGTGCCCCATGTGGCCCTTGAGCGTGCTCACCGGCACTTCGCTGCCGAACACGCTGTGGGTGGCCTGACTCTCTGCGAGGTCGCCCACCTTGGTGCCGGTGCCGTGGGCGTTCACGCAGTCGATCTCGCCGGCGTCGAGGCCCGCGTCCTCCAGGGCCAGCCGCATCACCTGCTCCATGCCCTCCGGGTCCGGGTTGGTCATGTGCCGGCCGTCGCAGTTCGTGCCGTAGCCCAGAATCTCCGCGTGGATGCGCGCGCCGCGCGCGAGCGCCGCGGAGAGCTCTTCCAGGATCAGCGTGCCCGCGCCCTCGGCAACGACCACGCCATCCCGTTCCACGTCGTAGGGGCGGGGCGTTCGCTGGGGCTCGTCGTTGCGGGTGGACGCGGCGAGCAGGATGTCGAAGATCGCGGCGTCGATCCCGTCGAGCTCCTCGGCGCCTCCCGCGATCATCAGCTCCTGGCGGCCGAAGCGGATCGCCTCGTAGGCGTAGCCGATCCCCTGACTGCCCGAGGTGCAGGCGCTCGTCGTCGGTACGAGCCGACCGCGCAACCCGAAGAACTGGGCGACGTTGGCTGCGCAGGTGTGGCTCATGAAGCGGATGAAGTCGCTGCCCCGGATGCCGCTGGTCGTCTGCCGGCCGTAGAACTGGCGCGCGTAGACCTCCAGCGCCCGCGGGCTGCCCTGGGTGCAGCCGTAGGCGATCCCCGCGCGCCCGCTCGCCAGCGAGGGATCGCCGAGCAGGCCGGCGTCGGCGAGAGCCATCTCGGTGGCCCGCGTGGCGAACAGCGAGTCGCGGCCCATGCTGCGCGTCTTGCGGCGCGGCCAGCTGTCGGGGGTCGCGAAGTCGCGCACCGGCGCGCCGAGGCGGGTCTGGAGGCCCTCCACCTCGGCCCAGGCGTCCATCCGGACCACGCCCGAGAGTCCCGTCTGCAGGCTCTCGCGCACCTCCTTCCAGCCCTGGCCGATCGGCGCGACGCCCGACATGCCGGTCACCACGACCCGTCGGCTCATCCGCTCTCCTCCGCCCAGGGATCGTAGAAGTTGAACCACTGGTAGGGAGCCGACAGCAGGTGGTGCTCGAGCCGGCCGGCGTAGGCGCTGGCGAGCTCGTGAAGGCGTTTCTCGCGATCTTCCCGCCCGAGCTCGACGCGCTCGGACAGCACCTCGGTGAACACCCGGTAGCGTGATCCGCCCTCGCGCAGCGCCACCATGAAGAAGAGCGGGCAGCCCAGGAGGCCCGCCAGCAGATACGGCGCCTCGGGGATCCGGATCGGTCCGCCCAGCAGCGAGACCGATTGGGTGCGCCCGCGGTCGGCGGGCTCGACGCGGTCGCCGAGCATCGCCACCAGCTCCCCGCGCTCGATGCAGGCGCGGACCTGCAGCGCCGTCGCCATCGAGTCGCGCTCCACCTGGATCACCCGCAGCGCCACGTTCGGCGACAGCGTCTGGAACAGCTCGTTGATGCGCGGCGCGTGGCGCGTGTACATGAGCACGTTGACGACGCGGCCGTCGCGGTCGGCGAGCGCGCGCAGCGCGTCGAAGCTGCCGAGGTGGGCGCCCACCACGATCGCGCCGCGCGTGGGCCCGAGCAGTCGCTCGTAGTGCTCGCGTCCCACCACCTCGAAGCGGAGCTCGTCGCCGCGTCCGAACCACAGCACCATCCGATCGAAGATGCTGAGGGCGAAGGCCCGGAAGTGCAGGAAGCTCGCCCACGCCCCCGGCTCGTAGCCCAGTGCGGCGGCGCCCTCGGGCACGGCCGCAACGCGACGCAGAAAGGAGCGCGAGGCCCGCCGCTGCGCGGCGCCGGTGAGGAAGAAGTAGGTGACGACCGCGTGCACGAGCACCAGGGAGAGCGGGCGCCCGAACAGGCGATAGCAGGCGGCCGTGATGCGCAGCCCGAGCATCGATCCGCGCTCGGCGGTCTGGGACCAGGCTGCGGAGCCGTTCACGATGCCGGGTCCTCGGGAAACAGTCGCCGCAGCAGCGGGTCGACGATCGGACCGCGGTAGTCGTGGAAGCGCCAGGAGCGGACGATCCACTCGAACGCGAACAGGAGGCCCATCAGCAGGTAGGCGACGAAGCCGGTGTAGATCGTCCACGGCCAGAGGTCGCCGAGCAGCGCCAGGGCCGCGCACATGGCCGCGTTGGCGGCGAAGAAGCTGCACCAGACGGCGGTGAAGGTCCGACAGTGGGCGACCTGGGCCGGGGACAGCTCCGGCTCGCGAAGTCGCGCGAGGACCTCCACGAAGGAGGGCGGGCGCAGCAGGGTGCGGCCGAAGACGATCAGCAGTCCGAGGTTCACGAGCGCGGGAACGTAGAGCAGGAACACCGCTCGCGGCTCGAGCCAGCGCAGGCCCGCGACGATCAGGAAGGGGTAGGCCACGGCGAGCCCGCCACGCACCCACCTCATGCGGCGCCGGAGCTGCTCCGCGCGAGCGCCGCGCCGATCACCGCCACGGCATCGCCGACGGTCCGCACGGACTTCAGGGCCTCCTCATCGAGCCGGATACCGCGCTGCTCCTCGAGCGACACCGCCAGGTCCACCAGGTCGATGCTGTCCAGATCCAGATCGTCCATGAGGTGCGCAGCGGCCTCGATCTGCTCTGGGGGGAGGCCGAACTCCGACTGCATCGTCGCCCGGAGCAGGTCGAGGACGTCCTCCGTCGCGTCGGCGCTGCTGTCGCGGTGGTTCGTGGCGGCGTCGGAGAGCGACACGAGAACGGAACCCTCAGGGAGGAGCGTTTCCGGGGGCGGAGGCGTCGCCGCGCATTATCGCACACCCGCTCCGCCGACGCCGAAGGCTCGGCGCGCGGCGCCGACCACCAGACGCGTGTGGAGCCACGCGATGCGGAGGTTGTCACGCACCACGTCGAAGTGGGAGACGCCGCCCTCGTCGCGCGACAGATAGCGGACCCGGGTGGGCAGGTTGCGCACCGGCGTTCCCGCCCACGCCATCCGCACGGGCAGCTCCAGGTCGAACTCCATGTGGTCGCCGCGCGCGCGTGCGGCGAGGGCGGCCGCGATCGGATAGACGCGGAAGCCGCACTGGGGGTCCTCGATCACGCGATGGCCCCCGGTCTCGACACGGACCCAGAACACGCTGATCCGACGGGCCAGGGCGCGTGCGAGCGGCTGGCTCGCGTCGAACACCGGCCGCCCGAGGATCAACGCTTCGGGGTGCGCGCGCGCCTCGGTCAGGAAGCGCGGGACGTCGGCGATGTCGTGCTGTCCGTCGGCGTCGATCTGGAGCGCGTGGCTGTGACCGCGGCGCAGGGCCACCTCGAGGCCGGTCTTCACGGCGGCGCCCTTGCCGCCGTTGCGCGCGCGCCGCTCGACGTGGGCCAGTCCGTCGCGCGCGATCGCGTCGATGGCCGCGCGGCCCCGAGCGCTGCTGCCGTCGTCCACCACGATCACGTCGGCGAGGTGCTCGCGCAGCCGCTCGACGACCGCGCGCACGGTCTCCGGGTTGTCGAAGGTCGGCACGAGCGCGCAGGGGCGGAAGCTCACGCCGAGCCCACCGGTGTCACGGCCGCTGCGCGGCGCTGCTCGTCCCCGGCGCGCGCCCGGCGCCGCCGCCGAGCGAGCAGGAGCAGCACTTCGATCGCCGGCCGCACGCGCCAGGTCGGCGTCACGGCGCCCGCCATCACGGACACGATCTCGCGCTTGAGCCACTCGACACCGGGGCGTCGTCGCGGCGGGCGGATGAATATCTCGCGGAAGGCCGGGTCGTACCACGCGTGGATGAAGCGGGCGTAGACGGCCAGCTCGGCGCGGCAGCGTCGCTCGTAGCGCGTGAAATCCGCGGCAACGGGCAGGCGGCGGCCTCCGGCGAGGGCGACCGCGGCCGCCCGGCTCGCCCGCTCGGCGCCGGTCATCGCCAGGTGCACGCCCGAGGAGAAGACCGGGTCGAGGAAGGCGCCCGCGTCGCCCACGGCGACCCAGCCGTCGCCCGCGAACCGGCGCAGCCGGTACTGGAAGTCGGCGGCCGCCTCGAGCGGGCGGATGGGGACCGCGCCGGCGAGCCGGCGCGAGACGGCGGGTACGCCCTCCAGCACCTCGTTCCAGATCGCCTCGTTGTCGGCCCCGCGCCGCCGGCGCTCGCTGAACCAGCTGCGCTCGATCACCGCTCCGACCGAGGCGGACCCGTCGGCGAACGGGATCAACCACATCCAGCCGAAGGGCGTCGCGACGACGGCGATCGTGCCCGCGTCCTCGCCGGTCGAGTGGATCGTGTCCGCGTAGTGGCGGTAGAGCGCCACCTTGTGCAGGGACGGGTCGCGCTCGCGCAGGCCCAGCTGACGCCCGAGCAGAGTGGCGCGCCCGGAGCAGTCGACCACCAGCCGCGCGGCGATCTCGACCGGGGGCCCGTCGGATCGGCGGAGCCGCACGCCGTGCGCCCGCTCGCCCGCGAACAGCACCTCCTGGACCCGCGTCTGATCGGCTCCCTCCACGCCGCTCTCCAGTGCGGCCTCCCACAGCAGCCGGTCGAAGGTGGCCCTGGGCACCTCGTAGGAGTGGTCGGCGATGCGCCGGCTGGCGTTCGGGAAGTGCGAGTACTCCGGACACCCGCCGTCCTCGAAGCAGAAGTACGCCCCGTACTTCCGGACGAAGCCCTCCTGCTCGAAGCGGTTGGACACGCCGAGCTTCCGCCACAGCGGCATCGTCGCCGGGAGCAGGCTCTCCCCGATCGCGAAGCGGGGGTGGCGATCCCGCTCGACGAGCAGCACCGAGGATCCGGCGCGGTGCAGGAGCTGGGCGAAGGTGCTGCCGGCAGGGCCCCCGCCGATCACCACCGCGTCGTAGCTGCCGCGCAGGTCTCGCGGGACGTGGGGCGCGGCGGCTGTCATGGCCGGCAGTCTAGAGGAGCCGCGCGCCGGCGCGCTCAATGCGGCACGCGGCCGGTCCGCGGTGGCGGGCCCGCTCCCGGCTAGAATGCGCCCCGATGGACGTGGCTCGTCGGGTCCGGGAGCTCTACCGCTACGCGGCCACGTTCCAGGGTTGGCTGTGGATGGGCGTGCTGACGCTCGTCGGGGGCCTGGTGCTCGCACCGCCCGTGTTGCTGATCGCGCCGCTGTGGCCCCGGGCCCGGCACCACTTCGCGGATCTCGTCCACCGTATCCTCGCCCTCTACATCCGCAGCGTGATGTACATGCGGGTCGAGGTGGAGGGCCGGGAGCGCCGCGCCGACGGAACCTGCGTCCTGGTCGCGAATCACCAGTCCTGGCTCGACCCGCTGGTGCTGATGGGGATCGAGCCGCGGCTCGGGGGTCCGGTGCGCCGCTACATGCTGGAGGTGCCGGTGTTCCGCACGATCGTGCGGCTGGCGGGCTTCTTCCCGAGCGAGATCGGGGAGCTCGCGGCGCTCGAGGCGCTGCGCGAGAGCGTCGCCTCGGCGCGCGCGCGGAACGGGAGCCTGCTCTTCTTTCCCGAAGGCACGCGCAGCCGCGGCGGGGAGGTCGGCCCCTTCCACCGGGGCGCCTTCCGCGCCGCCTTCGACCACGGCCTCGCCATCCAGCCGGTGGTGATCGAGGGACTCGAGCGCGTGCTTCCGCGCGAGGGACCGATCGTGCAGACCCAGGGCCGCCAGGTCGTTCGGGTGCGCTATCTCGATCCGATCGGGCCGCCCTTCGCGCTCGGCGCGGGCGAGCGCCGCCGCGATCGCGTGCGCGCGCTGTCCGACCGCGCGCGCGCCGCGCTGATCGAGGAGCTGGAGCGGATGCGCGCCGAGCGGGCGCCTCAGGCCCGCTTGGCGACCCGCGCGAGGTGCTCGACCTGCCCGTCCTCGCGGGACAGCAGCACGTCGTTGTAGCTCTGCTCTCCGCGGTGGTTGTAGGCGTCCGGACGCGCGAAGCTGAGCAGGACGCAGCGGCGGAAGGGACCGTCGCCGGTGGGCGGCGGGGCCGCGTGCATGATGTCGCCGTAGTGGAGCGTCACGTCTCCGGGGTCGGCGGCGAGCGAGACGCCGCGCGGCGCGTTCGGATCAGTCGCTTCGAAGAAGCCGAGCGACGCCTCGTGGCTGCCCGGCAGCATGCGCAGCTCCCCGGTCTCGGGTCGGCTCGGCGCCAGGTAGATCGAGAACACCAGCACGGGACACATCGAGGCGTGACCGCCCATGCCGCAGTCGCGGTGCCAGGGCAGGTCCGACAGGCCCTCAATCATGTCCGGGTTCTTGATCAGGATGCTGATCCCGTCCTCCGCGTCGAGGTGGCGCGGCACGAGCGGGACGTCCGAGAGGGCGGCCAGATCGGTGATACGCGGGTCGCTCTCGAGCGCACGCAGGTCGGCGACCTGCCCGCACTTCGTCACGCGGCACAGCACCTCCTGGCCGCGGGCGTTCCTTCCCCACCAGGAGCGTTTGTCGCCGGGGAAGGCGGCGGCTTCCAGGGTCGCGGCGTGGCGGCCTAGGCCGGCGACCTCGTCGGCGCCGAACACGCCGCGCACGAGCAGGTAGCCCGCGGTGCGCAGAAAGTCGGCCATCTCCTCGCGGTCGTCGCCGGGTGCGAAGGCGCGCGTCGGCTCGAGCGGTCGCCCCTGACGATCGCGCAGCCGGGCGCGGTCGGGGTGGAACACCGGGCGACCGTGGAACATCGCGCGCAGGCCGGGCTCCCAGCGGACGAAGCGCATCGCGTCGCCGCGTCGACAGCGGACGCGACCGGCGTAGAGCAGGCCGGGCGCCGACTCCAGGTCGAGCACCAGCTCGCGGAAGCGCTCGGCCTCCACCTCGATCACCGTCCGGGCCTCGGCGTCGCCCTCGACGACGTCCACCCCGCCGGGCCGCGGACGGTAGGTGAAGGAGGCTCCCTCGGGCACCCGGAAGGCGAGCGGGCCGATCGCCTCCAGGTCGTCCTCGGCGGCGAGCGCGCCGTGGCCCGCGGCGAGCCGGCGCGGGAGCTCGTGGCGGTGGAAGTCGATGAAGTCGAGCGGAGGGGCGGGGCGCATGCGGTCTCCTCCCGAGGTCGCCTCAGGGTAGCCGCTGTCGTGCCGCCCATCCGGGCCTGTCCTATGGTCCGAAGGCGTCGGATGGGGGTAGCCATCCGACACCCGTGCGAGGGCGGCCCGTGTCCGTCCCGCGAAGGAGAGCGCGATGACCCAGGTGAAGCTCCCGGACGGGAGCACCCGCGAGCTCGCCGCCGGATCTTCGGGCGCCGACCTCGCCGCTGCGATCGGGCCCGGGCTGGCCAAGGCCGCGGTCGCCGCCCGCGTGAACGGGGAGGTGGTCGACCTCGCCCGACCCCTGCCCGAGGGCGCCGAGGTGGCGCTGCTGACCCGCAAGGACCCCGAGGCCCTCGAGGTGCTGCGGCACTCGGCGGCGCACCTGATGGCCGACGCCATCCTGCGCCTGTTCCCCGAGGCGGAGCTCACGATCGGTCCCGTCGTCGAGGACGGCTTCTACTACGACATCCACCTCCCGGAGGGCAAGATCACGCCCGACGACTTCCCGCGCATCGAGGAGGAGATGGGACGGATCGCTGGCGAGGACCATCCCTTCCAGCGCTGCGTCGTGCGGGACCCGGCCCGCGACGAGACCTTCGCGCGCTACCGCGCGATCGACGGGGGCCACAACAAGTTCAAGCAGGAGCTCGTCGAGGGCATCCGCGATCGCGGCGAGGAGCTCTCCTTCTACAAGCACGGCGACTTCGTCGATCTGTGCCGCGGGCCCCACGTTCCGAGCACCGGCTGGCTGCGGCACGTGAAGCTCACCAGTGTCGCCGGGTCCTACTGGCGGGCTGACGCCAGCCGGGAGCAGCTGGTCCGCGTCTACGGCACCGCCTTCTTCGACAAGAAGGAGCTCAAGGAGCATCTGCAGCTCATCGAGGAGGCGCGCAAGCGCGACCACCGCGTGCTCGGCGAGCAGCTCGACCTGTTCAGCTTCCACGAGGAGGCGCCGGGCTTCCCGTTCTTCCACCCGAACGGCACGGTGCTGTTCAACCTGCTCACGGGGACGATGCGGGAGCTCCTGCGCCGCCGCGGCTATCACGAGGTGAAGGCGCCGCTCGTGCTCTCGGAGCAGCTCTGGCACACCTCGGGCCACTACGACCACTACCTGGAGAACATGTTCTTCACGAAGCTCAAGCTTCGCGACGCCGAGCACCCGGACCAGGTCCACGACGACGTGGCCGAGGACCGCCCGATGGCGGTGAAGCCGATGAACTGCCCGGGGCATCTGCTCGTCTACCGCACTCGTCCGCGCAGCCACAACGAGTTCCCGCTGCGCTTCTCCGAGATGGGGCTCGTGCACCGGCGCGAGCTCTCGGGTGTGCGCCACGGCCTGTTCCGCGTGCAGGCCTTCACCCAGGACGACGCCCACCACTTCTGTACCCCCGAGCAGATCGAGGACGAGATCGCGATGCTGATCGCGTTCTTCCGCGACGTCTACGCGCTGTTCGATCTCGGCGACGTGCGGATCGAGCTCTCCACGCGGCCCGAGAAGAGCATCGGCAGCGACGCGATCTGGGAGAGGGCCGAGGCGGCGCTGCGCAGCGCTCTCGATCGCCAGGGGCTCCCCTACGACCTGAACGAGGGCGACGGTGCCTTCTACGGCCCGAAGATCGACTTCCACATCCGCGACGTGCTGAAGCGCTCCTGGCAGTGCGGGACGATCCAGCTCGACTTCTCGATGCCCGAGCGTTTCGGCCTCACCTATGTCGGCCCCGACGGGCACAAGCACACGCCGGTGATGATCCACCGGGCGTGCTACGGCAGCGTGGAGCGCTTCCTCGGGATCCTGATCGAGCACTACGCCGGCAAGTTCCCGCTCTGGCTCGCGCCGGTGCAGGCGGTGGTGATCCCGGTGAGCGACAAGTACGTCGCCTACGCCCGAAGCGTCCACGAGCAGCTGCTGGACGCCGGCCTGCGCGCCGAGGCGAATCTCCGAGACGACCGGGTCGGCTACAAGATCCGCGAGGCGAGCCTGCGCAAGCTGCCCTTTGCCCTCGTGGTCGGGGAACGCGAGCAGGCGGCCGGTACCCTGAACGCGCGTTCGCGCGACGCCGGCGAGCTGGGGGAGATGTCGGTGGCCGACTTCCTGGCGCGAGTGGCCGCGGAGCGCTCACCGATCGCTTGACGCACGCCTCGTGTCCGTGCGAAATGAGGCCCGAGCGCCTGGAGGAAACCCATGTCCACTCCCTTCGACCTCGCCGAGACCGATCGGCTGCTCTCCACCACGCGCGCCGTGCGCAAACGTCTGGATCTGGCACGCCCCGTCGAGCGCCAGGTGATCCTCGACTGCATCCGCCTGTCCCAGCAGGCGCCCACGGGCAGCAACAGCCAGACCTGGCGCTGGCTGGTGGTGACCGACGCGGCCAAACGCAAGGAGCTGGCGCGGATCTACGGCGAGGTGGGACGTCAGTACCTCGAGAGCGCCCGTCAGGGGATCGCCGGTGGAGACGACCAGACCCGGCGCGTCTACGACTCCGCCTTCTACCTGATGGATCACCTGCACGAGGTTCCCGTGCACGTGATCCCGTGCGTGGAGGGACGCCTGCCCGAGAACGCCCCCAACGCGGCGATCGCGTCGCTCTACGGCTCGATCCTGCCGGCGGTCTGGAGCTTCCAGCTCGCCCTGCGCAGCCGCGGGCTGGGCTCGGCCTGGACCACCCTGCACCTGTTCCGGGAGCAGGAGGCGGCGAAGCTGCTGGGCATTCCCGAGGGCGTCACCCAGGTGGCGCTGCTCCCCGTCGCCTACACGAAGGGCACCGACTTCAAGGTCGCCGAGCGACCCGCGCCGGAGACCATCACGTCCTTCGACTCCTGGAGCGCCTGAGTGGGAACGATCGCGGTCCACGCCGAGAGGGATCCCGATCGGATCGCGGTGATCGGGGGCAACGGAGAGTTCATCGAGACCTTCGGAGAGCTCGAGCTTCGCTCGCGGCGCATCGCGGCTCTGCTGCTCCAGCGGGGGCTGGGCCCCGGCGGCTGCGTCGCCGCCATGCTGGACAACACCGACCCGATCTACATGGACCTCTTCTGGGCGTGTCACCGGATCGGCCTCTACTTCACGCCGGTGAACTGGCACCTCCAGGAGGACGAGGTGCAGTACATCGTCGACAACAGCGACGCGGACGCGATCGTGGTATCGCCGCGCTTCGCGCAGACGGCGGTGCGCGTGGCGACCCGCTGCCCGAAGGCGGGGGTGCGGATCGTCTCCGCGGGCGCCCCGCCGGCCGGCTTCGAGACGCTCGCCGACGCTCTCGAGGAGGTTCCCGCCGATCCGACGCTCGAGGACCAGCGCGAGGGCGCGATCATGGTCTACTCCTCGGGAACGACCGGGCGACCGAAGGGCGTGCGCCGTCCGCTTCCCGAAGGTCCGCCCGGCGACCCGGCGGTGGCGGGGTTCAACAAGGGCTTCATGGCGCTGTTCGGCATCGGCGAGGACGACCGCTACCTGTGTCCGGCGCCGCTCTACCACACGGCGCCCCTCGCCTTCACGACGGCGAACCTGCGCAACGGCGCCACCGTGGTGATCATGCCGCGCTTCGATCCCGAGCTCGCGCTCCAGATCATCCAGGATCAGCGGGTGACGGCGTCCCAGTGGGTGCCGACGCACTTCCGCCGGCTGCTCCAGCTCCCTGCCAACGTGCGCGCGCGCTACGACGTGTCCTCCCTGCGCGTGGCGGTGCACGCGGCGGCGCCGTGTCCGGTGCCGGTGAAGGAGCAGATGATCGAGTGGTGGGGCGACGCGATCGTCG
>CAZZFT010000072.1:0-24479 GCA_964653555.1 uncultured Spirochaetales bacterium | reverse complement strand
CTCGAGAGCGTGCGCGAGCACATCGCGCGCGTGGCCACCGAGGGCGAGCTCGACCGCGAGCTGGGCGCTCGCGACGACGACGGGATGCGCCGGCGCCTGCGCGCGATCCGCGAGGATGCGCGCCACGAGGCGGCCCGGAGCGAGCTGGAGGAGATCAAGCGGGGGATGGCCGGCCGCTCGCTCGCGGGCCGCGAGAGCGGGACGCCCTCCGAGCCCGCCTCCGTCCTCGACGACGAGCGCTTGCAGCCGGTCGTCGCCGGCTGATCCGGCGGATCCGCTGCGCGCGGAGGAGCAGGCCCTCCGCGCGCGGCGAGAGCCGGTCTTCAGCCTCCCTGTACCGCGATCTGACGCGGGCGGTGGCGGTCGGTCTTGGGCAGGTGCAGCGTCAGCACGCCGTCGCGCATGGTCGCCTGGATCCGGTCCGCGTCGATCGCGTCGGTCAGGCGGAACTCGCGGTGGTAGCCGCCCGAGCGGTACTCCGCGTAGAGCGGGGTCCAGGCGGCATCGGGCGTCGTGGCGAGCTCGCCGTCGATGGCCAGCACGCCCTCCTCGAGCTTCACCTGCACGTGCTGCTCGTCCACGCCCGGGAGGTCGGCGGTGACGACGAACTCGTCGCGTCGCTCCGCGATGTCCACGTCGGGACGGAAGACGACACCGGGGCGCGTTCCCTCGCGCTCCACCGTCGGCTTCTCGAGCGTCTGCAGGTCGGTCGTGTTCTCGGTGGTCATGTCTCGATTCCTCCTGTATCGCGGGCGGGCCGACTCGCGTCGGCTTGGTTTCTCCGCTTGCCTAGCGGGTCTTCACCGCGATCTTGCGCGGCTGATGCTGCTCTGCCTTCGGCACGCGCAGCATCAGCACGCCGTTTCGATGGGTCGCCTCGGCCTTGTCCGCGTCGACTTCGGCGGGCAGCTCGATGCTGCGACGGAACTGCCCCGATGCGCGCTCGGCGCGGTGCACGCTTCCGTCATCGGGACGCTCGACCTGGCGGTTACCACCCACGGTGACGCGGTTGCGCTCGATCGAGATGTCGATGTCGCCCGCGGAGAGCCCGGGCAGCTCGGCGGTGAGCACGTATCCGTCGACCGTCTCGTACAGATTCACCGGCGGGAAGGCGCCCGTGCGCCGCGGCGCCGCGGTCGGGTTCTGGAAGGTATCCATCGCGCGCCGGAGCTGCTCGAAGGACGCCCACGGGTCGTTCGCCCACGGGCTCGACAGCCAGTACTGGGCCATGACATTCCTCCTTGGCGTTCACTGGATCCGGCGGTCCGGATCCGCGGCGTTAGGAGGTAAGCGCGACCCCTCGGCTGTCAACCCGGGCCGGAGCGCCTCTACGGATCCTCGCCGTTCCGCCAGAACTGGAACGAGGCGAAGAAGCGCGCGACGTCGGGGTTGGTCGCCGGGTCCGCGGTGATGCCGGTGAGCAGGTAGAGACGCGCGCCCACCAGGACGCTCAACGCGCGCTCGATCCGCTCGGGCTCCCCCGGTCGAACCGGCAGCCGGTAGCTGAACTCGCGCGCCGGGGCGCCCTGAACCGTGAGCGCGCGGGCGTCGATGCGCGTGCCCCCCTCGTTCTCGATCACCCCTTCGAGTGCGCGGTCGAGAATGAGCTCGTCGCTGAGCACCGCCGTCGCGACCGAAGGCATGTCGTGCATCTCGACGGCGAGCTCGGCGTCACCGGTGCGGAGCCAGTAGCGGGTCTCGTGGACCTCGCCCAGCGGCGTGAGGCGCGCCTTCGTCACCAGCTCCGGCAACCCGGGCAGCTCGACGCGGAAGTGCCCCTCGGGTGGTGAGAAGACGCTCCAGTCCCCGATCGCGTGGGCCGCCACCGCCCCCAGAGCCGCCGCCGCCAGGACGACCCACACCCCGGGGGCTCGGCGCGGTCGGGCGCGCTTCACTGCCGGCTCAATCCCCGTCCCGGACGAGATTCGCGACGATCGCATCGACCCACTCATCGGCGAGCACCACCATCTCTTCATCGCTGCGATCCTGGATCGGGTGCTCGACGTACACCGCCGCCGGATCGGCTCCCAGCGCGCGCGCCTGGGCGGCGGCGCCGTCCTCGAACTCGACCGTGGCCACGAAGACGCAGGGCACACCCCGGCCCTCCAGGTCGACCGTGTCGTGCACACTGCACGACGTGCAGCTGCCTCAGTCGGCGAGCGCCTCGACGACCGCGGCGCACTCGACCGCGATCCGTTGGCGCAGGTCGGGGGGGGCGGGCTTGGTGAAGGTGGGCTTGCGGTAGCGCGACACCTCGGCGCCGCGCTCGCGCAGCCGCTGCTCGAGGCGGTCCAGGAACAGATCGCCGCGCGCCTTCGAGATGTCGAGCAGACCGATCCGCTGGCCGGCCAGGGTGGCGAGCCGCGCCAGCCGACGGCGCTGCGCCGGCGTACGCTCGCTCGTGGGATCGAGGACGACGCGCGTCAAGATCGGATCTCCCGCATCACAGGCTCGCTACCGACGGCACCGGAGGCCCAGCCGCCGATCATCGCAGAGAAGAGTCCGGCGCCGCCACCACAGTGGACGACCCGCAGGCCGCCGGGACGGAACTTCGGCAGCGTGGCGTCGGCCACGCTCTCGGGCAGTCCCTCGGCGATGCCGCCGGCGCCGCGCACCAGCTCGCGGCCCGGGATCTGAAGCAGCTCGTGGAGCCGCGCGACCAGCCGCTCCTTGCTCCAGCCCGCCTGGCGGAACACGCGCGCGTGCTCGGGACCCACCGCGAGCAGGGCGTCGAAGGCCAGCACCAGCTTCGGGTGATGCAGCGCGCGCAGATTGACGGCGAAGGTGCGCGCGAGCGACTCGGGATCGCGCGAGAGCTGATCCACGATGCAGCGCGGGCCCTCGCCCGCGAACACCGTGACCGCGTCGGTGCCGGGGGCGGCGCCGAAGTCGGCCGCCAGCGGCGTCCAGGGCGAGCCCTCCTCGTCCTCGGCGAAGCAGAAGCTCGTCTTCCCCGGGTTGCCGTGGGTGGCGCGGTCCACCTCGCCGGGGCGCCCGCCGCCGACGTTGCGCACCACCAGCTGGAGTGCCCGCCCGATCGTGGCGTTGGCGCGGTTGCCCTGTCCGAACACGTTGATGCCCGAGTTCATGCCGATGCGGCGGCGGATCGGGCCGTTCACGATCAGGATCGGCCCGACGGGCATCGTCGTCGCCAGCACCCCGTGGATGTTGAACTCGTCGTTGCAGATCGCCTCGAGGGCGGCGAGCACCACCGGGAGGTACTCGGGCTTGCACCCGGCCATCACCGCGTTGATGGCGACCTTCTCGACGCTGACGGGGACCAGATCGGGTGGAACCGTGGCCACGATCTCGTCGGCCGCACGCGAGGTGCCGGCCAGCATCGACAGCACACGCCGCTCGGTCGGCGCGACCACCGGGAGGCCGTCGGTCCAGCCGCGCGCGAAGAAGGCCTCGGCCTCGTCCTCCCGCTCGGCGATCTCGACGCGGCGCGCCGCGAGCCGGTGTGCCTCGAAGCGGACCGCCAGATCGGGCGCGACGTCGGGATCGACCGAGCGCGACCCACAGCCCGGTCGCCAGTCGGGGAGACCCGCGCCGAGTCCCGTGAGCCCCGTGAGCCGTTCCCAGTCGTCGCGCTGCCAGCCGATCGCGCGCCCCACCTCGACGCCGTCCTCGACGCGGATCAGCGTCGGAACCGTCTCGACCCGGTGGTGGTAGGAGACCGCGAGATCGGTGTCGTCGCGCGGCGAGAGGCCCTCGGGAAAGGAGGGGTCGTCCTGGCTGTAGACGACGAGCGATGCACGCCCGGCGAGCTCGCGCAGGACCGGCGCCACCAGCTCGCAGGTCGGGCACTCCCGCTTCACGACGGCGACGAGCCCGGAGGGAAGCGAGGGCGCGAGGGGCTGGGTGGACGCGGCCATGGACGGACCTCCGTCGGTACTCGGATTCTACGCCGGCCCGACCCCGGCGCGCCGATGCTATCGTGCTCTGCCGCCCGTTCGCGGGGAACGCGGCCGACGGAGTGACGACCCATGGCCCTGGGACTGGTCGAGCGCGTCTCCGAGCAGATGAGAGCGGCGCAGAAGGCGAAGGACGCGCCGCGCCTGGCGGCCCTGCGCAACGTCCGGGCGGCCTTCCTCCACGAGATGAAGAAGGACGGCTCGGAGACGCTGGAGGAAGAGGTCGCGATCGCCGTGCTGCGCCGCCTCGCGAAGCAGCGCGAGGAGAGCATCGAGGCGTTCGCGAAGGCGGGCCGATCCGAGCGCGCCGACGCCGAGCGCGCCGAGAAGGCCGTGATCGAGAGCTTCCTGCCGAGCCTCGCCGACGAGGCGACCACGCGCGCCTGGGTCCGGGAGGCGATCGCCGAGACCGGCGCCGCGAGCGCGCGCGACCTCGGCCGGGTGATGGGCGCCGTGATGAAGGCCCACCGCGCCGACGTCGACGGCAAGCTCGTGCGCGAGATCGCCGCGGCGCTGCTCGAGAAGGCCTAGCCCGGAGGAGTCCCGCCTCCGCGCGGGTCGCCTTCGCTCGCCTGCGAGCCCTACACGTTGAAGCGGAAGTGCACCACGTCGCCGTCCTGGACGACGTAGTCCTTGCCCTCCACTCGCAGCGCCCCCGCCTCCTTGCACTTCGCCTCGCTTCCGTGCTTGAGCAGATCCTCGCAGCGGATCACCTCGGCGCGGATGAAGCCGCGCTCGATGTCGCTGTGGATCTTGCCGGCGGCGCGCGGCGCGCGCGTGCCCCGGGGAACCGGCCAGGCGCGGCACTCGTCGGGGCCAGCGGTGAGCATGCTGATCAGATCGATCAGGTCGAAGGCGGCGCGGATGAAGCGGTTCACCGCGGGCTCCTCGAGGCCGAGGGAGGCGAGGAACTCCCCCTGCTCGGCGGCGGCGAGCTGGGCGATCTCCATCTCGACCTTCGCCGAGAGCACCACCAGCCCGAGGCCGCGCTCGGCGGCGGCGCGCGCGAGCACATCGGGCGCGGGCGCCGCGACCTCGCCCTCGGCGACGTTCAGCACCAGCAGCAGCGGCTTCAGGGTCAGGAGCGCATAGCCCGACAGCGACTTCGCCTCCTCCTCGGTGAGCTCGAGGGAGCGCGCCGGGCGCTCGCTCTCGAGCGCCTCCTGCACCCGCTGGAGCAGCGCCAGCTCGCGCGGATTGCTGCGGTCCTTGGCCAGGCGCGCCACGCGCTGCTCGACCACCTCCAGGTCCGCGAGCAGCGTCTCGGTCTCGAGGCCGGTGAGCTCGGCCAGCGGATCGCCGGGCTCGCCGGCGGCGTCGGGAAACGCGCGCAGCACCTGGCACAGCGCGTCGACGTTGCGCATCGCGTTGAGCACCGTGCGGTCGAGCCCCTCGCCCTTCCCCGCGCCCAGGTCGCTGAAGGTGATCTCGGCGTAGGTGGTCTTCTTGGGCGCGTACAGCGCGGACAGCGCGTCCACGCGCGCGTCGGGCACCTTCACGACACCCAGGTTCGCCTTCCCCGCCCCGTAGCCGGTCTCCACGTCGAGGCCCGTGAGGGCGCCGAACACGGTGCTCTTGCCGCTGCCGGGGTAGCCGACGAGGCCGATCTTCATGGCGGGCAACGCTAGCCCGATTTCGCGCGCCGATCCCCGGGCCGCCTCGGGTCCGCGAAGCCCGGCGGCCCCCCGTTCGACACGCGGGCGGGCTCTGGCGGCTAGCGCTTGCGCAGTCCGGCCTCCACGAGCGGATCGACCTCGTTGAAGTTCTGGAGCGACCAGACGCAGCCTTCGGGTCCGATTGGACGGGCCTGGAGAACGGAGAAGGCGGCGAGCTCGCTCTCGAAGCGCAGCCACTCCCAGGGCACCGGGCGCACGTCGAGGAGGTGGGCGAGGGCGACCGCGTTGGTACCGCCATGGGCGACCACGACGATCCGCTGCGGATCGCCCTCCTGATCCCACTGGGTGAAGTCGTGCTCGGGATCGCGGCGCGGGGCGAGGCCGTGGCGCGCGAGCAGATCCTCGATCGCGCGGGTGACGCGCGCGTGGAAGGCGCGGAAGCTCTCGGCGCCGGGCCAGCCGTCCCAGTGCTCGCCGAGCGGTCGTCGGGATGCCTCGACGAAGTAGCGATCGACGTCGTGCTCGGAGAGGCCGTCCACGGCGACGCCGACCTCCGCCAGCTCGGACAGGGTGTGGGCGGGCAGGCCGGTCGCCTCCGCCAGCGGCGCGGCGGTCTCCTGGGAGCGGCGATAGGGGCTCACGTACAGAGCGTCCACGCCCTCGCTGGCGATGCGCGCGGCGACGGCGCGCGCCTGGGCCCGCCCGTAGGGTGTGAGACCCGGATCGGGCACCGACGCGCCCTGGGGCGTCCAGTCGGGCTCCCCATGACGCAGAAATATGACGCGCGCGTGGCGCTGGCTCCGCACGCGCGCCTCGCGGCGCGCCGTGCTGCCGGGCTGCAGACGGTCCGCCGTGCTCACCCTTCACCTCTCCCGGAAGACGCGAAAGCTAGCGGCTCGCGCAGCGGACTGCGGCCCCAGCCCGGCCACACGCGTCCGACGCCGAACACCGCGCGCAGGGCGATCCACCCCACCGTGACGATCCACACCGAGAGCAGGGTCTGGTGGCCGCTCCACTCGCTACCGAGGAGCGCCGCGACACCCAGACCGGTCGAGAGCGCCATCGCGTTGCGCAGGTAGCGGTAGTCGCGCGTGCCCCAGTGGATTCCGTCGGTGACGAAGGACAGCGCGTTGATCGGCTGGGCGAGAGCGGCCACCCGCCACGCCTCCGCGAACACGCTCCGCGCCGTCTCGGGAACGAGCGCCTCCGCGACCCACTTCTCCCCGGCGATCATCGCCACCGCCAGCGCGACGCCGGACCCGAGCGACCAGTGCGTCGCCACGGAGGCGGCGCGCCGCGCGAGATCCCGCCTCCGCGAGCCCAGCGCGGTGCCGACCAGACTCTGGGCGACGGCGGCGTAGGCGTCGAGCACGAACGCCGTCGTCACCCAGACCTGGCGGATCGCCTGGTGCGCGGCCCCGGCGTCGCTGCCGATCCGAGTGGCGGCGCGCGTAGCGAGCAGCAGGAAGGCGATCAGGAGTCCGGTGCGCAGGAACAGGTCTCGCCCGACGACGAGCAGGGCCCGTGCCGCGCGCAGGTCGACGCGGCGCGGGCGCCCGAGCCGACCGCGCACCGCGGCGAGCGCGGCGACGCCGCCGCCCCACTGGCTCGCCACCGTCGCCCAGGCCGCCCCGGCCACGCCGAGCGCGGGGATCGGTCCGGCGCCGAAGATCAGCAAGGCGTCGAGGACGACGTTGGCGGCGTTCGTGCCCACCGCGATCCACAACGGCGTGCGCATGTCGTGCAGTCCGCGCAGCCCGCCCAGCGCGGCCATCGTCACCAGCATCGGAGGCCCGCCCAGCAGCCGGATGCCGAGGTAGGTGCGCGCGGCCGCCGCCGTCTCCCCTTCGGCGCCCATCGCCGCCACCAGCCAGGGCAGGAGCAGCGCAGCGATCGCCGCCAGCGCGATGCCGAGCGCCGCCGCGAGCACCACGGCCACGCCGCACGCGTCGCGGCCGCGCGCCCGGTCGCCCGCACCCAGGGCCTGGGCCACCTCGGTCTGGGTGCCGATGCCGAGGAAGTTGAACACCCACAGGGCGCTGGAGAGCAGCACGGTGCCCACGCCGAGCGCCGCCAGCGGCGCGGACCCCAGCCGCGCGACGAAGGCCGTGTCCACGAGCCCGGTGATCGGCTCCGCGACCAGCGACAGCACCACGGGCAGCGAGAGCGCGGCCAAGGTGCGGTGCGGATGCGCCGCGAAGCGCGCGGCCTCGGGCCCGAGCTCGATCTCCGGCGACTCCGCCGTCAGCGCAGCGCCACCACGCGCGCGTCCGGCACGCTGCGGAAGCGCTCCGGCGAGCAGGTGAGCACGATCACCTGGCTGGTCTCGCCCGCCGCGGCCAGTAGTGGACCGAGCGCCGCGAGCCGCTCGGGATCGCTGTGGCCGAGGGCGTCGTCGAGCCAGAGGGGAACGCCACCGGCGATGCGCGCCGCTGCGATCCGCGTGAGCAGAGAGAGCTGCTCGCGCGCACCCGCCGAGAGCTGGCTCTCGAGCAGGCTCCTGCCGCCGAGAATGCGCCGCGCCACGCGCAGCTCGTCATCCAGCTCGACGTCGAAGTCGGAACCGTAGAGGGGTCGCCCCAGCCGGGCGATCGCGCTCGCGAGGGGCATCGCGTAGTGGCTGCGCGCGGCGTCGCGCTCCTCGCGCAGCACTTCGAAGAGCCGGCGCGCGGCCTCGGCCCGGCGCAGAAGACGCGCGTGATCGCGCTCGGCCCGCTCACGTCGTCGCAGCGCGTGCTGCCAGCGCTCGAACAGCCCCGCGCCGCCCATCACCTCGAGACGCTCGACCTTCCGCAGCAGCGCGTCGCGCTGCTCACGCAGCGCCCGCTCGTCGCTGTCCACGGTGTCGCGCTCCCGGGCGGCCCGGGCCGCGAGCGCCTCGGGCTCGCGCTCGGCGAGGCGCGCCGCCGCGGCACGCCAGTCCTGCTCGCGCTCGCGCGCAACCTCGCCGCACGCCTCGCGGCGCTCCTCGAGCTGCTCGTCGGAGGCCTCGGTCCGCGCCTCGGCCAGGCGCCGGCCGAGATCGGCCCGGGTCCGCTCCGCCAGCTCGAGGCGCGCGCGGGTGTCGGTGCGCCGGTGCTCCCAGCGGCTGTAGCGAAGCGCAGCGTCCTCCCGGCGCCGCGCCAGATCCTCGGCCGCCTCGCGCGTGCGCGCGGCGCTCTCCTCGGCCTCCTCGAGCGCGCGCTCCGCCTCCTCGACCGAAGCGGGCAGCGCCGGCGCGGCGGGGCGCTCGGCGCGGTAGCGCTCGATGCGGGCGCCGAGCTCGCGTAGACGGCGGTCGAGCGACTCGCTCGATTCCCGGCCCAGCGCCTGGGCCAGGCGCTTCTCGCCGCGCGCGAGCTCTTCGGCGGCGGCGCGCCGCGCGGCGAGCGCAGCCAGGGCTCCCGCGTGGTCGTCCACGCCGGCCTCGACGCACAGCGTGCGCAGACGCGTCTCGGCCTGCTCGAGCGCCTTGCGCCGCTCGGCGACGCCGGCGCCCGCGACGACCGTGACGTCAGCGACACCGGGAAGCGACAGGACCAGGGCCTCCGCCACCCGCCGCTCGACGGGCTCTCCCGCGCGCAGCCGCTCGCGACGCCCGTCGACCGTGACCTCGAGGTCGACCTCGGGCGCCAGCTGGACCCTCGGACCCTCGGCCGCCAGGCGCGCCCGCGCATGCTCGGTCGCCAGCTGAGCCCGCTGGATCTCGGCCACCTGGCGCTCGTCGATTTCGGGAGCGGCGAGCACGCGGCGCGCGCGCGCCACCTCCTCGCGCTCGTGGGCGATCCGCAGCGCGCGCTCGCTCAGCTCGGCCAGCGCGCGCTCGTCGCGCCGGAAGGTCGCGTCGCGTCGCGCGCACTGCACCACCTCGGCGGCAGCAGCGCGCGCGGCCCGCGCCGCTTCCAGGCGCTCCTCGACGTGGCGCAGCTCGGCGCCCGCCGCGACCACCGCCGGCTCTTCGCTCTCCAGCGCCTCGGCCAGGCTCTCCACCTCGGCCACCGCTCCCGCCTGGGCCGAGACGAGCTGGCCGCGTTGGCGCGCCGTCTGCACCGCCAGCGACTCCTCGGCTCGCGCGAGCTCGAGGCGGGCGGCCAGGCGCGTCACCTCTTCCCCGAGCGCGTGCAGCGCCTCCAGCTCGGCGTCGCGCTCCCGCAGTGCGATCCGCCCGCGCGCCACGCGCTGCTCCAGCTCGGCGACGCGGCGACGCAGCGCCGCCTCCGCCTCGACGTCGCGCTCCAGCGCGTCGAGCTCGCCGCGCGCGCGCTGCTCCTCGCCCGCCGCCTCGTCCCGGGCGCGTTCGGACCGGAGCAGCTCCCGGCGCGGCCGTCCCGTCGCCGTGAAGTGCTCCTCGTAGGCGGCGCGCGCCCGCTCGAACAGACTCTCCTCGCGCTCGCCTCCGGCGCCCACCCCGGCTGCGCGGTCCAGGGCCTCCGCCAGTCCGGGCGCGTCGCCGAGCGCGGGCTGGGCGAGCGGCGCTCCCTGCACCCAGCGCAGCGCGCGCCACAACACCAGGTCGACGTGCGTCGCCAGCAGCTCCTGCACGCGCTCGTGGGCCTCGCGACCGGTCAGCGTCTCGACGCGCGGCGCACGGATCGCCAGGCTCGTGCCGCTGCGCCGGTGGAACCGCTTCGTGTAGGTGAAAACGAAGGGTCCGAGCTCGACGTCGGCCTCCACCTCGCTGCCCTCGTCGCGGTCCACCGGCTGGATCTCGCGCACGCGCTGCTTGGTGGTGTCGTCGCGCTCGTCGAAGAGCAGCAGAACGGCCTCGGCGAGGCTCGACTTGCCCACCTCGTTGGGGCCCTCGACGATCGTCACGCCGCGCGGAGCCAGCTCCACCTCGCGATCCGCGACGCCGCGATAGTGGCGCAGACGCAGCCGCAGGATCCTCACGGCGCGGCCTCGGGGGCAGCGGCGAGCCGCGCCAGCAGCGCCAGCGCGTCGCGCGCCGCGGCTGCCGACGCTCCTTCGCCGCGCGCCTCGGTCCGCAGGCGCTCGGTTGCGCGCGCCGCGAACCCCGCGAGCGCGAGATCGGCGAGATCGTCCTCGCCGGCGACCACGCGCAGCGCGGCATCGCGCACGTCGACCCCGGCGAACAGGTCGCGGGCCCGCTCGATCAGCGCCTCGAGCCGCGCCGCGCCGCGCAGGTCGAGGCGGCCGCGGAGCTCGAGGCGCAGCGCGGTGCGCTCCTTGGCCTCCAGCTCGGCCAGACGCTCGGCGAGAGCGTCCACGTCGGACTCCCGCTCGAGATCGACCGGATCCGGGCGGACGAAGAGCCAGCTACCGACGCGATGGGGTGTCGCGCGTGCGCCGTCGCGGTCGAGCTCCACGACGAGGGCGAAGCCGGGCTCGCGCTCATCGAAGTCGGTCGACTCGGGAGTCCCCGCGTAGTACACGCGACCCGACTCGCCGACCGCGGTGAGCGAGTGGCGGTCGCCGAGCGCCGCGTAGTGCAGGCGCTGCTCGGCGAGGGCGCGCTCGATCGGTTCCAGGGGCAGGAGCGACGCGTCGCGGCGGTCGGGGGTGATCCGGTCGACACCGCCGTGGGCGGCGAGGATGCGCAGCGGCCCAGCGGGCCCTAGCGCCGCGAGCGCACCCAGCGCCGGATTCACCTCGGGACGCCGGCTGTGCCACGGCGCACCCACCAGCTCGACGCCCGGCGCCACCTCGCGCGGCGAGGTGTCGTCGAGCACGCGGACGCGATCGCCCGCCGCCTCCCGGAACGCGCGCGTGCGCAGCGGCGACGCCGCGTCCAGGGGGTCGTGATTGCCGGGCAGCAGGTAGACGGGGACCGGCATCGCGGCCAGCGCTTCGAGCGCCCGCGCGAGCGTGCGCCGCTCGACCTGGTTCGACTCGAACACGTCGCCGCACACGACGGCGAAGTCGCAGCGCGTGTCGGCCGCGATCTCGGCCAGCCGGCGGATGGCGCCAAAGCGCGCGTCGGCGAAGCGCGCCTGCGCCTCGTCGCCGAGCACGCTCCGCGTCATCCCGAGCTGCCAGTCGCCCGAGTGAAGGAAGCGGATCACCCCTCTGGTCCCCCGAGCTCCTGCCGGAGCTCGAGCACCATCTTAGACGAAAGGCGGGGAGAAAGGGCGCGCGGACCATCGGCCCCCAGGCCCGGGGGTGGCGCGCTAGCGCAGGCTGGTGGGAAGCCCGCCCAGCGCCCGGTGGACGCGCCGCTTCAGGCGCACACCCTCGGGCGCCAGCTTCGCCGCGTCCATCTCGACGAGGAAGCGGTCGATGCTGCCGTGCTTCTGCACGGAGCGGATCGCGCGCGTGGTGACGCGCAGCGGGACCGGGCGCTTCAGAGCGTCGCTGTAGAAGGTGACCCTCTGGAGGTTCGGCTCGAAGCGCCGGTTCGTCTTGCGGTTGGAGTGCGAGACGTTGTGGCCGGACTGGGGTCGGGTGCCGAGGAGTGCGCAGCGGCGGGCCATGGCTACTTCTTCTTCCCGTAGCGCCGGCGGAAGCGGTCGATCTTCCCGTCCGAGTCGAGCTCGCGCATGGTGCCGGTCCAGAAGGGATGGCTGTGGGCCGAGATCTCGAGCTTGACCACGGGAACCTGCTCGCCGTCGATCTCGCGGGTCTCGGAGGAGCTCTTCGTCGAGCGCGAGAGCCATTCGTGACCCGTCGCCGTGTCGACGAACAGCACCTTGTGGTAGTCGGGATGGATCCCCGCCTTCATGGCTGATTCCCCCGCCGCTACCAGCTCGACTTGCGCACGCCCGGGAGCTGGCCCTTGAGAGCCAGCTCGCGCAGGGCGATCCGCGAGATCGAGAACTTGCGGTAGTAGGCCTTCGAGCGACCCGTCACCTCGCAGCGCCGGTTGAGGCGGGTCGGGCAGGAGTTGCGCGGGAGCTTCGCGAACTGCTCCTGCACCTCGATCTTCTCCTCGACCGAGACCGACGGGTCGTTCAGCTTCTGGCGCAGCTCGGCGCGCTTCGCGGCGTACTTGGCGATCAGCTTCTTGCGGTGCCGATCGCGCAGCACCTGGGACGTCTTGGCCATCGGTGGCGTCGCTCCTGATTCGGACGGGCGCGGGAAGCTATCGGTCGGGCTGGGGAATCGCAAGCGGATCCCCGTGGGGCCGGGGCCTGGCGCTTCGCTCGTCCCGCGGGCCTGCCGTATGCTGGCGGGCCCCGATGTCCCGGGGCGCTCTCCGTCAGGTCCTCGCGATGACCGATCCCCGACCGCGCCACCGCGCGATCGACCCCAGCGCGCTGCCCAAGCACTTCGACGCCCCCGAAGCGGAGCGCCGCTGGCACGCGGCGTGGCAGGCCGGCGGGCTCTACCACTACGACCCGTCTCGCCCCCGGTCCGAGACCTTCGTGATCGACACGCCCCCGCCCACGGCGTCGGGCTCGCTCCACCCGGGGCACGTCTTCTCCTACACCCACACCGACCTGCTCGCGCGCTACCAGCGGATGACGGGGCGCAATGTCTTCTACCCGATGGGCTGGGACGACAACGGGCTGCCCACCGAGCGCCGGGTCCAGAACTACTACCACATCCGCTGCGACCCGACGGCGCCCTACGAGCCCGGCCTCGTCCTCGAGGAGGCGAGCGCGAAGCAGCGCAAGGACCGCCCGCGCCAGGTGTCGCGCCCCAACTTCATCGAGGCCTGCGAGCAGGTGACGCGCGAGGACGAGCAGTCCTTCAAGGCGCTGTGGGAACGGCTCGGCCTCTCGATCGACTGGCGCCAGGAGTACCAGACGATCGACGACCGCTCGCGTCGGATCGCCCAGTACTCGTTCCTCGACCTGTTCGCCCGGGGCGAGGTCGAGAGCCGCTACGCCCCGACGATGTGGGACGTGGACTTCCAGTGCGCCGTCGCCCAGGCGGAGCTGGAGGACCGCGAGCGGCCCGGCGCCTATCACGACCTCGAGTTCGCGGTCGAGGGCGGCGGCGCCTTCGTGATCTCCACGACGCGGCCCGAGCTGCTCGCCGCCTGCGTCGGCGTCACCGCCCATCCCGGCGACTCCCGCTACCGCGAGCTGTTCGGCAAGCGCGCGATCACGCCGCTGTTCCGCGTGCCGGTGCCGATCTTCCCGAGCGAGAAGGCCGACCCGGAGAAGGGCACCGGCATCCTGATGGTGTGTACCTTCGGTGACGCCACCGACGTGGAGTGGTGGCGGGAGCACGGGCTCGCGCTGCGCCAGCTCGTGCAGCGCAACGGACGCCTGGCGGAGGTGCGCTTCGGCACCGAGGGCTGGGAGAGCCGCGACCCGGAAGCCGCGAACCGCGCCTACGCCGAGCTCGCGGGCAAGAACGTGGCCCAGGCTCAGAAGGCGATCGTCGAGCTGCTGCGCGACCCGACCGGCAGCGCCACCGGCAGCGGTCCGCCGCTGCGCGGCGAGCCGAAGGCGATCCAGCACGCGGTGAAGTTCTTCGAGAAGGGCGACCGCCCGCTCGAGTTCGTGCCGACGCGCCAATGGTTCGTGAAGCTGCTCGAGCACCGCGATGCGCTGCTCGCGAAGGGCGCCGAAGTGCAGTGGCACCCGCCCCACATGCACAAGCGCTACGAGGACTGGACGCGCAACCTGAACCAGGACTGGTGCATCAGCCGGCAGCGCTACTTCGGCGTGCCGATCCCCGTGTGGTACCCGCTCGACGCCCAGGGCGAGCGCGACTACAAGAATCCGATCCTGCCCGAAGCCGAGGCGCTTCCCGTCGATCCGACGACCGACGCGCCGCCCGGCTACGACGCCTCCCAGCGCGAGAAGCCCGGCGGCTTCTCCGCCGAGACCGACATCTTCGACACCTGGTTCACCAGCTCGCTCACGCCGCAGATCAGCTCCCACTGGAGCATCGACCCCGCCCGCCATGCGGCGCTGTTCCCGGCCGACCTGCGGCCCCAGGGCCAGGACATCATCCGCACCTGGGCCTTCTACACGATCGCCAAGGCGCTGCTCCACGAGGACTCGGTGCCCTGGTACCACGCCGCGGTGTCGGGCTTCATCACCGATCCGGACCGCAAGAAGATGTCGAAGAGCAAGGGCAACGTGGTGACCCCGCTGCCCCTGCTCGACGAGTACACCGCCGACGGCGTGCGCTACTGGGCGGCCTCGGCGCGCCTGGGCGTGGACACCGCCCTGGACGAGAAGGTGTTCAAGATCGGCAAGCGGCTGGTGACGAAGCTGTTCAACGCCGGAAAGTTCGCCCTCGCCCAGGAGGCCGAGGTGTGGCCGATCGCGAACGAGCTCGACCGCTCCTTCGCCGCCAAGCTCGGGGCGCTGGTGGAGCGCTCCACCACGAGCTTCGAGCGCTTCTCGCACGCGCCGGTGCTCCACGAGGTGGAGTCCTTCTTCTGGTCACGCTTCACCGACGCCTACCTCGAGCTGGCGAAGCTGCGCGCCCGCGACCCGGATCCGGCGATGGCGGCGGCGCGCGGCTCCGCGGTGGCGACCCTGCGCCTGGGGCTCGACGTGCTGCTGCGCCTGTTCGCGCCCTTCCTGCCCTTCATCACCGAGGAGGTGTGGTCCTGGACGTTCGCGGCGGAGAAGGGCCAGCCCAGCATCCACGGCGCTCCCTGGCCTTCCGTCGCCGACTTCGCCGGCGTCGCTGCCCCCGACGCCGCCGACAGCTTCGACGTGGCGGTCGCCGCCTGGGGCGCGATCAACAAGGCGAAGTCCGACGCGTCCGTCTCGATGGGCCGCGAGGTGGAGCGGCTGCGCATCGCGGCGAGCGCGAAGACCGCCGCCCTGCTCGCGCCGGTGATCGACGACGTGCTGGCGGCGGCGCGCTGCCACGAGCACGCGCTCGAGGCCGACGCCGCGCTCGAGGACGGCGCCTTCGCCATCCGCGACGCGGTATTCGCGGAGAAGGCGGAGGGCTGACGTCCGGGGAGCGGTGGGCCGGCGCCGCGGGAGCCTTTCCCCCGACGCCGGCCCGTGGGCTCCACCCGAGGAGTGCCACGTCCACCGCCGCCAGGAGCAACTTCCGTGCCGAGTCGTCTCGACCCGGCGAACGGGCACGCTTCGACACAGGCGCGCCTGCTCGGGCCCGCTCGGGCCCGCAACACCGCCGCGCGTTGCCCGCTCCGCGGGCAGCGCCCAGCCTAGGAACGCGCCGCGCGGATCAGGGCCTCCTGGGCGACCGAGGCGACGCGCACTCCCGTCTGGGTGTAGAGGCCGCCGAAGATGAGGCCGCGCGCATTGTAGGCTGCGGGACTCTCGGAGGCGTAGAGCAGCCAGCTCTCGTCGAGCAGGAAGCCGCCGCGCTCGATCGGGTGGTGGATCCACACCGCGTGGTCGAGGCTCGCGGACATGCGCTTGCCCCAGGGCAGACCGTGGGCGCGCGCGGCGGTGGAGAGCAGCGTGCGGTCGGTCATGTACACGAGCAGGGCGGTGTGCACCACGGGATCGTCCGGGAGCTCTCCCTTGACGCGGATCCAGTTGCGCTGGCGCGGCGCGTAGCGCTTCTCCGGGTCGCCGAAGTCGTAATCGTCGCCCAGACGAACCTCGACCGGACTGTCGCGAAAGATGCCGGGCATGCCGAGCACCCGCGAGCGCAGCTTCTCCCAGTCCTGGAGCGTCTCGGGCGGCGGCGCCTCGGGCATCGGGTCCTGGTGCTCGATGCCGGGCTCGGGCCGCGCGAAGCTGGCGGCGAGGTTGAAGATCGCCTCGCCGCCCTGGTGCGCGACGACGTTGCGCGTGGTGAAGGTGTTGCCGTCGCGAATCCGGACGACGACGAAGCGGATCGGCAGGTCGTGTCGTCCGGGGCGCAGGAAGTAGGCGTGCAGCGAGTGGAGCGGGCGGTCGGGCTCGACGGTGCGATAGGCCGCCACGATCGACTGGGCGGCCACCATTCCGCCGAACAGACGACCCTCCCCGCGGCCGGGATCGCCCAGATAGAGGTCGCGGTCGAGCGCGTCGAGCTCGAGGCAGTCGAGCAGGACGCCCAGCGGTGTCCTGTCGTTCTCTGCGCTCACCGGGCGCGCTCGAGGGCGTCGCGCACCAGGGACAGGCGGTCGTTCCCGAAGTACATGTCGTCCCGGTTCACGAACATCGTCGGGCTGCCGAAGCCGCCGCGCTCGATCAGCTCGTCGGTGTTGGCGCGCAGCTTCTCCTTGTAGGCCGGCACGGCGATCTTCGCGAAGAACTCGAGGGGGTCGAGGCCCGCGCGCGCGACGATGCCCTCCAGGACCGCGTCCTGGGAGATGTCCTGGAGGTCGCCCCAATAGGTCTCGAAGACCGCACGTGCGTAGCCGGGCAGCCGTCCGTACTCCTCGGCGACGAAGGCACCGCGCATGGCCTTGACGCTGTTGACGGGAAAGACCGGGGGCATGCCGATGCGCAGGCCGTAGAGGCGCGCCCAGTCGGCGAGGTCCTTGCCGTAGTAGCGCGCCTTCGCCGGAACCGGGGCGTTGCGGGCCTCGTACACCGACGGATTCACGCTGTTGAAGACGCCGCCCACCAGGAAGGGGCGCCAGAGCAGCTCGGCGCCGGTCTCCCGGGCGAGGTCTTCGATCCGGTGGAAGGCGAGGTAGGTCCAGGGGCTGGAGCAGTCGAAGAAGAACTCGAGGGTGAGCATTCGTTGGCGGGGTATACCACGCCTTCGCCGGTCCACCCTCAGTCGGAGGCGGATCGCGCAAGAGCGCGCTCGTAGATCGCGATCGTCCGCTCGGCCACCCGCGCCCAGTCGAGGGAGTCGGCCACCGCGCCGACGCGCGCGGGAACCGGGGCGTCGAGCGCCGCGACGATCTTCGCCGCGAGGTCCTCCGGGTCGCCGGCCACCGCCAGCCACCCGTTGCGGCCGGCGAACACCAGGTCGGGCAGACCGCCCGCGTCGCTCACCACCAGCCGCGCGCCCGCGGCCAGCGCCTCGAGCGCGATGGAGGGCGTGCCCTCGGCGCGCCCGCGTTCGTCCACGACCGAAGGCACCACCACCGCGCGGCAGGCGCGCAGGTGCGCCGCCACCTGGTCGCGGTCGGCGGCGCCGGCGAAGCGCACCCAGTCGGCGAGCCCGCGGCGGCGCGCCTCCTCGCGCAGCGCCGGGGCCAGCGGTCCGTCTCCGAGCACGACGAGTCCGAGCTCCGGGTGGCGCTCGCGCACGCGCGACAGAGCCGCGAGCAGGACGTCCACGCCCTTGATCGCGACCAGGCGACCGACGAAGAGCAGGAAGCCGGCGGGGAACGTCGACGACACCGGCTTCGCCGCCGGCGACCGGAAGTGGGCGGTGTCCACGCCCACCGGCAGCAGCGTCGCCCCCGACGGCCGGCCCAGAACGCGGTCGAGGTTCTCGCGCACGTTGTTCGATACGGCGACGATCCCGTCGCTGCGCGCGCAGATCCAGCGGGCGATCGCGCGCGCCGCGGGCAGCCGGGGCAGCAGGTGGGAGTCGCTGCCGTGGAGCGTCGTCACGTGGGCGAAGCGCCGGCGGCGCCCGCGCGCCCAGGCCGCGGCGAGGCCCGAGGGCAGGATCCGGTGGGAGTGCACGACGTCGGCCCCGACCTCGTCGGCGACCCGGCGGACGGCGCGCGCCTGGCAGGCGAGCAGGAACGGCAGCTGCACGCGCGCCCAGGCGGAGCGCTCGAGGTTCTCGGGCATGCCCGCGCCGTAGGCCAGGCACTCGCGACGGCGCGGCAGGAAGTAGGCGAAGCGGCGCACGTCGAGCGCACCCCAGGTGTCGAGCGGAGCCGCGTCCGGAGCACCCGGTGCCAGGACCGTCACCTCCACGTGTCGCGCGAGCGCCTCGCACAGATCCAGACCGAGGCGCGGCGAGGCATCGTCGCGCCGGAGGGGAAACGAGCCCGTCGCCACCAGTACGCGCATGGCGGCCGCGCGCGGTTCATCCGGCGCCGAAGGCGGCGTCGAGGTCGTCGAGCACCGCCCGCTCGACGGCCGATACGTGGGGCCGGGCATCGAGCAGACCGCCGGCCGCGGCCGCCACCGCGAAGGCGCGACCGATCACCTTGGTGCGCAGCTGATGGCTCTCGCTGGTGCTGAGCGACCTCGCCAGCGCGGCGACCATCTCGCGCCACGCCTGCACCAGCTCGCGAGCGGGGCGCTCCCGCGTCCACAGCTCGAGCAGCCGGTAGCTCGCGCTCTGGGGAGCGATGCCGGTGGTCGCCGCGCCGCGCAGCACCGCGTCGCGCTCGTTGGCGTCCATCACCCCGTCGGCCCAGGCGGCCTCGACCAGAGGGATCAGGGTGAAGGCGGCGAGCGTCTCCGGACGCACGCCGAGGCCGGCGAGTCGCCGCAGGAGTGCGCCGTCGTCGATTCCGGTGGCTCGGCCCAGGGCGCCGGCCGCGGCGGCCTCCTCGGCGGCGAGCGTCTCGCGGAGCTCGTCGACGCCGGCGCGGTGGAAGGCGTCCTCGATCGATCGCGCGAACTGCTCGAGGGCATCCTCTGCCATCGGAAGAGGATCATACCGGCTCGGCCCGCGCGCCCGCAGCCGCGGATTGCGGGGAGCCGGGACGGCGAGGAGAATCCGCGCGTGCCGAACCGACACCTGGCTTCCCGCCTCCTCCCGCTCTGCGCCCTCGCCGCACTCGCGTGCTCGCCGCCGGCGGCGGTTCCCGAGGGCGGGCCGGTGGCGGGCTGGCCCGTGTACGGCGGCACACCGGGCGGCACACGCTACTCGCCGCTCACCCAGATCACGCCCGAGAACGTGCGCGCCCTCGAGGTCGCCTGGACCTACCACCACGGCGACATCGAGGACGGCTCCCACGGCGTCGGTGTGCGCTCGGGCTTCCAGACCACGCCGATCCTGGTGGAGGACACGCTCTACTTCTGCACGCCCTTCAACCGGGTGATTGCGCTCGACGCCGAGAGCGGCGCCGAGCGCTGGAGCTACGACCCGCATCTCGATCGCGACGGCCTCTATCTCTTCAACTGCCGCGGGGTGGCGGCGTGGCTGGACGCTCGCGCGCCCGAGGACGCGGCCTGCCGGCGCCGGATCTTCACCGGCACGCTCGACGCGCGCCTGATCGCCCTCGACGCCGAGACGGGTCGGCCCTGCGAGGGCTTCGGCGAGGACGGCGTCGTCGACCTGCGCGAGGGAATCGGCGACACCCGGCCCGGCGAGTACGGCATGACCTCGCCGCCCGCGGTGCTGGGCGACCGCGTGATCACGGGCGCGATGGTGCTCGACAACCGGCGCACGGACGCGCCCGGCGGCGTCGTGCGCGCCTGGGACGCGCGCACCGGGGAGCGCGTCTGGGCGTGGGACCCGGTGCCTCCCGGCAGCCCGACCGGGGACGAAGCCGCTCGCGAGGGCATCCGCTACCGCCGAGGCAGTGCGAACGCCTGGACCGCGCTCTCGGTCGACCCGGCGCTGGGGATCGTCTACGTGCCCACCGGGAACACCGCGCCCGACTACTACGGCGGCCAGCGCAATGGCCTGGACTTCTACTCGAGCTCGGTGGTCGCTCTCGACGGGCGCACCGGCGTCGTGCGCTGGCACTTCCGGACCGTCCATCACGACCTGTGGGACTACGACGTGCCCTCGCAGCCGGTGTTCATCGACTTCCCGCGCGACGGCGCCTCCGTGCCCGGCCTGGTGCAGCCGACGAAGATGGGCCACCTCTTCTTTCTCGACCGGCGCACGGGCGAGCCGCTGTTCCCGGTGGAGGAGCGCGCCGTGCCCCAGGGCGGCGTGCCGGGCGAGACGCTCTCGCCCACCCAGCCCTTCCCACTCGTGCCCGCCCCGCTCCACCCCGCGACCCTCACTCCCGACGACGCCTTCGGGTTCACGCCCTGGGACCGCGCGAAGTGCCGCGAGAAGATCGCCGCCGCCCGCTCGGAGGGGATCTTCACCCCACCCTCGCTCGAGGGGACGATCCAATACCCGGGCATGGCGGGCGGCAACAACTGGGGCAGCGGATCCGTCGACGCCGAGCGCGGACTGTTCCTGATCAACACGATGCGCATGGCCACCTACATCCGCCTGTGGCCGCGCGCCGAGTTCGACAAGAAGTTCCCCGACGGCCCGCCCGCCTTCGGCTTCGAGCCTCAGGAGGGAACACCCTACGCGCTGGAGCGCTATCCGCTGGTCTCGCCGCTCGGGGCGCCCTGCAACCCGCCGCCCTGGGGAACGCTCGCCGCGATCGACGTCGCCACCGGTGCGCTGCGCTGGGAGGTTCCGCTCGGCACCACGCGCGACGTGGCGCCCTTCCCCGTGTGGCTGTTCGCGCCCAAGGGCGTGCCGAACATCGGCGGGCCGATCACGACGGCGAGCGGTCTCGTCTTCATCGGCGCCACCACCGACCGCTACCTGCGCGCCTTCTCCACCGAGTCGGGCGAGGAGCTGTGGCGCGCGCGGCTCCCCGCGACGGCCCAGTCCACGCCGATGACCTACCGGCTGAGCCCTGAGGGGCGCCAGTACGTGGTCGTCGCCGCAGGCGGCCACGGCCTGATCCCGGGACGCACGGGCGACGCCCTGGTCGCCTTCGCGCTGCCGTAGCGGGGGACTTCGCTCGGCTTCGCCTCGCTGCGCGTCGGCCTTCGGCCTCCTCGCGGCGGTCCTCCCAGCGTCGCCATCTTTTCGCTTCCCGGCGCGATTCGGGTGTGCTTCGATGAACATCGATGCAGACGATCGCGCTCCGCAAGTGGGCGGTCGACACCGAGCCCGAGCTCACCCGAGAGGTCTACGCGCAGATCGACTGCGGCGGAAGCGAGGACTGCGGCTGCGAGGCCTGCTTCAACTTCGCCACCACGCGCCACCTGGTGTACAGCGCCGAGGTGCTCGAGTTCCTCGACTGGCTGGGCATCGATCCCCAGCTCGAGGCCTGCGCGCGGCACGAGGCGCGTCTCGCCTCGGGCGAACACACCTATACCGTCATGTTCTACCTGGTGGGTCGCATCGCCCAGGGGCCGGCCACGCCGGTGGCGGAACGCCGCGGCCGTTGCTGCGAGTCGCTCGAGCGGGCCGGAGACGTGGAGGTGGGCTTCTGCTCCGACGCCTCGGAAGCTCCCGACGTGTTCCGCGGTCTGCCCTGCGTGCGGCTGCAGGTGCGCGTCGTGGCGCCCTGGGTGGCCAACGGCCCCGAGCCCACCGAGGCCGACTGATCGCCGCGGTGACCCGTCGGCCCGAGCTGGAGACCGCACGGCTGCGGCTGCGCCAGTTCCGCGAGAGCGACCTCGACGCCTGGGCGAGCCTCACCGGCGACGCGGAGACGATGCGCTTCATCGGAAACGGCCGGCCCTACGACCGCGACCAGGCGTGGCGCTCGATCGGCTATCTGCTCGGACACTGGCAGATCCGCGGCTACGGGCTGTGGGCGGCGGAGGAGAAGGCCACGGGAGAGCTGGTGGGGCGCATCGGCCTGTACCGGCCCGAGGGCTGGCCCGGCCTCGAGGTCGGCTGGCTGGTGGCGCGTCCGCGCTGGGGCGAGGGCCTGGCGACGGAAGGTGCCCGCGCGGCGCTCGAGCACGCCTTCACCGCGGTCGGCGCGGAGCGCGTGATCAGCGCGATCCTGCCCGAGAACGCGGCCTCGATCCGCGTCGCCGAGAAGATCGGCGAGCGCTATGTGGAGCTCCGGCAGCTCCAGGGCCATCGGGTGGCGATCTACGCCATGAGCCGGGACGAGTGGCTGCGGCGGGTCGCAGCGCCCTTCGACATCGCGCCGGTGCTGCTGTCATAATCCCCGGTCCACCCCCCGGAGGTCTCCCGATGGAGATCCGCGCCGGAACCAGCGGCTACTCCTACAAGGAGTGGAAGGGCTCCTTCTATCCCGAGAAGACCGCGGCGGCGGCGATGCTCGCTTACTACGCGCAGCGCCTGCCCGCGGTGGAGATCAACAACACCTTCTACCGCATGCCGAAGCGCGAGGTGGTGGCGGCCTGGGCCAGCCAGGTGCCCGAGGGCTTCCGCTTCGCGGTGAAGGTGAGCCAGCGCATCACCCACCACAAGCGCCTGAAGGAGGTGGGAGAGGAGCTCGACTACCTGCTCGGCCAGCTCGAGCCGCTGGGCCCGCGGCTGGGCGTGCTGCTCGTGCAGCTCCCCCCGAATCTCCGCCGCGACCGCGAGCGCCTCGAGCGCTTCCTCGACCAGCTGGACGGTCGCGCCCGTGCCGCCTTCGAGTTCCGCCACGAGAGCTGGGAGGAGGCGGCGGTGCTCGCGTGCCTGCGCGAGCGCGGCGCGGCGTGGGTCGCGTCGGAGTCCGACGAGGGCGAGGCGTCGCTGCACGAGACGGCCCGCTTCGGCTACCTGCGCCTGCGCCGCAGCGCGTACGACACGCGCGACCTCGCGGCGTGGCTCGACCGCCTCCAGGCGCTCGCCTGGGACGAGGTGTACGCGTTCTTCAAGCACGAGGTGGCGGGACCCGCACTCGCCGAAGAGCTGCTCGCGCTCTCGGGGCGGCGCCGTGCGACGCCCGTGCGGCGCGGCGCGGACGAGCGCTCGCGCGAGGCGGGCTGACGCCGGAATGCGTCGCTCGGCGCCCCTGCTGCTGCTCTTCGCCGCGTGGCTGGCTGCGACGCCGCCGGCCCGCGCCCAGGGGCCCGACTGGAGCGCCCTCGAGGACGAGGCGGTGCGTCGGCTCTCCCGCTACCTCCAGGTCGACACGGCGAATCCTCCCGGCAACGAGCTGCGCGCGGCGGAATTCTTCGCGCGCTGGTTCGAGGACGAGGGGATCGAGGCACGCATCTACGAGTCCGCGCCGGGGCGCGGGAACGTGGTGGCGCGGCTGCCCGGCGACCGTTCAGGGCCCTCGGTCGTGCTGATGCACCACATGGACGTCGTCCCCGCCGACGCGCGCTACTGGAAGCGGGAGCCCTTCGGCGGGGCGATCGAGGACGGCGAGATCTGGGGCCGAGGCGCGCTCGACGACAAGGGCATGGGCATCGCCAGCGCGCTGACGCTGATCGCGCTGGCCCGCTCGGGCGCGCCGCTCGCGGGCGACGTCGTCTTCCTCGGCGTGGCCGACGAGGAGGCCGGCGGCGCGCTCGGCGCCGGCTTCATGGCGGAGCAGCACTTCGAGCTGTTCGCGAACGCGGGCGTGGTGCTGAACGAGGGCGGCTACATCGCACTCGACGAGAACGGCGCGCCTCGCTTCTACGCGGTGGAGGTGGCGCAGAAGGTGCCCCTGTGGTTGCGCCTCACGGCGAAGGGACACCCCGGTCACGGCTCGATGCCGCTGGCCGACGCCGCGCCCGCCCGCCTGGTCGCGGCGCTCGGGCGGATCGCCGCCTGGCAGACCCCGATCCGCGTCGTCCCGCAGCTCCAGCGCTTCTACGCCGACACGGCCGACGGCGAGCCCGGCCCCCAGCGCGAGAAGCTGCGCGACCTGTCCGCGGCGCTCGCCGACCCCGACTTCGCCGCCGAGTTCACGGCGGTGCCGCGCCACAACGCCCAGGTGCGCAACACGATCTCCCTCACCGTCCTCGAGGGATCGAACAAGACCAACGTGATCCCGCCCGAGGCCAGCGCCGAGCTGGACGTACGACTGCTGCCCGACCAGGACCCCCAGGCCTTCCTCGCCGACCTCGAGGCGGTGATCGACGACCCCGGTATCGAGATCGAGACGCTGCTCTCGTTCCCGCCCGCCTCCTCGCCCACCGACCACGAGCTCTTCACCGTGCTGGGCGAGATCGCCGAACGCCGCAACCCGGGCACCGTCGTCACCACACCGCTCGCCGTCGGCTTCACCGACTGCCACTACTTCCGCGAGCGCGGCGTCCCCTGTTACGGCTTCATGCCCTTCGCCGTGCGCGAGCAGGACGCCTCCCTCGTCCACGGCAACGACGAGCGGATCTCCGTCGCGAACCTGAAGGAAGGCACCCGTCTGCTCTACGAGATCACCGCACGCCTGGCGGGTGCGGAGCAAGAGGACCCGGCGAGCGCGAACGTGGCTGGCGTGGGGCCGGCTCGCTGACGGGTCGGCCCGGCGTGCTCGATCTCGTCGTCGGGGCGCTCGCCGATCGGCACGCACCTCCCCTCTAGAGCCGCTTCAGTGCCGATTGCGCGGCCCAATATCCGCACTGGCCGTGGACGCCGCCGCCGGGGGGCGACGCCGCCGAGCAGATGAACA
>CAZZFT010000071.1:0-24690 GCA_964653555.1 uncultured Spirochaetales bacterium | reverse complement strand
CGCTGCCGGTGAAGTTCCACATCCACTTCGGAACGCCGCTGCTCTTCGAGGGCGACGCGAACGAAGACGACGCGGCAATCGAGGCGCGCGTCGACGTGGTGAAGGATGCGATTCGCGGCCTGATCGCCAACGGGCTCGCCGCGCGCAAGAGCTGGTTCAGCTAGAAGGACTCGAGCGAGTCGGCCGATGCGTCGCGTTCGATCGCGGGCAGGGAGAGAGTCGGCGACCATGGCGGGCACGGTCGCCGAATCTCTCGGCGGGCCGGCGCGTGGCGCCAGACCGCCTCCCTCGCTCGGGGAAGGTTCTTCCTGCACCGCGCCGGGCTTCCGGCGTCAGCGCGCTCATGAGAACGCCTGCTCCACGCGCATCGGGTCGGCGAGACCTCTCGCGCTGCACGGGCGCAGGATCTGCTTCGCGGGCAGATTGAAGCGATAGCCCCTGCCGTGCAGGGTCTGGATCGGCTGAGGGTCCCTGGCCGGCTGCCCCAGTGCCGATCGGATGCGGCGGATGTTCGTCGGCAGCACGCTCGGATGGACCGCCGTGCCCGACCAGACCTCCGACAGGAGCTCATGCTTGAGGACCACGCGATCGCGGTGCTCGAGGAGATAGTGGAGGAGCGAGAACGCGCGCGGGTCGATCTTCACCGTGGCTCCGCCGCGCCGAAGCTCGAACAGGGCGAGATCGAGCTCGAAGTCTCCGAACTGATAGCTGAGCGTCGAGGCCATGGAACGACGGCGCTCCGCGACAGCTGCGCCGGACGCGAAGGGGCTGGGCCCGGGCGATGACCGTCGGCTAGAATCGATTCCACTAGAGCGAGAACGTCCACTCTAGAACAACAAGACTAATTCGGGATCCACCCTAGCATGGCCGGCGCGATTCGGACAAGGAAAAAGCCCGCCCGGCCGGGTGCCCAGCGGACGCGGGAGCGCCTGCTGGCGGCGGGCCGGAAGGTGTTCGCCGAGAAGGGGCTGGGGGGCGCGAGCCTGCGCGAGGACATCCTCCGCCAGGCGGGCGTGTCGACGGGCTCCTTCTACCACCAGTTCCGCGACAAGGAGGACCTGCTGGTGGAGATCCTCCGCTGCGATGGAGAGGTCGTGCTGCGGACGATGGAGCGCGGTGGAATGCGCCCGGACGGCGATCTGGTGAAGCGGGGTGGGGAGCTGCTCCTGCGTCTGTTCGAGATGAGCGACCAGCACCCCGAGTTCATCAAGATCTTCGTCCGCGAGTACTACAGCGACTCGCCGCGGGTGCGCCGCGCCATCCGGAGCCACTCCCAGCGCACGATCGAGCACGTGAAGAGCTACTACGAGGCGCTCGCGTCGGCGACGGGGAAGCCCCTCGACGTCGAGGGCATCGCCACCCTCCTGACCGTCCAGGTTCTGGCCCTGGCCAACTACCATCTCGACTTCCCCAGGAAGAAGCGGGAGGCGATGCGCAAGCGGATGGTCGCGCAGGTGCTCCAGCTCGCCGCCGGCGGCGTGCTCGCCGTACGCCGGCCCGGGACGGGGTGAGGTCTCCTAGCCGTTCACCGCGGCCATTCCGGTCTCGTGGTAGCGCTCGCCCTTCACCTTCTCGGCCAAGTCGTCCAGGCGCCTCGTCTCGTCGGGGGAGAGGACGAGGTCCGCGGCGCCGAGGTTGACGTCGAGGTTGGCGAGGCGCGTGGTGCCGGGAATCGCGACGATCTGCTCGGCTCGGGCCAACACCCAGGAGAGGGCGACCTGCGCGGGAGCGGCTCCGCGCTGCCCGGCGACCCGCTCGATCTCGGTGACCAGCGCCAGGTTGTTCTCGAAGGCCTCCCCCTGAAAGCGCGGCGCCATGGCGGTGCGGAAGTCGGGGCCGTCGGGCTTCCAGTCCCGTGTGAAGGAGCCGGTGAGCATCCCGCGACCGAGCGGGGAGTAGGCGACCAGCGTGGTGCCCAGCTCCCGGCAGGCGCCGAGCACCTCTTCCTCGACGAAGCGGGTGAAGATCGAGTACTCGGACTGGACCGCGGCGATCGGGTGGACCGCCGCCGCCTTGCGCAGCGTTTCGGCGGTGACCTCGGAGAGGCCGAGCGCCTTGACCTTTCCCTCCTCGACGAGCCGCGACATCGCGCCGACGGTCTCTTCGATCGGACGGGAGAAGTCGCGGCGGTGCAGGTACCACAGGTCGACGTGATCCGTGCGCAGGTAGCGCAGCGAGTTCTCGATCGCGCGCCGGGCGTTCTTCTCCGAGCCGTCGACGCCCACGGGCATGCCGGTCTCGCGGTCGAGGAGCGGCCCGAACTTGGTAGCGATGAAGACGCGCTCGCGGCGGTCGTGGAAGGCGGCGCCGAGCAGGCGTTCGTTGGCGCCGGCTCCGTACATCTCGGCCGTGTCGAAGTGGTCGACGCCCCGCTCGATCGCCGCGTGCAGCAGCGAGATCGCGTCCTTCTCCTCCATCGCCGGGCCGTAGGCGAAGGACATGCCCATGCAGCCCAGTCCGATGGCATTGACGGTGGGGCCGCTCCGGCCGATGGCGCGACGGATCATGAGGGTCTCCTCGGGTCGTGGTGACGATGCCGACGGGCGCGCAGCGTCGGGAACATGCCGCAGCTCCCGGGTCGGGGCCCGCGCGCCGCGTCGGAGCGGTCAGTCGAGCAGCCGGACCAGCTGCTGGATCGCCACGCGGATCGGCTCCGCGCTGCGCCGTGTGCGCGCGAGCAGGATCGCTCCCTCGATCGCACTCACGGCGAAGGGCGCGAGGTCGCGCGCCTTCGCCCGCGCGACCCCCTTCTCGACCAGCGCGTCGCGCACGGCGGAGATCCACGTCTCGAAGGCGGCTCCGCAGGCTTGCGCCAGCGCGGGCTCTCCCGGTGTCGTCTCGAGGGCGACCGTCGCGACCGGGCATCCCTCCTCGAAGTCCGACGTCAGGAGAGCGCTGCGATAGGACTCGCCGAGCGCGCGCAGGAAGGCGGCCGGGGTACCCGACCGGGCGCGGGCCTGCTCGATCCACGCCAGGACGCCCTTGCCGGCCAGCGTGACCGCCTCGCATCCCATCTCGACCTTGCCGCCGGGGAAGTAGTGGTAGAGCGAGCCGCGGGGGCCGCCGCTCTCGCGCACCACGTCGAGCATGGAAGTCTTCTCGTAGCCCTGGCGGCGGAACAGGCGGATCGCCGACAAGAGCATCGCGAGACGGGGAGCAGGGGCGTGGGCCATCCGGGCGGGCTCCTCAGCGCTATGTCCGAGTGCATGGCCCAGGATGCGCCAGCGCCGGTCGCTTCGCCCGCCGCCGTCCGGGCGCGCCTGCGCGTGGGCATGTCGTTTCGCGGGGACGATGTGCCCCGCAACGATGCGTGGATCGAGCGCTTCGTCCTCGGGGGTCCCGGAGGAGAGCAGCCCATGGCGGGCTGGCCCGCCGCCGATCCGGCGGGCGCGGCGCGCGTCGAAGCGCCGCGCCTGTACTGGATCGCCTATCACAGCCGTCCCTCCACGGTCGATCTGGACGCGGACAAGGTCGCGGCGTACGCGGAGGAGGAAGGGCTCGACGCGTTTCTGGGAGCCGGCAGCGCGGGCGAGCCCCGGGGCATCCGCGATCACTTCGCCCGCTGCGCCAAGGCCCTGGTGCGGATCGGCGACGCCGCTCCCTCCGCCGAGGGCTAGGCCTCCGACGAGTGGAACAGCTTCTGGGCCTCCATGACCTTCGAGGTGCCGAGCCAGCCCGCGGTCGATCCGAGATGAGTCGACGGCGTCACCCGAGCCCGAAGCGGCGGAACCTGCGACGTCGCTCGACCGGGACCCCCGCTGCCCGGGACCCCCGCTGGGCAAGGCGTCCCGGTGATGCGCGGAGTGCGCGGACCCCGAGCGCGCGCGGGCCCCACCCGTTGGTGCCGACCGATCGATCCTTGAAGCGCCGCCTCGCCCTATGGCACGCTGTCCGTCGAGGAGCCCCGATGACGGTCTCGCGCTCAGCGGCTGCTCGCGGCGGCCTCGGCCATCGCCAGGCTCTCGCCGGAACCCCCGCGGCGACCGTCGAAGCCGCGCTGGCGTTCACGTCCGTGCGGGACGTCGGCCCCGACGACGAGCGTCCCGGCCTGTTGCGGGCCCGTACGCGCGCGCCCGACGCGCCGCCCGAGGCCTTCGACCTCCAGACCTGCCGCCTCCACGACTGGGGAGAAGACGCGTCCTTCCGGCCCGACCTGGTGCGACACGGCTTCGACAGCGTCGACCTGTCCGCCGTTGCCGATCTGACCGAGGTGCTGGTGCGCGTGCGCGACGCCGGCCACGTCCGCGAGGAGGACGCGCGCGCCATCCGCCGGCGGCTGGCCGGGCAGACGGTGCGCCTGGGCGACGGCTCCCGTCTCCGGCTGCTCACCATCGCGCCCGAGGGCTTCATCATGCGCAAGGCGGGGCCGAACGGTCTGGCGATGAGCCCACCCGACGCGATGTCCGCGATGAACGACCACGACGCGGCCCGCGCCGTCCACGCCGATCAGGACGTGCGCGGCACCCCGCTGCGCCAGATGTTGCGCGGCGCCGCTCCCTGGCTGTTCCGCCACGACGCCCCGGACAGCCGCAACGGCTGGTCTCCGCTCTGGCTGCTCAACCTGTGGATCCCGCTCCAGCAGATCACGCGGCCGCTGGTGCTGATGGACAAGGGCACACTCGACCGCAGGGCCCACCAGCTTCGCTACGGCCTTCCCACCGACGCCTTCCTCGACCGAGACGAGGACCGGCGCGTGAACGACATCTGGACCTTCCTGCACGACGCGCGGCAACGCTGGTGGTTCCGCGCGGAGCTGCCGCTCGGCCGCGCCTACGTGTTCGAGACCCTGGGCACGCCGCACGGCTCGTGCATCCTGCCGGGCGAGGAGGTGGCCGAGCGCCGCTACCGACGGCTCGCGGCGGCGATCGAGGCGGTGGGCCACGACGACGAGGAGGCCCTGCGCCGAGCCGTCGCGATCGACGAGGAAGGCGACCCGCCGATCGGCACCCGGCCGCTGCGCGACGCGATCGACGCGATGGACGCGCGGCTCGAAGAGGCGCGCCGCGATGGGACCGCGCTCTGCCGGGGCACCGACGCCTCGAGCTGGCAGCAGCGGGCCCGTCGCGCGATGGACGCCGTGGTGCGCAAGTCCCTCGAGATGCGCGTCGTCGCCCTGCGCTGGCCGCGACGAGGCCTCGCACCGACCTAGCGCAGGATCTTGTTCGCGATCTCGCCGAGCAGCGCGATGCGCTCGGGATTGTGGCCGTTCACGGGCAGGTCGACGGCCAGGCCGTCGAGACCCTTCGCCACCGCGTCGGAGAGGATCTCGCCGACGGTGTCGGGATCGCCGCTGATGAGCACCTGCTTTGCTGCGTCGATGCGCGCGTCGTTCCAGCCCTTCGCCTCGGCGATGGCGCGGAAGTCGGCGTCGAGCTCTTCCTGGGTGGGCGCGACGGCGATCATCTGGAGCTTCGTCACCGTGATCTCGGAGCGGTCGCGGCCGACGTTCTCGCAGTGGGCGGCCAGCACCTCGAGCTTGCGGGGGATGTCCGCGTTGTTCCCGACGAGATTCGACTCGTCGGCGTACTGCGCCACCATCCGCAGGGTCTTCTTCTCGCCCTGGCCGCCGATCATGATCGGGATCTTCGAGATCGGAGCCGGCGAGTTCACCGCCTCCGTCACCGAGTAGTGCTTCCCCGCCAGGGTGGGGCGCTCGCCGCGCAGCATGGGGCGGATGATCTGGAGCGCCTCCTCGAGCTTCTCGAAGCGGTCGGTCCAGGTGCCGAACTCGAAGCCGAGATCGACGTGCTCCTTCTCGAACCAGCCGCAGCCGATGCCGAGCGTGGCGCGCCCGTTCGACACGTGATCGAGGGTGGTGATCGTCTTCGCGAGCAGGGCGGGATTGCGATAGGAGTTGCCCGTGACCAGGGCGGAGAGCCGCACCCGCTCGGTGTGCTGTGCCAGCGCCGACAGTATCGAGTAGCACTCGAACATCGGCTCCTCGGGCGCTCCGATACCCGGCAGCTGGTAGAAGTGGTCCATCACGAAGACGCGGTCGTAGCCCGCCGCCTCCGCCGCCTTCGCCTGGGCGACGACGTTGGCGTAGATGTCCTCGGGCCGGACACCGGGATAGGTGAAGTTGGGGATCTGGTAGCCGAGTCTCGTCATGGCGAGCATGCTACCCGAAACGGCGGCGCCGTTCAGTCGGTTGGGAGCACCGGTCTGCCTCCGGCCGCGAAGGCCCCCCGGATCGTGCGCTGGATCGATCAGTCCGAGCGCCACCAGCAGCGCTCGGACCCGCCGCGCGTGCGCCGCGCCCTCGAAGAGCGCCTCGGATCGGCTTGTCCGCGAGCCGGAGGTAGCCGTCGCAGGCCAGGAGCGCCGAGCTGCCCGCGCGCGGTCCCAGCCGAACGAGAGCCCAAGTGGCGTCTCTCGGAGAGAGGGAGTTGTCGAATGTCGCGAGAGGCTGGGCGGCGTGCTCAACGACTGCCGACGGGCCGCGCACAACTCGGCCGACATTAGGCACACAACGGGTCAGCAGAACCGGCTCCGCGTCCGTCCGCGGCCCGCGCCGACGGCGATCGCTGCGACACCCGCGCAGGTCAGCGCGATGGTGAGTGCGCCCCGGTGATTCGGCGACATGGTCGGAACCATGACGACCGGATCCAGGTCCAGCAGGTTCATGCCGCCCGGAAAGGCGTACGAGTCGAGACCGCTGTAGCCGGCGACGGTGACGCCGAATCGGTGTGATCCGCTGATCTCGTGGCGACCGTCGGCAATGGGGACGCGTGCGACCTCCCACTCGGGCGTCGTCAAGCCGTCATCGATCGCCACGAAGCTCGCTGCGGACAGGTCGACGCCGTCGATCGCGACGGTCGAGCCGACGGGCCTGGTCACGGTCACCAGATCGCTCGGCCAGGCGTCGCCGACGAACACCACGTATTCCGATCGGAGCTGCTCCACGGGAACCGCTTGCGTCATCGCGGGATCACCGACGGGGGGGCGACGTTCGTGCTGCCGCTCATGTACTCGACGAGCGTGACCGGATGGTTCGAGGTCACGACGAAGTTGCCGGGTTGGCGGTCGAATCAGCCACGGCGAATATTGAGAATAGACACTGTCAATCGCCGGGCGCGGCGGGTTGCGCTGAGCGGGGGCTGGCCAACGCGGCGACCGCCTCAAATCCACACATCCAGCGCGCGAAATCCCTGGGTCTCGGAATAGGAACGGCCTCGGGGTCTCGCTAGCTTCGAGCGTAATCCAAACGACGAGGTTGTCGAATGTCGACTCTATTGATCGTTCTCTTGGTGGTCATCCTGTTCGGTGGCGGCGGATGGGGATACTCGCGCTGGCGCAGGTAGCCCACTGGCCTTCGATTTGGGCCCGAGATCGTGCGCTTCGGAGCTTCCATGGGGTGCCCGGTCGCGGGGATCCCTATGGATGCTGCGCGCCGCGGCGGTCCGGTGCTGAAGCTCCGTCCCGGCGCTAGTCATCCACGGGAATCGTTTCGAGCCGAGTGGGATCTCCGGTTCCGAGCCCTCCAGGCGCTTGGCGCGTCGCTTGAGCTGGCACGCGTATGCTCCCACGCCAGCGCATGAGGTGGAGTTCGCCCGACGATGCGCTCTGCTCGGTGGTGCGGACTTTGGCACTCCGTCGCGGTGATCGCATGAAGACCCAGCTCCGAGTCTTTCTCCCGTTACTGGCGTGCGCGATCGTGGCGCTCGCCGGCTGCGCCCAACTGAAGCCCTCCGAGGCTGAAAAACCCGCAACCTCGGCCCACGAAGACCTGGTGATGGGGTACACGCTCCTGCAAGACACCCTGTCCGACGAGTCCCACCTGCGAGCCCTGAAGCTTTTCAAGGAGATCACCTTCAGCGCTCCGGCGGAGGAAGTGGGCACGACGATGGACGTGTTGAGCAAGGCGTCCACACAGCGAATGAACGAGCTCGATAAGCTGCGCGAGCTCGCTCCCGACGTGACGGGTGAGCCCGCAACGAGCAGCCCGATCGGAGACGCGATCACTGCGTTGGCGAAGGAGGCCGGCACCCACGAGATGCTCGACGGCCGCGGCACCTTCGACCCTCGCTTCATGCTGCTCCAGGCCCAGGCCACCCGAATGGTCTCGGCCATTGCCCTGGCGATCGCCGAGCACGAGCCGAACGTCGAGCGGAAGAAATGGCTGAACGAGGTCTCGATCGAGTACGAGGGGCACCGAGAGCGGATCGTCGATGTGATCTTGAAGTACTTCGAGGGCAAGGGCGCGGAGCAGGGCGGCTGAGGAAGCTGCCACGCTTCCATCGCGGCGAGTGGGCGCCGCGCGACGTGCGGCTAGGTCAAAGCAGCGGGCTCTCGGAGGTCCGAGCGATTCCGGGCTTGGCGTCGGTGGCCCAGCCTGCCGAGGCATCAACAAAGAAGTCGCCTTCTCGATCGAGGGGTTCGGGATCCGTCCCAGGCGCTCGGCGTTCCGTAGCCCTTGGCAAAACGGGACCGCGGAGCCCTCGGTCGGTAGCGTTCGGCGCGAGCTTCTCGATCACGTGGTCGCTCTCGGCGAAGACCAGCTGAGACGTCTAGGATCAAGATGGCGCCGAAGTCGGGGGGTGGAAAGCGAACGCCGCAAGTGCGGGCCCCGGTGGCTGAGGGCGATCATCTCGTCCTCGTCGCCTCCGGCGCCCTCGGAATGGCGCCGGAGAACGAAGGACAGTCGTTCGCACGGATGCCCGCGGTATCCCTGCCGCTCGAATGCCCGAGGCTCGAGAGCCCTACGGCTGGGCGCTCTGGCGATCTGCTGAGCCGGGTGGGTCGGGGAGAACCGTGATCATGAGTGTCTCGAGACGCGACCACGGCGGACCGTAGGGGAGCCGCGCGGCGGCGCGGCTCGCACCTCGGAGCTTCACCCGATTCCGTGCCGCTTCATCTTCTTGTAGAGGCCCTCGCGGGTCAGGCCTAGCGTGCGCGCGGTGGCGGTGCGGTGCCCGGCGTGGCGGTCGAGCGCGCCGCGGAGTAGCCAAGCCTCGATGCGCGCCAGCGTGTCGGCCAGCGGCTCGTCCTCGGGCAGGTCCAGGTCGGCGAGCTCGGGCGGCGGCGCCTCGACGGAGATCATCCCGTCGAAGTGCGCTTCGGTGAGCGTCTCCTCCGGCTCGGCCAGCACCAGGGCGCGCTGGATCTGGTTCTCGAGCTCGCGCACGTTCCCGGGCCAGCGGTGAGCGAGCAGGCGTCGCCGCGCGGCCGACGAGAGGCTGCTCCCGGCCCGGCCCTCGGCGCGGCCGTGCAGGGCGAGGAAGTGCTCCGCCAGGGGGAGCACGTCCTCGGGTCGCTCGCGCAGCGGCGTCAGGTGGATCGGGAAGACGTGCAGCCGGAAGAACAGGTCCTCGCGGAAGCGTCCCCGCGCCACTTCGTGTTGCAGGTTGCGGTGGGTGGCCGCGACGATCCGCACGTCGACGTCGCGGCTCCGCGTACCGCCGAGCGGCCGCACCGCGCGGTCCTGGAGGACGCGGAGCAGCTTTGCCTGGAAGGCGCCCGAGGTCTCGCCGACCTCGTCGAGGAAGAGCGTCCCGGAGTGCGCCTCTTCGAAGGCGCCCCTTCGCTCGCGGTCGGCCCCGGTGAAGGCACCGCGCGCGTGTCCGAACAGCTCGCTCTCGAGCAGCGCGTCGGGAAGCGCCGCGCAGTTGATCGCCACGAAGGGGCGGCCGGCGCGCGGGCTCGCATCGTGCACCGAGCGCGCGATCACCTCCTTGCCGGTGCCGGTCTCGCCGAGGACGAGAACCGTGGCCCGCGATCGCCCCGCGCGCTGAGCGAGCTCGGCGACCCGCCGCATCGCCGGCGAACGGGCGACGAAGCGAGTCGCCGCGTCGTTGCGCGAGGGCTGCCCCGAAGGACGCGCGAGCAGGGCGAGCAGCCGTTCGGCCGGACCCGGCGGCTCCGACGACGCGGGGAGGACGGCCCGCGCGCCGCGCGTCAGCCAGCCGGGATCGGGTCGGGGACCCCAGACGACGACAGGAGCGTCCCCCGGCTTGCGTTCGGCGAGCCACGCCTCCGCCCCCTCGCAGCGGGCGTCGAGCACGACGAGGTCGCAGCGCGGTGCGCGCTGCGGACAGCGATCCTCCCACAGCACGTCGATGCGCGGATCCTCGGCGACCTCGGCCGGAAGGCCGCGCGCCGGTCCGATCCACAGCAGGCTCCTGACGGTCATGTCTCCTCCCGGTTGCGTTGCGGGGAGAGGAGAGCAATCCGCATGCCGTCGGGACCGGCGCGTGCGGGCGTGGGAGCGGGCAGGGTGCGGCCACCGGCCGGCCGCGGCCGGCCGCCGCACGACGGTGTGGGGTGGCCACGGGGGTCGGAGCCCGGGACGGCGAGCTATTCCCGCGCGGTACCCCGTGCGCGCGAGCTCGGGCGGCCTCCCCGCGCTTCCGGGTCGGGGGCCGCAACCGCGCCGGGCGGGTCCGCGAAGTGGAGCCGGGCGCCGCCCACCGCGATCGCACAGCGTGTGGGCGCCTCTCCCGCCGACGGGTCCCCAAGGTCGAAAGCGAAGAGCCGGCGCGCCCCCGGAGCCGGGGGAAGCCGCTCGTCGAGCCACGTGCGCGCCCGGCGGAGCAGCCCGATCGCGACGGTGCCGGTGGTGAAGCGCGCGTTCAGCTCCACCGCCGGGCGCAGCGCCGACGAGCCGCGGTGGCGGAAGGAGAAGGCGTCCACGCCGCAGGGCCCGGAGAATCCCTCGGCGTGGGCGGCGCGGGCGAGCTCGCAGGCGGCGGCCAGCAGCTCCTCCTCCACCTCCGCCGGGCCCGCGACGCGCCCGCGGTGGTCGAGCTCGCCCCGATGTCCGCGGACCACACCCGATGGTGTCGCGACCTGCTCGAGGGAGCCGAGCAGGGTGATCGCTCCGTCGCGCGCGACGTGCAGCTGCACCGAGTAGTCGCGCTCGCGGGCGACCCAGGGCTCGAGGACGGCGCCGCCGCGGGCCGCGAGCCGGGGCAGGGCCCCCTCCCAGTCGGGCGGGTCGCCGGGGCCCGCGCGCACGCGACCCCGGCCGCTGGTACCGATCCGGGGCTTGAGCGTCGCGGACCCGGCCCAGCCGTCGGGCCAGCGGGCGAGCTCGCGCCGCAGCAGCTCGCGAAACGCCGCGGTGTCACGCAGCTCCTCGGGCTCGAAGATGCGCAGGCAGTCCGCGAACGGCGGAGGCATCCATCCGGCCTCGGCGGCGAAGCGCGCGGCGAAGGCCTTGTCGTGCACGCGCGCCACCACCTCGGCCGGCGGGCCGAAGAGCGGGACGCCCGCGCTCTGTGCGGCGGCGGCGCTGGCCTCGTCGTTCCACCACGCGCACAGGCCGGCGTCGGGCAGCCAGGGGAAGACGGCCTCGCTCGGGAGCGGGCCCCACGCCTCGGGCCAGATCACCGGCTCGGGATCGGGCCACTGCGCCGAGGCGGGGAACAGCAGGCGCCACAGGCGGGCCACCGAGCGCGCCGCCGCGAACCGGGGACCCCCCGGCTCCTCGGCCCCGACGTTGGGGCGGAGCGAGAGCCCGTCCCTGCGAGCGCGCCGGTCCGCGCCCCGCTGCGCATCGGCCTCGCCGGCTCGCGCGCTCATCCTCCTCCGGCGTGCGAGCGCGCGGCGCGGACCACCTCGATGAAGGACTCCGAGAGGCCCGCGCGGCGACGTGCATCGGCGTCGAAGCGGCGCCCCTTCGCGCGGTGGGGCCCGAAGGGGAAGGGCACCGCCGTGAGATAGGCGTTCAGGTCGTCGGGAGCGGCGGGGGCGAGGCGGCGCAGCCAGACCGCGGCGAGCCGCACGTGCCGCACCTCGTCGGCGTGCACGAGCTCGCACACCGCCGCGCTCTCGGGATCGCCTCCGGCCCGGAAGCCCTCGGCGTACAGTCCCGCGAAGTCGAGGTTGGCCTGCTCGAGCGTGAGTCCCATCACGGCGAGAAACGCGGCGGGACCGTGTGGAGATTCGGCGATCGCTCCGACGTGGCGCCAGAAGTAGTCCGAGCGGGGATGGTCGGCCAGGGTGCCGCCGTGCGCGGCGAGGCGGGCCAGGTAGAGCCGGCAGTGCCGCTGCTCGTCCGCGAGGACCCGCAGCCAGCCCTCGCGCAGGCCGGCGGACAGCGCGGGCCACTGGAGCAGAGCCCAGGCGAACAGCTCCACGGCCATCAGCTCGTGGTGGGCGAATCGCGCCAGGCAGACGGCCCTGGCGCGCGGGTCGCCGAGCGCCCGCGGGCGCGGCAGCCGCGCCGCGCCGCTGGAGAGTGCGAGCTCGGGGTCGCGCACCGGGCGCACCGGCACTCCCGTCGGAGGCGCAGGGCTCGCGGCCAGGCCATCGGCGGGCGGCGGCTCCAGCTTGGCGGCGAGATCGCCCCGCTCGAGGATCTGCCGGCAGAAGGCGACGAGGTCCGCCATCGGAGGCGGAAGATAGCCGCGCCCGGGGCGCCGCTCGGCGGCCCCCCGGGACCCGCCGCGCCGTCGCTCAATCGGGGTCCCGATCCATCCGATGAGCCTGCGGGAGGTCCTCGATGCGCCTCGCCTGGCATTGGCCCGCCTGGATCGTCCTGATCGTCGCCTTGTCGCCACCCGCCGGCGCGGAGATCTATCGCTGGACCGACGAGGAGGGCCGGCTCCACTTCACCGAGCAGCTCTCGAAGGTCCCGCCCCGGTATCGCGAGCAGGCGAAGCGCGAGGCCGCCTCGAGCTCGGACACGCCGCGGGTCCAGAGCTACTCCGGCGCCGCCGTCGCCGCGCCCGCGGATCGCTCGCCGCGCCCCGGCGGTCGCGGGGGCGAGGTCCACATCCCCTTCGAGCGCTTCGGCTCGCTGATGCGGGTCGAAGCCACCGTCAACGATCTGATCCGCGTGCCGTTCCTGATCGACACCGGCGCGAGCGGCGTCTCGATTCCCGCCGCCTACGCCGAGCGGCTCGGGATCCGGATCCGCCCGGACACGCCCTACATCGAGGTGCACACGGCCGCGGGGGTCGTCCCGCGGGCGGTGGTCGAGCTGAAGGCCGTCGAGGTCGGGGGCGCTCGCGTCGAGAACCTGACGGCCACGGTCAACCCGGCGATGGACGTGGGGCTGCTCGGCGGCACCTTCTTCAACAATTTCGTGTATCGCGTCGACGCCGCAGCGAGCGTGATCACCCTGAGCCCCAACGAGAACCTGCGCGGGGGCCTGGGGGAGGACGAGTGGCGCGCCCGGTTCCGAACCGTGACCGGTCCGCTGCAGCGGCTCGAGAGCTATCTCCGCGAGCATCCGAGCCTCCACGACGACGAACGCGCCGAGCTCGCCGCCCGCCAGGCCGAGCTCGAGGCGAGGCTCGCGGCGCTGGAGCGCGACGCGGATCGACTGGGTGTTCCGCAGATCTGGCGGGACTGAGGAGGGATGATGCGAGACAGAGACCTGCGCCGATTGCTGTGGTCGCTCCCGCTGCTCGGACTGCTCGCGAGTCCGGCCGGCGCGGAGCTGTTCCGCTGCACGACGCCCGACGGCCAGACGATCTTCACCGATCAGAAGGACACTTGTCCGGGCGCCGAGCCCTTCGAGCCGTCGGGCGTGGTCCACTCCGCCGAGACCCCGTCGGCGCCGCCCGCCGCTCCGCGCAACCCGCTCGCCGACCAGGCCCAGGCGGAGCAGGCGCACATCTGGCAGGAGAAGAAGCGCGCCGCCGAGCAGGCGATCGAGCAGATCCAGGCCCATCGCGAGTATCTCCAGCAGTACGTGAGCCACTGCAACCGCGGCGGCTGGGTCACCACGCGCGACGACGCCGGCATCAAGAAGCGCGTCAACTGCTCCGAGCTGCGCGCCGAGTTCAACGGACTCGAGGAGCAGGAGGCGGCTGCCCGCGACTACCTCGAGAACGGACTCGCCGAGGACTGCCGCAAGGCGGGGTGCCTGCCGGGCTGGATCCGCTAGTCGGCGATCAGGGCAGCGCCGCCGCCGCCTCTTCGGACGTCTCCGGAGGCTCTCCGCGCAGCGGCGGGATCCGGCGCAGGCGCCGCTCGCGCTCCCGGCTCGCCGGCAGGTCCGAGGTCGAGGCGAGGGTCAGCACCGGCGCGACGAGCGGCGGGCTCGCCGCGTCGTGCTCCGGGTCCGGCTCGCGGTCCGGGCGGCGCAGCCCGGCGAGCAGCCACGCGAGCAGGGAGCGCGGGCCCGGCGACACCGCGAGCTGAGCGGTGCGAACGCGCCGCAGCCGGCGCTCGCCCGAACGCTCGGCGAGGCCGTCGAGGAGCATGCGCGCCTCGGCCTCCTGGTCCGTGCGACCGAGGTGACGCGCCAGCTCGACCACCGTCTCGAAGTGCCAGGGATCGATGGCGCGCGCACGCCGCAGCAGGTGGATCGCCTGGGGCCGGTTCCACTGGGCGCGAAACTGGCGACTGCCCTCGATCAGCACTTCGACCGCGGCCTGGTCTTCGCGCTGACGCATCAGCAGGCGCGCCAGCCCCTGCCAGGCCTGGATCTCGCGCGGCACCGCCCGGGAGGCCTCCCGGAACACGGCGATCGCCCGGTCCTCGCGCCCCTCGCGCAGCGCCGCGTGGGCGATCGCGCGATAGCTGTTCCAGGCATCGAAGTCCTGTCCCGTCTCGGCCAGCAGCGGCGCGAGCTTCTCGTGGATCTCGACGTTGTTGCGCTCGACCGCCAGCACCTGGCGGTAGAGTGCGATCGCCCGGCGCCGCTGCCGCCGCACGCGCGCGCGCGCGGCCTGCTCCAGGATCTGCTCGCGGTCGTAGCGGGCGTCGATGCGTCGCATTCGGCTTCCGGTGACCCCGGGTGTGGGATCGACGCGCCGGAGCCCTCGGCTACGTGACGCGGGTCACGCCACGGACGATCGGCACCGGCTCAGCGCTTCCACCAGAAGCCGTCGAAGCTGCCGCAGTCGAGCGTCCCGAAGGACTCGCCCTCGATCACCGTCCCGTCGGGGACGGCGATCGGCTGATCGCCCTGGAAGCGCTGGTCGACGCGGCCGTCGCCGTCCGCGTCCTCGTCCTGATAGAGGAGGGCGCCGCCCTGGTAGGTCTGCACGACGTCCGGCCGGTGGTCGCCGTCGGTGTCCGCGTCGAGTCGCACCAGCTGTCCGTCGGAGAGAACCTGGCGGGTGTCCGCATAGCGGTCGCCCGTGGTGTCGATCAGCACCTCGCGCACCTCTCCCCCGCTCACCAGCGCCCGGGTGTTCAGCACGCGTTTGTCGTCGCTGAGCAGACACTGGCTCACCACCGCGCCGTCGTGGGAGAGGAAGAGCTTCTTGTCCGGCTGCGTGCCGGAGCTCGCCACCTCCTGGATCACGACGCCGCCATCGCCGTTCAGGTGATTGAGCACGTCGGGACGTCCGTCGCCCTGGGTGTCGAGTCCCTGGCGGACGAGCCGCGCGTTCTCGAAGAAGCTCCACACGTCGATCTGGCAGTCGCCCTTCGTATCCCGGTACTCGGCGCGCACCTGTTCGTCGGGGCCGAACCACTGCTTGAGGTCGACGCAGCCCTTGCCGGTCGTGTCCTGCTCGATGCGCGCCAGGCGACCGTTCTCGAACCACGCGGACAGGTCGGGCTTTCCGTCGCCCGAGCGATCCTCGTCCTTGCGCAGGACGGCGCCGGAGGCGTCGGTGGTGACCCAGGTGTCGGTTTTGCCGTCGCCGCTCGTGTCCGCCTCCTGCACGCGCGTCCCCGCCTCACCCGCGGAGCTCTTGCGGTCCATCCGGCCGTCGAAGTCGCTGTCCTCCTCCTGGAGGAAGACCTGGCCGTCGCGGTAGAGGGCGACCACGTCCGCCTGGCCGTCGCCGTTGCGGTCCTTCTCGGTGCGCGTCACCACGCCCGCCTCGTAGAGGGTCACGGTCTCGAAGGTGCCGTCGCCGTCCGTGTCCTCCTCGACCCGCGCCGGGCGCTCCTGCTCGTCGAAGGTGGTCACCACGTCGTCGCGGCCGTCGCCGTTGCGATCTTCGCGCTGCTCCTGCTTGCGTCCCGAGGCGTAGGCGACGACCAGGTCCGGCGTGCCATCGCCGTCGAGGTCGGCCTGGGACCGGGAGCGCACGCCGCCTTCGTAGGTGGTCTCGAGCTCCAGCCGCCCGTCGAAGTCCTCATCGCTCTGTTCCTGCACGAGCACGCCTTCGGCGTAGATCTTGACCAGGTCGGGTTTCGCGTCCCCGTTGGTGTCGATCTCCTCGCGCAGGGGGCGCTGCTGGGCGTCGAGGGTCACGGTCACGTCGGGTCGCCCGTCACCGTCCGTGTCGCGCTCCTGGCGAGTCTCGACGCCGTTCGCGAATGCGATCGTCGAGTCGAACTTCCCGTCTCCGCTCGTGTCCCGCTGCTGGGAAGTGATGACGCCCCCTGCAAAGAGGGTGATCGCGTCGACGCGTCCGTCACCGTCGCTGTCCTGCTCCTCGCGCACCTTCTCGCCGGCCGCGTACTCGGTGACGAGCTCGAAGGTGCCGTCGCCGTTCGCATCCACCTCTTCGCGGACGACCGAGCCCGTGGGGTCGAGCTTGCCGCGCCGGTCGATGGTGCCGTCGCCGTCCGAGTCCTCCTCGAAATGGTCGGCGACGCCCTCGGCGAAGAAGACGCGGCGGTCGATGGTGCCGTCCCCGTTGCGATCCTCCTCGGTCTGGGCGGGGCGTCCCGCGGCGTCGCCGGTGCGCCAGTAGTCGGGCCGGCCGTCGCCCGTGGTGTCGCGGCGCATCGCCTTCTCGTTGCCGGTCTTCGGATCGAGCTCGACCCAGGTGTCGACGGCGCCGTCGCCGGTCGTGTCCTGCTCCTGCCGGGCGAGCAGCTCGCCCTCGACGTAGAAGTTCCACAGGTCCGTGTGGCCGTCCCCGTTCTCGTCCAGCTCGACGCGCGCGAGGTGACCGCCCTCGAAGATCTCCCGGCGGGAGGGGGCGCTGGCGCCCGGCGGTGTGGTCGCGCGCTCCGAGAGCTCGCCCGCGACGTAGGTCGCCTTCACCTCGAAGTGGCCGTCCCGGTCCTCGTCGAGCTCCTCTTCGGCGACGCGCTCCTGGTCGTCGAAGCGGTAGCGGGCGTCGACCTTGCCGTCGCCGTCGCGGTCCTCCTCCTGGGTCGCCTTGCGGCCCTCGGCGAACACCAGGGTCGTGTCGGGGCGGCCGTCCTTGTCGGTGTCCGCGACCCGCCGCAGCAACGTGTCCCCGTCGAAGTCCGTGACCACCTCGGGCTTGTCGTCGCCCGTCTGGTCCTCCTCCTCGCGCACACGCACGCCGTTCTCGTAGAAGCGCCGCAGCTCGACGTGACCGTCCCCGTCGGCGTCGATCTGCTCCTCCGCCTTGCGGCCCTGGGCGTCGAGCAGCACCACCAGCTCGGGGGCGCCGTTCCCGTCGGCGTCCAGCTCCTGGCGGACCTCCCGGCCGTTCTCGAAGCGCGCGACGCTGTCGAAGCGCCCGTCGCCCGTGGTGTCCGCTTCACGGCGCACGATCGTCTCGCCGTCGTCGGCGAAGTAGGTGACGACGTCCTTCGACCCGTTCTGGTCCGTGTCCTCCTCGACGCGGACGCGTACGCCCTTCTCGTAGAAGATGGCCACGTCGTAGGTGCCATCCCCGTTCGTGTCCTGCTCCTCGGAGACCTTCTCGCCGTCGGGTCCGAAGTGTGCGCTGGCGTTCACGACCCCGTCGTGGTCGGAGTCGATCTCGACCGAGGCCACGTGTCCCTCCTCGTAGGTGGTCCAGCGGTCGGTCTGTCCATCGAAGTTGGTGTCCTCCTCCAGCTTCTCCGGAACTCCGTCGACGTAGCGGAGGGTCTTGTCGGCCGTGCCATCGCCGTTCGAGTCGTCGAGCTGGAGACTCGGCTTCCCGTTGCGATGGGTGATCCACCGGTCCTTCTTCCCGTCGCCGTTGGTGTCCTGGTCCTGGCGGGCGGGGGTCTTGCCGTCCTCCTCGAAGTAGATCCAGACGTCGATCCGGTCGTCGAAGTCGGTGTCGCGCTCGGCGCGCTCGGCGACGCCCCCCACGTAGTAGACGAACTCGTCGTGGCGGCAGTCCTGGTTCGTGTCCTTGCGGCTCTCCGCGACCTGCTCGTTCTCGTCGTAGAAGAGCTCGACGGGTGAGCAGCGGCTCTCCGCGTGCGCGGCCCCGGCCAGTCCGAGCCCGAACCCGATCGCGGCGAGAGCGAGTGTGCGGGCGGAGAAGCTAACCACCGACGGGATTGCTGAACGTACCGATGATCGGCACGCTCGCGAGGCAGCGCGCGGCCTCGGGCATGGGCGGGAACGGCGCGGCGGCGCGCAGGGCGTCGATGGCGCTGGCGCCGAGTGCGTTGTCCTCCGCCCGGACGATCGCGACCTTCGTGGCCGAGCCGGCCACGTCGATGTGGAAGCGCAGCGTGACCTTGCGCCCGGCGTCGACGCCGGGCGGGAGCACCCAGCGCTGGAGCGTGCGCGTGTGCACCTCGTCGAGGTAGCTGCGCACCTCGGGGCGCTGGAAGCAAGTGGCCTTGCTCACGGTCTCGGTACCGCGACCGCTGCCTTCGGTTGCCGTCCCCGCCAGCGGGCCTTCGCCGATCGTCGTGTCCACGGAGACGATCAGCGCTCCCTCGGGCGAGCCGACCACGTCGCGGTCGGAGAGCACGCCGTCGCGCACCGAGCTGCCGTTGCCGGATCCGATCTGCAGCGGAGCGGTGCCCATGGTGGTGCCGACCGCGGCGGCCTCCACGCGGCGCGGACCCACCGAGGGACCCACCGGCGCGTCGATCCGGGTCGGGCCGCGCACGACGGGGCCGATGGCCTGCGCGACGTCGACGTCCGAGACGCGCGCCCGCACCGCCGAGTTGACCACCGACACGCGGTCGACGACCAGGCTCCGCTGGTGGATCTCGGTCGGGGCGCTCGAGGAGCCGACGGCGTCCATCTCCAGCGCCTCCGCCGCGACCGCCGGGGCGGCGTCGGCGATGATGCGCGGATTCACGATCTGGGGTTGGATCGCCTGGACGGCGGGCGCGAAGGGCAGGTTGCGGCGCTGGGCCAGCGCCTTGGGAGCGGCCATCGGCTCGGGCGGAGGCGGCGGAGGCTCCTCGTGGAGGATCTGCACCGGGATGATCTGCTCGTCGATCACCGGTGCCAGGCTGGCCAGCAGCAGGAGCAGGGCGAAGCCGGCGCCGTGCAGCAGCAGCGATCCGGTCAGGAAGGTGCGCGTCCGGGCCCCGTCCTCGGGATCCGCGTAGCCGGGATAGGCGACATCACCGGCTCCCGCGGCCGAGCGCGCGAGCGCGTCCTCCAGCGGGCGGGTGTGCCGCTGGCCATGGCGCCGATGGCGCCTTCCTCGGATCAAGGGCTGGTCGTTCATGGCGGTGGTGGGGACGATCGGGGGGGAGCTTCTATAGGTGCCATCCTCGGCACGACAGGTCACGCGGCCGGGGTGCACCGGGAGGCTATCCGAAAGCCGCTGCACGTGGGCTGCGCGTTCCCTGCACAAGGCCTGCGCCGATTTCGACCCCTCGACATCTGGACCCCCGTCGGTCCTTCGGTGGCCCTCGGGATCTTCGCTTTCCGGGGTTCTCCGATCCCCGGATCGCAGCGCGAGCGCGCGGCTCAGGTGAAGGGCGCGACGCGACGAAGAATCCGCTCGGTGCGCCCGTGACGGGCGAATCTACGGCGGGGCCCACGGGGTGTCAAACCGGTACGCAGTTACGGGCTCCGATCGCGATCTTGTGATAAACCACCGACGCGAAAGAGAAAAGGGGTAGCGTCGCCGCTGCGGTCGGAGCGCGGCAGCGACCTCCTCGGAGGAGATCCGTTGAACTCGCATACCTTCCTGCAGCTGTTCCAGCAGGGGTGGATCACCACCTATCCGCTCCTCTTCGGTTCGGTGCTGGTGGTGGCCATCTTCTTCGAGCGCCTGTGGCGCTTCCGCGGCCTGGGCAATGCCACGCGCGCGCTGACCAAAGGGACGATCGAGGCCCTGGTGCGCCGCGACCTGGACGCCGCGCGCCAGCTCTGCCAGGGCTCGTCGCAGCCGATCGCGAAGGTCTTCCTCGAGGCGATGCGCTGGCGGAACGTGCCGCTCGAGGACCTCGAGCGCGTGCTGTCGACGTCGCGCCAGGAGGCCGCCTACGAGCTGAAGCGCGGCCTGTGGGTGATCGGCACGGTGGGATCGCTGGCACCCTACGTGGGCCTGCTGGGCACCGTGGTCGGAATCATCCGCGCCTTCGCCGACATGGCCGAGCACGGGGCGGGCGGCTTCGAGGTGGTGGCCTCGGGAATCTCCGAGGCGCTGATCGCCACTGCGGCCGGTCTCGCCGTCGCGATCATCGCGCTCGCCTGCTTCAACTACCTGACGACGCGGCTGGGGGCGATCTCCGCCTCTTTCGCGCGGTCCTGCGAGCGCTTCGTGCAGGCGCTCCTGTTCCTGGATACCTCGGCGTCCCGCGACGGTGGCGCGACGGCGGGTGAGGGGGTGGCCAGTGGCTTCGTTCCGGCCCGCTGACGAGGACACTCCGGACGACGGCGTCGTCGCGGAGATCAACATCACCCCGCTCACCGACGTCTTCCTCGTGCTGCTGGTGATCTTCATGGTCACGACGTCGGTCGTCGCGAACCAGGGCAAGAACATCGACCTGCCCGGCGCCGAAGTGAGCGAGACCACGCCCGAAGGCGTGACCGTCGAGGTCACTCCGGACGGCGCGATCGCCGTGAACGCGGTCGCGGTCAGCGAGGGCGAGCTCTTCGCTGCTCTCAAGGCGGCCCTCGAGTCGTCCCGCGACAAGATCGTCGTGTTGCGCGGCGACCGGCAGGTCCTGCTCGGCCAGGCCGTGAACATCCTCGACGTCGCCCAGCAGGCCGGGGCGAAGGGCATCGCGCTGGCGACCAAGCCACCGCCGAACGAGCCGGGCTAGGCAAGCGGGCCGAGCTCGGGCGCAGCGCGGCGATACCGGGCGAAGGCTCCGGGCTGGCGGGCTACAGCGCCGCGAGCATGGCGAAGTAGTCGGGCCAGGTCTTCGACACGCATCCCGGGTCGCGGATCCGGATGCCCGGCTGGCGCAGGCCGGCGAGTGCGAAGGCCATCGCCATCCGGTGGTCGTCGTAGGTGTCGATCTCGGCCGGACGCGGCGGTCCGGGCCGGATCTCGAGCGAGTCGGCATCGGCGCGGGCGTCGGCCCCCAGCTTGCGCAGCTCGGTCTCCAGGGCGGCGAGGCGGTCGGTCTCCTTGATGCGGAGGTTGGCGACGTTGCGGATCCGCGTCGGGCCGTCGGCGAACGAGGCCACGACCGCCAGCGCCAGCACCGCGTCGGGTAACGCGTTCATGTCGACGTCGATGCCGGTGAGCGCGCCGGAGGGGCCCTCCACCTGGGCCCAGTCCGCGCCGCGGGTGACGCGGCAGCCCATGCGCGCGAGCAGATCGAGCAGGCCCGCGTCGGGCTGGCGCGTGGCCGGGTCGAAGCCTTCCACCCGGACCCGACCTCCCGCGATCGCGGCGGCGCAGAAGGGATAGGCGGCCGAGGACGCGTCGGCCTCGATCGCGTAGTGCCGGCCGCGGTAGTGCGCGGAGGCGGCGACGTGGAGCGTCCCCGCGTCGCGCCAGCCGGCGTCGGCGCCGAAGGCGCGCATCACGTCGAGGGTGAGGTCGACGTAGGGCCGCGACACGAGCTCGCCGCCCTCGAAGCGGAGCGTCACGTCTGCGCTGGCGTAGGGAGCCGAGAGCAGGACCGCCGAGACGTACTGGCTCGAGCGCCGGGCGTCGATCACCGCCTCGCCGCCGCGCAGGCCACCGCCCGCGACGCGCACGGGCGGGCACCCGCCCCTTCCCTCGATCCGGCAGGAGGCGCCCAGCTTCTCGAGGGCGCGCACCAGGTCGTCGATCGGTCGCTCGCGCATGCGGGGGCCGCCGTCGATCACGACCGGTCCGTCGGCCAGGCAGGCGGCGGCGGTCAGGAAGCGGGCCGTCGTGCCCGAGTTCCCGGTGTAGAGCGGCGCGGCGGGAGCGCGCAGCCGCCCGTCGACGCCCTCGACCCGCCAGCCCTCCGGCACCGGCTCCATCCGGCAGCCGAGCGCGGCCAGCGACTCGACCATCACGCGGGTGTCGTCGCTCGCGAGGGCGCCGGACAGCTCGCTCCGACCGCGGGCCAGGGCCGCGACCAGCAGCGCGCGATTCGTGACGCTCTTCGAGCCGGGCACCCGCACGCGCGCGTCGAGGGGGCCGCGCGGCTCGATCGTCAGCGGGTCGGGAAGAGCGTGCATCGCGCGCAGGGTACCCTGGGCGCGCGCGCTTGCCGCGCTGCGTTGACACCCACCCGGCCCTCCGTAAAACTCGCGACTTTTCGCGCGTTTTTACCGCCGAGGGACCGCTGCCGGGCTGCTGCCCACGCCCGCTGGCGCGGCCCGAGCCCCCGCCCCGTACCCACCGTGCCCGCCACGGGAGCCCAAGTCACCGATGTTGAAGCGACGTCTGTCGATCGACTGCATCGCCACCGTGGAGATGGCGCTGGGGGAGCCCGGCTGCGTCCACGAGCTGGGTGAGGGCGCTCGCACCGCCACTGAGCTGCTGCGCGACTAGACCCCCGAAGAGGAACGAGGAGATACGCGAGTGCCCAAAGTTCTCGTGACGGATTCCCTCGCGCCCCAGGGCCTCGAGATCCTCGAAGGCGCCCCGGGCATCGAGGTGGTGGATTCCCCGGGACTCGAGCCCGCGGCGCTCGCCGAAGCGATCGCCGATGCGGACGCGCTGATCATCCGCAGCGGGACCCAGGTGACCGCCGAGCTGATCGCGGCGGCGAAGCAGCTCGCGGTGGTGGGCCGCGCCGGGATCGGCGTGGACAACGTCGACGTCGGAGCGGCCAGTGCGCGCGGCATCGTCGTGATGAACACCCCGGGCGGCAACACGGTGACCACGGCCGAGCACGCGATCGCGCTGCTGGTCTCGCTCGCGCGCCACATCCCGCAGGCCACCGCCTCGATGAAGGCGGGGAAGTGGGACAAGAAGAGCTTCGTCGGGACAGAGCTCTACCGCCGCACCCTCGGCGTGATCGGGCTCGGCAACATCGGCCGGATCGTGGCCCAGCGGGCGCGCGGGCTCGGGATGCACGTCGTGGCCTACGACCCGTTCCTGTCGGCCGAGGCAGGCGGAAAGCTGGACGTGGAGCTGGTCGGCTTCGACTCGCTGCTCGCGCGCGCCGACGCGATCAGCGTGCACGTCCCGCGCACGCCCGACACGAAGGGCCTGCTCGGGCGCAGCGCCTTCACCAAGGTGAAGCGCGGTGTGCTGCTGGTGAACGCGGCGCGCGGCGGGATCGTGGACGAGGCGGCGCTGCTCGAGGCGCTCGACGCCGGCCAGGTGGCGGGCGCCGCGCTCGACGTGTTCGAGCAGGAGCCGCCGCCCGCCGGATATCCCCTGATCGCCCACCCGCGCGTGATCTGCACGCCCCACCTCGGGGCGTCGACCGAGCAGGCGCAAGTCAACGTGGCGATCGCCGTGGCCGAGCAGGTGCGCGACTATCTGCTCTCGGGCTTGATCAACAATGCCGTCAACGTGCCCTCGATCTCGAAGGAGCAGGCGACGCGGATCCGCCCCTACCTGGTACTGGGCGAGAAGCTGGGACGCTTCCAGGGCCAGCTGTGCAAGGGCTCGATCGAGCAGATCGAGATCGAGTACAGCGGCGCCGCGGCCGAGCTCGACGTGGCGCCGATCACGGTTACCGTGCTGAAGGGCCTGCTCGAGCCGGTCACCGACTCGGTGAACATGGTGAACGCGCCGATCATCGCCCGGGAGCACGGGATCAAGGTGATCGAGTCGAAGGCCAGCCGGGCCGGCGACTTCGCCAGCGCGATCGCGACGCGGGTGACGGGCTGCGCGAACCGGCTGATCGTCGGCGCCGTGTTCGAGGGCGGCCAGCCGCGCATCGTGCGCATCGATGACTTCATGCTCGAGGCGATTCCCCAGGGTCCCACGCTCTTCATCCAGAACCGCGACCAGCCCGGCGTCGTCGGCACGGTCGGCACCCTGCTCGGCGCGGCCGGGATCAACATCTCGCGCATGCAGCTGGCGCTCCAGCCCCAGCGCGGCGAGGCCGCGATGCTGGTGAACGTGAACCCCGCGCCGTCGCAGAAGGTGGTCGAGTCGCTGCGCGCGATGCCCCACGCGATCTCCGTGCAGCTGCTGGACCTGGGCTCGTGACCACCCTGATCGCCGTCGGTGCCCAGTGGGGCGACGAGGGCAAGGGGAAGCTGGTCGACTGGCTGGCTCCTCGTGCCGATCTGGTCGTGCGCTTCCACGGCGGCAACAACGCGGGCCACACTCTCGTGGTGGACGGCGACAAGACCGTGCTGCACGTGGTGCCCGCCGGCGTGCTCGACCCCACCACGGTCAATCTGATCGGCCCCGGCGTCGTCGTCGATCCCGAGATCCTGCTGGGCGAGCTCGACGCGCTCACCGCGCGCGGCGTGCTCCGCGACCCGGCGCGCGTGCGCGTCTCGGGCCGGGCGCACGTGATCTTCGAGTGGCACCGCGCCCTCGACAAGGCACGGGAGAAGGCGGCGCGCGGTCGCGCGATCGGCACCACCGGGAGGGGCATCGGGCCCGCCTACGAGGACAAGGTGGCGCGCCGCGGCCTGCGCGTGGCCGACCTGCTCGACCCCGACGCGCTGCGCGAGCGCATCCCCCAGCTCGCCGAGCTGAAGAACTTCGAGCTCACCGAGTTCTACAAGGACGAGCCGGTGGACGTGCAGGAGGCGGTCGAGCGCGCGATCGAGTGGGGACGGCGTCTGGCGCCCTACGTCGACCACACCGAGCGCACGCTCGAGCGCGCGCTGCGCGACGGCAAGAACGTGCTCTTCGAGGGCGCCCAGGGGAA
>CAZZFT010000070.1:0-24971 GCA_964653555.1 uncultured Spirochaetales bacterium | reverse complement strand
GTCGGCATGGTGCTGTGCAACCACCCGGACCTCGACTACAAGAAGGCCTGCTTCGACGCCTACAACCGCTGGATCTCCGAGTACTGCGCAGCGCATCCGGCACGCCTGGTCGGCTGCGGTCAGACCGCGATGCGCACCCCCGAGGAGGGAATCCGCGATCTGGAGGCGATCCGCGCGGCGGGGCTGCGCGGCGTGATGATGCCGGGGCACCCGGGCGTCGAGGACTACGACTCCGTCGTCTACGACGACTTCTGGCGCGCCGCCATCGACCTCGGCATGCCGCTCTCCTTCCACATCCTCACCACCCGCGACGACGCTCCGCACCGCGGCCCGATGATGAACGGCTTCCTGACGATCGTGCGCGGCTGCCAGGACATCATGGGAACGCTGATCCTCGGCGGCGTCTTCGAGCGTCACCCGAGGCTGCGCGTAGTCTGCGTCGAGGCCGATGCGGGCTGGGTTCCGCACTACATGTATCGCATGGACCACGCCTACAAGCGCCACCGCAACTGGCTCCCGCCCGGGCAGAAGCTCTCGCGCCTCCCCTCGGAGTACTTCGCCGAGAACATCTACACGACCTTCCAGGACGACTGGGTGGCCTTCAAGACGGCGAACCTGATGAACTGGCGGCGTCTGATGTGGGCGAATGACTTTCCCCACAGCGACTCCACCTGGCCCTGGAGCCAGGAGCTGCTCGCCGAGCACAAGGCAGACCTGGACGAAACGCAGCAGGAGGCGATCCTGTGCCGGAACGTGGCGGACCTCTACGGGATCGACACCGGGTCGCTTCCGCAGGCCTAGCCGGACCCGGGAACCGGGACGCGGTCAGGCCACCCGAGCCACCAACGGAGGGGAGAACGAATGAGTTCGACGACGAGGATCCTGTGCGCAGGGATCGCAATCGCAGCGCTCGCCGTGGCCTGCGGCCAGGGGCGCGAGACGGCCAGCAAGGCTGCGGACGAGGCGAAGGACATGGGCACGGCCACCGGAGATCTGGCCTCGGACGTCGCCAAGGACGTCGACAAGGCGGCTTCGGACGCGGCCGAGGCCACCAAGCAGCAGGCGAAGGCGGCCGCCGACGCGGTGGGCGACGCGAGCCGCGAGGCCTACCAATCCACCAAGGACGCCGCCGGAGAGGCGGCAGACGCCACCAAGGACACGGCCGACGACGCCGTCCAGGCCACCAAGGACGCCGCCGAGGACACGAAGGAAGGGGCCGAGGCCGCCGCTACCGACGTGAGCGAGCAGACGAAGAAGGCGGCCGACGACGTTAGCAACGCGCTCACCGCCGAGTAGCGCGACCGCGATTCCGAGCGGGGCGTCCCGAGGGCGGCGCCCCGCTCAGTCGCCGCTTCGCGAGACGCGGCGCAGGTGGAAGGACTGGGGCCGCGTCAGGTGCTCGTAGCCGACGCGCGACAAGGTGCAGCCGCGACCCGAGTCCTTCACGCCGGTCCATGCCAGGGCCGGGTCGAGATAGTCGCAGCGGTTCATGAAGAAGGTGCCCGTCTCCACGCGCGCGCCGATCGCCAGCGCCGCCTGCTCGTCCGCGGTCCAGACCGAGGCCGTCAGCCCGAAGTCGCTGTCATTCATCCGAGCCACCGCCTCGTCGTCGCCGGCCACGCGCGCGATGCCGACCACCGGTCCGAAGCTCTCCTCGGTCATCACCCGCATTCCGTGGTCCACGTCCACCAGCACCTGGGGTGCCAGGTAGGGCGTGCCCGGCTCGTCGCGCGGGAATGCCGCCGCGTCGATCAGCGGCCGCGCGCCCCGGAACACCGCCTCGGCCACCTGCTCGCGCACGAAGTCGGCCGCCGCGGCCCGCACCAGCGGCCCGAGGGTGGTGCCCGGATCGAGCGGGTCGCCGAGCACGTAGCGGCGCACCGTCTCGGCGTAAGCCTCCACGAAGCCGTCGTAGACCGCCTCGTGGACGTAGATGCGCTCGATCCCGCAGCAGGACTGGCCTGCGTTGAAGAACGCGCCGTCGACCAGCTCGGCGACGGCATGGGCGAGATCGGCGTCCGGGCGCACGTAGGCCGGATCCTTGCCGCCGAGCTCGAGTCCGACGCCGAGGAAGCGCCGCGCCGCCGCGCGCTGGATCGCGCGGCCGCCGTCGGTGGAGCCGGTGAAGGCCACGAAGTCGACGCCGGGCGACGCGATCAGCCGCTCGGTGGCAGCGTGGTCGCAGTGCAGGACCGCGAACAGGCCGTCGGGCAGCTCGGCGGCGGCGAAGGCCTCGGCGAAGCGCTCGGCGCACAGCGGTGTCTGGGCGGAGTGGCGCAGGATCACGGCGTTGCCGGCCGCCAGCGCCGGGACGACCGAGTTGACCGCCGTGAGCAGGGGGTAGTTCCAGGGCGCCACCGTCAGCACGACGCCCCAGGGCGAGCGACGCACGAAGCGGGTGAAGCCCGGCACGGGCTCCGGCCGGATGTCCGCCAGGGCCTCGGGCGCGAGCGCGATCATCGCGCGCGCCCGCTCCTCGAAGCCGCGCAGCTCACCCGGGCTGTGCGCGATCGGCCGACCCATCTGGAGCGTGATCTCGCGCGCGATCGCGTCGGCGCGGGCGAGGAAGGCGTCCACGAAGCGCGTGAGACACGCGCTGCGCTCCGCCAGCGGCTGCTCGTGCCAGCCGGCCTGGGCGGCGCGGGCGCGCGCGAGCACGGCAGCGATCTGGGCGTCGTCGGCGAGCTCGCGCTCCGCGACGACGCGGCCATCGATCGGAGAGATCGTTCGCAGCCTCCCGCCCATGCCCGTTCCCCCCTGCGCGGCGACCGGATGCTAGCTCGGGCGTCCGTCTGATAGGGTGTCCGACCGTGAGCGACGCGTCGTTCCCGTTCCGCTTCCGCTGCCGGCGATCGGGGAACTGCTGCGCGCGGCCCGAGGGCGCGGTGCGCGTGGGCCCGGAGGACGTAGAACGGATCTCCACGCACCTCGGCATGACGCCCTCCGCGTTCCGCTCGCGCTACGTCGCAGTGACGGGCGACCGGCTCGCCGAGGGGCTCGGCAATCGCTGCGTGTTTCTCGCCGACGGCTCCACCGCGCGCTGCACGATCTACGCGGTGCGGCCCGAGCGGTGTCGCAGCTGGCCGTTCTGGGAGGAGCACCGCGACCCGGAGGCCCTCGCCGAGGCCGCCCGCCTGTGTCCGGGCATCGCGCTCTCGGCGGAGCCCGGTGGACCTCAGCGCAGGAACAGGCGATAGGCCTCGTTGTCCGACTCGTCCTGCCAGGGGTAGCCGAGCTCGGCCAGGTAGCGCGCGAAGCCGGCGCTCTCCGCCTCGGGGACCTGGATGCCCGCCAGCACCCGCCCCACCGCGCCGCCCTGACTCCGGTAGTGGAAGAGCGTGAGGTTCCAGCCGGGGCTCATCAGCTCGAGGAAGCGCCGCAGCGCACCGGGGCGCTCGGGGAACTCGAAGCGCAGCAGCCACTCGTCGCGGAGCTGTGGAGCGCGGCCGCCCACCATGTGGCGGGCGTGGAGCAGCGCCAGCTCGTTGCCCGTCATGTCCAGGACGGCGTAGCCGCGCGCGCGCAGCGCTGACGCCAGCTCGCGCCGCTCCTCGGCGCCGCGCCGCAGCTCGACGCCGACGAACACGTGCGCCTCGCTCGGGTCGGCGACCCGGTAGTTGAACTCCGTGATCGCCCGGTCGCCCAGCGCGGCGCACAGCTGGCGGAAGCTGCCCGGCCGCTCGGGAATCGTCACCGCGAAGATCGCCTCGCGCTCCTCGCCGAGCTGGGCGCGCTCGGAGATGTGGCGCAGGCGGTGGAAGTCGATGTTCGCGCCGCTCTGGATGGCGACGAGGGTGCTCCGCTCCCCTCCCCCCTTGCTCGCCACCCACTTCTTCATCCCCGCGACGGCCAGCGCGCCGGCGGGCTCGGCGAGCACGCGCGTGTCCTCGAACAGGTCCAGGATCGCGGCGCAGATCTCGTCCACCCCGACAGTGACGAGACCGTCGAGGCGCTCGTGCACCAGAGCGAAGGGGTGTGCGCCGACCTCCCGCACCGCCGCTCCGTCGGCGAAGATGCCCACGTGGTCGAGGGGCACCGGGCGACCGGCGCGCAGCGCCGCCTGGAGGCACGCGGCGTCCTCGGCCTCCACGCCGACCACGGCCGTGTCGGGCCGCAGGAACTTCACGTAGCTGAGCACGCCCGCCAGCAGGCCGCCACCGCCGACCGGCACGAAGATCGCGTCGATCGGGTCGGGGTGCTGTCGCAGCAGCTCGATGCCGACGGTGCCCTGGCCGGCGATCACGTCGAGGTCGTCGAAGGGCGGGACGTAGACGCCGCGCGCGCGCTCCAGGCGTACCTCCACCTCGCGCTTCGCCTCGTCGAAGGTGTCGCCGTGCAGGACGACCTCCGCGCCGAGCGCCGCCACCGCCTCGACCTTGATCGCGGGCGTCGTGCGCGGCATGACGATCGTCGCGCGGTAGCCGAGGCGAGCCGCAGCCAGCGCCACGCCCTGGGCGTGGTTCCCGGCCGAGGCGGCGAAGATGCCGCGCGCCGCGTCGGCGGGGTCGAGCCCGACGATCTTGTTGTAGGCGCCGCGCACCTTGAAGGAGAACACCGGCTGGAGGTCCTCGCGTTTGATCCACACCGACGCGCCGAGCCGCGCGGAGAGACGCGGCGCCGGGTCGAGCGGCGTCTCCTGCGCGACGTCGTAGACGCGCGCGCGCAGGATCCGCTCCACGATCTCGCGCGCGGAGGTCACGTCCGGCGACCCGGCGCGCGCTCCCAGGGCGCCACGGGCTGGAAGTGGCTCTCCAGCACCTCGAGGAACAGGCGCACCTTCGGCGTCAGGTTGCGCTGGCGCGGCACCACGGCGAACACCTTCTGAGCCGACCACGCCCAGTCCTCGAGCACCGCGCGCAGCCGACCCGACTCCAGGTCGTCGCCGACGATGAAGCGCGGCAGGTACGCGACGCCGAGGCCGTCCACCAGGGCGCGGCGCAGCGACTCGCCGTGGTTCACCGTGAAGGGTCCCGTCACGCGCACCGTCTTGCCCTCCCGGAAGCGCCACAGCCGGGGCGTCGGCAGCGAGCCGTAGAGCAGGCAGCGGTGCTCCCGCAACGCGTCGGGTGAGTCGGGAACGCCCGCCCGCTCGAAGTACTCCGGCGTTCCGCACACGACGTGGGCGCTGTCGGCGAGGCGCCGCGCGACCAGCGACGAATCGGTGCGCGCGGCGACGCGGATCGCCAGGTCGAAGCCCTCGCGGGCCAGGTCGGCGGGCGCGTCGTCGAGCACGAGATCGATCGCGATCTCGGGATGGCTCGAGAGGAAGGGAGCCACCAGGGGAGCCAGGTAGCGGCGGCCGAAGGTGAGCGGAGCGGCGATCCGCAGCAGTCCGCGCGGCGCACCCTGGAGGCTTGCCACCGCGCGCTCGGCCTCCTCGGCCTCCTCGGCGATGCGCGCGCAGCGCGTATAGAAGTCGGCGCCGATCTCGGTCAGGTGCATCGAGCGCGTGGTCCGGTTCAACAGCTGCGCGCCGATCCGCTCCTCGAGCGCCGCGATCTGCTTGCTCACCGCGGCGCGCGTCTGCCCCAGGCTCTTCGCCGCGGCGGCGAAGCTGCCCGCGTCGACGACGCGGGCGAAGAGGATCATCTGTTGGACCTGAAGCACGGGGACCGGCCGGGATTGTCAATTGCGAAGAAGCGAAGTATCCCGATTCGGACCGATTGTCAAATACTAGGCGAGTCGCCGCGGCCGGAGCCCCTTCCTAGAGCCAGTTGCTGATCAGAAGGAAAGGCGACCAGTAGGCCGGATGCCGGAAGCGGGGATCCGCCAGCAGGCCGAGCTGCGCCCGACGCAGCGACTCGGCCCGTGAGACGCCCGGCTCGCGCAAGGCGCGATAGAAGCCCTCGACCAGCTGCGCCGCCGCCTCGTCGTTCACCTTCCAGAGCGACCCCACGGCGCTGCGGGCTCCCGACTTCACGGCCACGCCGGCCAGCCCGAGCGCCGCCCGGGGATCACCCGACGCCGTGTCACAGGCCGAGAGAAAGATCAGCTCGAGCGGCTCCTCCCGGAACCGGAAGGCGCCGACCGCGGTCGCCAGCTCGTCGAGCGTCAGCCGGCCGTCGTGGGTGACCAGGAAGAAGTCGTCGGCCGTGGCCCCGAATTCCCCGTGCGTGGCGATGTGCACGATCCGGAACGGGTTGGTCTCGAGTGACTGCTCCACCCCCGACACGGTGAAGCCTTCGTTCAGGAGCACGTCGCCCCCGCCGAGGATCCCCTTCACGCTCTCGAGCTCGGCTCCGACGTGCGGGAGCGCCGCGAAGCCCTTCACCGGCTCGCTGAGGCCACCCAGAAAGGCGTCCAGGTCGCTGCGATCGATCGGGCGCGGGTCGGTGAGCTCGAGACCGGGCGTCGTGGCCACCGCATAACGCTCGATCAGGAATCGCTCGCCATCGTGCAGCGCCGCCATAGGGACGGTCCGGAGCACCCCGCCGGGAACGAACACCAGGGTGTCGACGCCGAGCTCGTCCAAGTGGGCCTGGATCGGTGCGATGATCCAGTCGTACAGCCGACGGGCCGGTCTCAGGTAGCGACGTGAGGTGCGGATCGTAAGCTCGCGCCGGAACGAGGCCACTTCGGACTCGAGCTCCGTCTGGGAAACCTCCGCGCGGAACTGGCGGATCCCACTCCGGCTCGACACCAGGATCTCCAGGCGATCCGGCAGCGACACGGGGTAGATCACGGCAGCGGTCGGCGAGGCGCTGGCGGCGTCGCGCACCTTCTCGCGGTAGGCGTCGACGCAGTCGTCGCGGAAGTAGTCCCGCAGCTCGTCCGCCTTGAAGCGCTCGAGGGCCTGTTGCGCGGCTCGCAGATCGCGAGCCGAGAGGTCGGGATCTTTCGACTCGTGCGCCCGCGCCAACAGCAGATCGACGAGATCGAGGTAGACGTCCGAGATCCTCGACGCGTCGTGGAGACGCTCCGATCCACGCGTCGCAGCGCGCCGCTCGGCCATCAGCTCGCTCGCCGCGAGGAAGTCGCGCAGCGCCGCCTCGCGTTCGCCGCGGTCCCGCTCGAGGCGACCGACCAGCGCGAGCCACTGAAGCTCGGCGTCGGGCAGGCGCGCTCGCCGCGCGTCCCTCAGGGCTTCGCGAGCGAGCGGCAGGGCCTCGGCAGGTCGACCCTCCCACTGCAGCCGCGCCGCGATCGAGCCCAGCGCCCAGGACGCGGCCCCTGGGTCGCCGAGAGACTGCGCCATCGCGAGCGCCCGGTCGAGGTCGCTGCGCGCGAGCGGGTCGTCGATCTTCTGGGCGGACCGGCCCAGGCGGATCCAGGCATAGGCGTGGGCATGGCTCGGCGCGAGATCCTCTCCACTCGTCCGCGCCGCGGTGACGAAGCTCGCCGCCCCCGGCTCCTTCGCCTCGACGGCCAGGGCGGCGGCGTTGGTGCGCGCACGGAACACCAGGGAGGGATCGCCCGCGGCGGACGCCATCCCCGCCGCGCGCGCATACTCGTGGGCCGCGCCCGGGAGGTCGCCCGTGTCGGCCAGGACGTTGCCGAGCTCTTGGATCACGGCCGCGCGCAGGGCCGAATCGCCGAGCGAGGCGGCGAGAGCATCCGCCGTACGTGCCTCCCGCTGGGCCCCGACGGGGTCGCCCGCCCCCACCAGCGCCCCGGCGAGCGCGCCGCGCGCGGCGGCCTCGAACTCCGGGCGCGAGACCACCCGAGCGAGGGAGACGGCCTCCGAGAGCGTCTGGACGGCGAGTCGAGGCCGGCCCAGGTCCCGCTCGACCTCGCCGAGCCGCACCCGTGTGCGGAGCCTCCCCTCCGCATCACTCGCGTCGGTGTAGAGGCGCGCAGCCTCGGCGAAATCCGTCGCCGCGGCGTAAAGGTCGCCGCGGCGGACCTCCTCGCGCGCCGCCTGCTCGCGGGCCGCCGGATCGTCCTGGGCCGCGGCCGCTCCCGCGAGACCCAACGTCAGCCACCAGATCACGCACCTGCCGAGGCGCACACGAATCATGGGTCGGGCCAGTCTACCCCAGTCCCGATCTGCCCCGGGCCCTCCGCCCGACACGGAATGGAGACACCGCGGTGCCCGGCCCCCGGTCTGATCGTTTCGTGATGAGCGGTCCGTCTGTGCCAAATCGGGACGACGATCCGTGTATGATGCGCTGTCACTTTCGAGAGTCAGGGAGTGGAGGTCATCCCGGAGCGCCAGCTCCTCACAAGGGGTTTCACCGATGCGCGCTGCGTTGTTCGTCGGCACCTTGGTCCTCCTCGCGTTCCAGAGCCAGGCTTTGACCACGCCGGAGGTTCGGCACCTCTCCAACGCGGGCTACGAGAGCGGCCAACCCGGGAGCTTCACGCTCGACCTGGTGCTCGTGACCGGATCGGCGATCACGCCGGCGATCAGCACCCAGCAGGTCTGCCACAACGGCGTCGGAGACGAGGTCTGTGGCGGCTACGTCGTGCTCACCACCTCGGGAGACCTGACGATCACCGGCTTCGTCTCCTCGGGTCCCGAGGTGAACGGCAACCGGGTCAACTCGAAGCAGCTGCGGATCGTGCGGCTGGCAGCGTCGGGATCCTCCGCAGGAGATCGGGGCGCCGTTCCCCTGGGCCAGGTCACGGTGAATCGACCCTCGACCGGCGAGCTCAACCTCAACACCGCCAGCCGTTGGGTGAGCGCGGACCGCGTGCTGCGCCCGATGAAGTCGACCACCACGCCGCTGCCCGAGCCCTCGCGCTGGCTCCTCCTCGGGAGCGGCATCGCCGGGCTCGCGCTGGCCAGCGCCCTGCGGCGACGGCGAGCTCTGGCCGCGCTATCGCTGGTGCTCGCCCCTGCCGCACTGCTGGTCCCCCAGGACGCCACCGCGCAGCTCTACCAGGATACGGCGGCCGATTACACCGGCTTCGCCAATGCGATCGGCCCCGACTACCACTTCGAGAACTTCAGCAGCTACCCCTTCAACGCGTTCAGCAACGGGCACGATTTCGGCGGCTTCATCTGGACCTCGACGCGGCTCTCCGCGGACATCGACCTCAAGGACAGCAACCTCGCCGATTCCGGACTGGACGGCACGCTGCTCGTAAAGGGCACCGGCCTCCCCGGCGGCTACGGCATCCAGAGCGACCCCGGCGACGACGACGACTTCCGCATCGACTTCGACCCGCCGGTTCAGGCCGCGGGGATCGGCATCCACGACAACCGCCTCGAGACCGGCGAGTACATCCGCTTCCGCGGCACGGACGGCAGTCGGCTCGTCGACATCGGCCTGCCCGGCGGCAATACCGGGAGCGGCTCGAACGGCTACCGGGGCTACGTGACACGGCCGGGGGAGCCGCTGATCGCCTCCATCGAGGTGAACGAAGGCCAATCCCTCGACGACGACATCGCCTTCGACAATCTGATCTGGAAGGAGGTCGTCGAGCTGAACGCCGATCCCCTCGTGCCCCGGCCCCGCGTCGACACCTGGCTGCAGATCAGCCAGAACGAGATCCCCGACCTCGGCGCGAACGACTGGTTCGGCGGAGACATCGCCAACATCGGCGACCTGAACGGAGACGGCGTGGTGGACCTCGCCGTCTCCGCCCAGCTCGACGACGATGGCGGCACCGACCGCGGCGCCCTGTGGATCCTGTTCCTCGAGCGCGACGGAACCCTGCGCAAGAGCCAGAAGATCTCCGACAGCTCCGGGCGCCTCTCGGGCCCCGGAGACGCCGGCGGCGTGCTGGCCGATGGCGACAACTTCGGGCGCGCGGCCACGTCGCTCGGCGACCTCGACGGCGACGGGACCGCCGACCTGGCCGTCGGCTCGCAGGCCGGGCAAGGCACCGGAGAGGTCTTCGTGCTCTTCATGAACCCGGACGGCAGCGTGAAGAGCTTCCAGCGAATCAACGAATCCGAGGGCGGCTTCACCGGCTCTCTCGATCCGAGCGACGACTTCGGCATCGCCGTCGATGCACTCCCGGATCTCGACGGCGACGGCGTTCCGGAGCTGGCCGTCGGTGCGCGCGACGACGACGATGCGGGAACCGACGCCGGCGCGGTCTACATCCTCTTCCTGGATTCCAACGGCATGGTGAAGAGTCACCAGAAGATCACCGAGGGCCAGGGCGGATTCACCGGAGACCTCGGTAGCTCGGACTACTTTGGCTTCGATCTGACCGCCATCGGCGATCTCGACCGCGACGGCATCCCGGACCTCGCCGTGACGGCGCCGCGGGACGACGACGGCGCCACCGATCAGGGAGCCGTGTGGATCCTGTTCCTGAACATCGATGGCACGGTCCGCAGCCACGCCAAGATCGCCGAGGGCACGCCGGGCTTCGACTCGTCGATCACCGTCGGCGGACTGCTCTACGACCTCAACGCCCAGGATCGCTTCGGGACCGGGGTGACCTGGATTCCCACGCCCCAGGCGCCTACGCCGGGCGTCCTGGTGGTCGGTGCGGACCTGATGGACGCGATCAACCCGTTCACGCTGGTCAACTACGGCAAGGGAGCGGTCTTCTTCCTGGCCCTCGACGCCGATGGCAGCGTGGCTCGGGGGACCGGTGTGCTGCGCACGGTGGGGGCCCTGGGGACGTGGGTGCCGGGCCTGTTCAACCCGACCGCGGGAGAGAGCGAGTACCTGGGCATCGGCGTGGCCAACCTCGGCGACCTGGACGGCGATGGCTTCCCGGACCTCGCGGCGGGCGCCCAGGGCGCGGACGTCGCAGGTGCCACCGACGTCGGCGCCGTCTACGTGATGTTCCTCGACGGCCTCGACCCCACCGCCTTTGCCGACGCGGTGACCGGTACCAGCGGCAATGTGAGCGGCGCTTCGAACGCCCTCGGCGACATCGACTCCGCGGGTGCGTTCCTGTCGAACACCGGGGGAGGCACGCTCACGGTGCAGTTCGTGAACAACGCGCTGCGCCCCAGCGGCGACACGCGCACGGACCTGGTCGTGCACCGGACCCACTGGTACATCCCGCCCCCCGCCACCGACACCAGCGCCTGGACCGTGCGCATCAGTCAGGACGGGAAGAACTACACCACCGTCTTCGACGATCCCGCGGTGGCCAACTGTCTTCCGAACAACACGGGCTGTACGAACGATCAGCTCCAGATCGACATCGATGCCGCCAGCGTTCCCCAGGGCGAGTACCGCTTCGTGCAGATCCAGCAGCCCGAGGAGTGCACCACGTCGATCCCGACTCTCGGCTGCCAGTACGAACCGAAGGTCGACGCCGTCGAGGCGGTGGAGAACCTGAACTTCGTTCTCGACACCGACTACGACGGCTTCGCCGACGGCTACGACGTCTGCCCGCTCACCTACGACCCCGGACAGGAGGACCGCGACGGCGACGGCGTCGGCGACTTCTGCGACAACTGCATCGACGTCCCCAACACCGATCAGCACGATGGCGACGGCAACGGGAAGGGAAACGCGTGCGACTTCCCGACCGTCATTCTGATCCCGGTCGGTACTCCCTCCGATCCGGTCTGGGAGCTTCGCATGCTGTGCGGCGGTCACCAGTCCGTCGACGTGACGCGCGCAGGCATCGTGTTGCCGGCTACGGTGAATCCAGCTTCCGCCGTCTTCGGCGGCCCGGACGCGGCCCACGCCTGCAACGCGCCGACTCTCCCGTACAGTCCTCCCAATCAGCCGCCCGGCTACGCACCGAGCAACGGCTGCGCCAACGCGAACCCGGCGCCCGATCTCGGTCCCTCTGTAGACGCCGCCGGCTGCTCCGGGGCGATCGGCCCAGGCCTATCGGGTCCGGGCTTCGCACGAGACGACACGATGTACGTGTCGCTCTACGGCCAGGGCTGCGGTGCCTCTCCCCTGTGCCTGGCCAATCAGGAGACGATCCTGGGCCGCCTCTACTTCGACCCGCCCGCGAGCGGCGACGCGACCCCGAGCATCGACTTCATCGGGGCGGGGAGCCTTGGCCTGGGGTACCCGGATCAGTACCTCCGCCTCCAGGTGGGCTCCGGAGATTCGTTCGTCTACCTGATCCTGCGACCGCTCGGCGGCGAGCCGCCGGGTGCCGAGCTCTCGTGGGAGCTGTGCGTCCAATCGGACGCGCCCCTGAACCGGGTCTCCTTCTCGCTCGCGCCGCCCGCGGGCACGACCGTCGGCGATATGGCCTGGAACGGCTGCAATTCGACGGCGTCGGGTCCCGGCCTGGAGAGGACCTGTTCGAGCTTCGCCCCGAGCTACAGCAACGTGAGCCCCACTGGCGGCTTCGGATCGCGCAGCTACGGGCCCGACGGCAGCCAGAACCCGCTCATGGTCGTGACGCTTCAAGCAGGTGGGCCCGACGGCGGCGACGGCGTGCTCTCCTTCACCAACAGCCCGACGCTCATGAGCTGCCTCGGCTACGTCACCATGCCGAGCGGGACGGCGGGCACAGCGCCCGCCCTCGGAGTGGACGGGTTCGGCGTGATCCCACTGCCGGCGGGTCTGTCGCCGATCATGGAGGCGTACACCTCGATCCAGGAGCCCTTCGGAGTCGCCGTCGATGTCGCGGACATGGGCTTCACGACCGATCCCGACGGGTCCGAGGACAGTGACCTGGACGGCGTGCGCGACGAGGCCGATCGCTGTCCCTTCGTGTTCGATCCGAGCAATCACCTCGACAGCGGCGGCCTGCTGACCACGGCACAGGACGGCATCGGCGATGACTGCCAGTGCGCCGACTCGGACACCAGCGGGCGACTCCTGCTCCAGGAGCCGGATCTGGCCTTGATGGTGGACTACCTGATCGGCGCCACCTCCGACCCCGCGATCCGGGAGCGCTGCAGCGTGGCCGACGGGATCGAGTGCAACCTGCTCGACGCGGTGCTGCTCCGCCAGGCGCTCGACGGTGAGGCCACGGCTGCCGATCTCGGCCAGCGCTGCGAGAGAGCCGTCCCGCCCGCGATCGGACCCTAGTCGGATACGCTGTGCCGATGCGCCGCGCCTGCGTCCTCACTCTCGCGATGGCCCTCGCCGTCGCGGCAGCGGCGAAGGGCCAGGTCTCCTTCGATGGCAGCCTGGGCCCGGCGGGCCCCGCACCGACGCGCACCGATCTTCCCGGCTACGACCTCGACTACCTGATCCGCTACGACGAGCGCGACGCCACACCTCAGGGGGTCCGGGCCGGCAACAACCTGTTCCAGAGCCTCTCGGAGCTGAGCATTCCCCAGCCCGCGGGTCTGCAGACCAGCGCCACGTTCCAGGCACTCGATGTCACCGGTGCGCCGCTCGCCCTCGACAACGTGATCGCGCGCGTGACCGGCGGCCAACCTTCCGTGATCGAGGGCGTGCTGCGCTCGGAAGTGCCCGGTGCGAACCTCTACCTGCTCAATCCGGCCGGGGTGCTGTTTCGGGGCGGCGGCCTCGCCACACGCGACCAGCTGGACGTGCCCGCGAGCTTCTACGCCAGCACGGCGGACCAGCTGCACTTCACCGATGGCACCGTCTTCGAGGTGTCAGCCCTCGCGGCGCCGACGCTGAGCATGTCCGAACCCGCCGCCTTCGGCTTCCTCGGCGGCGGCGACGGGACCGTGAGGCTCGAGGACCGCGCGCTGCTCCGCACCCCGACCGGCTCCTCGATCACCTTCGCCGCGGCAGGCGTCGAGATCACGGGGGAGTCGACCGTCGAGGTCCCGGGCGGCACGGCCCAGGTCGCCGCCTCCGGCGGCGCCGAGGTCGTGGTGCCCTTGACCGTCTCGGATTGGGCGACACGGGACGCAGCCCCCGGAACGCTCGGCGAGATCGCGATCACGGTGGATTCGCGCATCCGCCAGACCGTGAACACGTCGGCGGATCCCCAGAGCCGCATCGTGTTGCGCGGGGGCCGCCTGGTCGTCGACGACTCCCTGGTCTCGGCAGGGGGCATCGAGGGCGTTGCAGGAAACGCCCTCGACGCCGAGCTCGCCGACGAGATCGTCGCGCGCAACAACTCGCGATTGCAGGTGAACAGCTTCATCGACGCGGGAGCGGGGACGGGTCGCCTCGTCAGCCGGCGGATCGAGGTGCGCGACCCAGGGACCCAGGTGAGGGTGCTCACCAGCGGCGTCGCCGCGGCGGCTCCTTTCGTCGTGACCGCAGACGAAGTCCTCGTGACCGACGGAGGGGTGCTCGGCACGGAGAACCGGAGCACCGCACCCGGCGGAACGCTCGACCTCGACGCCGGCCTGCTGGAGGTCCGCGACGGTGGCATCGTCCAGAGCGCCTCGATTCTCAGCAGCGAGAGCGGAGGGCTTCTCGACCTCGTCGCCGACCGTATCACCGTGACCCGAAGCGATTCGGCGGCGGAAGGCGGAGCGATCCGCTCGATCAGCCTGTTCGGCGGACGCGGCGGAGACATCCAGCTCGACACCGGCGAGGGAGCGATCAGCGTCGACGCGGGGGGGCAGATCTCCGCGACCTCCGGCGTCTCCGGCGACGGGGGAGACGTTCAGCTCACCACCGGGTCGCTCGCGATCGCCGGCGGCGGCCAGATCCGAACCAACACGATCAGCGACCGCGATGCCGGCGACATCGAGGTGGTCGCCTCGGGCATGGTCACGATCGCGGGCGACGGACCCGACCCCGACCAACCGTCCGGGCTCTTCGCGCGCTCGGGAACCGGGATCGAGGAGGTCGGCGCCGGAGCTGCGGGCGACATCCGCGTGACGGCCGACTCGCTCTCGATGAGCGACAACGCGGTGATCTCGACGCGCAGCTACGGATCGGGCGAGGCCGGCGGCGTGGCCCTCTCCCTCGCGGGAGGCCTCTCGGTCGCGAATCGCGCCGAGATCTCCGCACGGACCTTCGACGCGGCCTCGGGCGGCGTGGACATCGACGCCGCGGGCGTACTGCTCGCCGACGGCGCTGCCGTGTCCTCGGCGACCCTCGGCTCCGGAACCGCGGGCGACGTCGCGATCCGCGCCCAGCAGGTCACCCTCGACGGGGTCGAGACCGAGATCCTGAGTGAATCCTCCGACTCGCTGAACGCGGATGCGGGCGATGCGGGCACGATCCAGATCACGGCGGGCGACACCGTCCAGCTCCTCGACGGCGCACGAATCTCGGTGTTGAGCCGCGGCGCAGGTGCCGCCGGGGACGTGCAGATCAGCGCGGGGAATCGGGTCCTGCTCCAGAACGCCGAGATCACGACGGAGGCGGTGTCGCAGATCAACGAGGCCTCGGGGGGAAACATCGAGATCACGGCCCCCGAGCGCGTCGAGCTGGTCGAATCCGCGCTGCGCACGAGCGTGCGCGGCAGCGTGGGATCGGGCGACGCGGGCAACATCACCATCGACCCCCGGTTCGTCGTGGTCAACGACAGCCAGATCCTGGCCCAGGCGGTCCTCGGCAACGGCGGCAACATCCGGATCGTCGCCGAGAACTTCCTCCAGTCCGCCGGTAGCCTCGTCGACGCCTCCTCCCAGCTCGGGGTCGACGGCACGGTGGTGGTCGAGGGCCCGGAGAACGATCTGAAGGACGAGCTGGCGCGGCTGCCCGACCGGTACCTCGATGCCACTGCGCTGCTGCGCGAGCAGTGCGCGGCGCGCGTCGCGGGCAGCGGGAGCTTCATCGTGGCGGGCAGCGAGGGCGTCGCGGCGGCGCCGGACGAGCCCTTGCCCGGATGGATGCCGCTTCCGCAGGCGTCCGCCGCCGCGGCCGCCACGCCGGGTCGGATCGAGGCAGCGCGGCGACTGCGGGGGACCGGGGCGCCCGCCTTCGACTGCGCCGCGCTCGCGCGGGCGACCGAGGTCGACCGAGACGCCCGTTGAGACGACGACTCGTCCCGCTGGCCCTGGTCCTCTCCTCGCTCGCCCTGTCCGCCACCGCGCAGCCTCGGGGCGGGGCGGGAGGCCTCGACGAACGTCCCGGCGAGCGTCCACCGGAGATCCCGATCCCAGAGCGGGAGCCGCCCCCGGTCGGTCCCGAGCTGGCTCCGGCGCCCGAGACGCTGCCTCCGACGACGCTTCCGGACCTGCGCGTCCTGGTGCGGACGATCCAGATCCGCGGCAATACCCTGCTCGACGACGCGACCCTGCGCGCCGCCGCCCAGCCCTACCTGGGCCGCGAGCTCACCACCGCCGACATCGAGGCCTTGCGTCAGCAGCTCACCGGCCTGTACGTCGCCCGCGGCTACCTCACCTCCGGCGCCCTGGTGCCGGATCAGGATCTGGTCGGCGGCGTGCTCCAGATCGCGATCGTCGAAGGCCGCGTCGCGACGCTGGAGATCGAGGGGAACGAGTCCTTCCGCAGCGCCTACCTGCGAGAGCGGATCCTGCCCGATCCCGATGCGCCGCTCGACATCCCGGCTCTCGAGCAGCGACTGCGATGGGTGCAGGAGGATCCGGACATCGCAGTCGTGCATGCGGAGCTGCGGCCGGGGCTGAAGCTCGGAGAGTCGATCCTGCGCGTGCGCGTCGAGGAGCGCCTGCCCTTCCATCTCGCCTTCGATGCGAGCAACGACCGCAACCCCGCCATCGGCGAGATCAACGGGGGCGTCCGCGCCACCTATCGGAACCTGGTGGGCTGGGGCGACGGGATCGAGGTCGCGGGGGAGTTCGGCGAAGGGCTCCGCGATGTGCAGGCACTGTACGGCATCCCCTTCACCCGCTGGGATACGCGGCTGGCGCTGCGCTTCCGCTGGAGCGACAGCGACGTGGTCGAGAGCCCCTTCGACGAGATCGACATCGAGAGCGACTACATCACCGGCGGCGCCGAGCTCTCGCAGCCCGTCCTGCGGACGGACCGGGACCAGATCCGTCTGGGACTGATCGCCGAGTGGCGGCGCGCGCGCAGCTACGTGGACGGCTTCGGATTCTCCTTCTCCGAGGGCGCGGACCGCGGACTGACGGAGGTGTTTCCCCTGCGGCCCTATGTGGAATGGGTGCGTCGGGACCGCGCGCAGGTGATCGCCCTGCGGGCCCAGGTGTCCTTCGGCCTTCCGGTGTTCGGCGCCACGGACGTGGAGGGGCGGCGCGAGGACGCGACCTTCACGGCGGGCCTGCTCCAGGGCCAGTGGGCGAGGCGCTTCGATCCCTTGTTCGGCATCGAAATCTTCGCGCGCGGTGATCTTCAGCTGGTCGACGACCCGGTCTTCTCGATCGAGCAGTTCTCCATCGGCGGGCACGACAGCGTCCGTGGATACCGCGAGAACCAGATCGTGCGCGACAACGGCTTCGACGCGTCCCTGGAGGTGCGCGTGCCCGTGTGGCGCCGGCCCGACGGGAGCTCCGTGCTCCAGGTCGCACCCTTCCTCGACTACGGGCACGGCTGGGACGACGGGAACCGGACCCCGTCCGTCAGCGACACGCTTGCGTCGGTGGGTGTCGGCCTCCGCTGTATGCCCCTGCGCTGGCTCTTCGCCTCCCTGTACTGGGGCTATCGGCTGAAGGACGTACCGAATCCCCACGACTCGCTCCAGGACTACGGCCTGCACTTCCTGGTCACGGCGACGGTGTTCTAGGCGCCCGGCCGGCGCTGGTCCGCGGCGGCGCCCCATGCTACCCGAGCCGGGCCGCAACAATCGGACTGCACGTCCGCGAGGTTCCGCCCTGGTGCACCGCCGCCATCCGCGTGTCCGCCGTTCGAGCTCCGCGCGAGGACCCATAGCGCGGGCTCTCGCGATGGGCGCAGCCCTGCTCTGGGGTGCGGACGCCTTCGGCGCCGCGGCGCCCGCCTCCGAGCCGGTTCCCCAGGACTACCGCGACCCCCCCGCCGCGGTGGTGCGCCTGCTCACCGCCACGCCGCCGCCCGAGCCGCTGGTGCACGCGCGTTCCGGGAACGTGGCCCTGGTCTATCGCGAGGCGGTGATCCGGCTCGCGCGGCTCACGCGGCCCTATCTCGGGCTCGCCGGCTACCGCTTCGACCCGGTCTCCCGGATGTCCGGAGTGGGGCCCCTCGTGCTCCGGGTCGAGGTCGTGCGCGCGCGCGCCGAGACGGTCGGGCCGCCGGCGGTCTGGCAGCCCCGCAACGGGGCACTGCTCGAGTATCCCCACTTCTCGCCCGACGGGCGCACCCTGTCCGCGATCGCCGTGGCCGACGGCCCCCCGCGCCTGGTCCTGTTCGACGTGGCGAGCGGCCAGGAGCGCAGCCTCGAGGTGCCCGTCAACCCGGCCTGGGGAGATCCCTGCGCGTGGACCGGCGACGCGCTCCTGTGTCGGGTCACGGCCGTCGCCCCCCCGCCCCTGCCGCGCGAGGGGCCGTCCCCGACCCTCGTCGAGCACACGGGCGGCCCCTCGCCGACGCGCACCTACGCCAACCTGCTCGAGAACGCGCACGAGGACGCGCTCTTCGAGCACTACTTCACGGTCGAGCTGGCGCGCGTCGAGCGCGACGGCCGCATGCAGCGCGTGCCCGGCCTGCGCGGCCTGATCGCCAGCGTCGACGCGTCGCCCGAGGGCGCTCTCGCGGTCGTGACGCGGATCGAGCGTCCCTTCTCGCGGGTGGTGCCGGCACGCCGGTTCCCGAGCTCGGTCGAGGTCTGGAATCTCGACGAGGGTCGGCGCCTCTACGCCTCGCGTCCGACCGGCTTCGGCCTGGCCGCGGCGGACGCGGAGAACGAGGACCCGCGGCGCTTCGCCTGGAGGCCCGGTGCGCCGATCACGCTCGGGTGGATCGAAGCGGCCGGGGACGAGGGCGACGCGTCGCCGCGCTCGGAGCGCTGGCTCGCCCTGACGGCGCCCTTCGCCGACGGCCCGCGCGAAGTGGTCCGCAGCGACGTCCCGATCGACCGCTTCGGCTGGACTACCGCCGGCACGCCCTACTTCACCACCTCCGGTGGCGGCGGCACCGAGACCCGGGTGCACGTCGTGCTGGACGACGGCGTGAAGGAGATCTGGCGCGGCTCGACGACGGACCGCTACGGCAACCCGGGCCGCGCGCTGCGCGTCGACGGCAGCGAGGGGCCGGTGATCGAGGTCGACGGCGGCATCTACCTGACCGGCGACGGGCTGGGCCCGACCGGTCCGCGGCCCTTCCTCGACCGCTTCGACCTGCGCGCCGAACGCACCGAGCGGATGTTCACGGCCGAGCCGGGGGTCTACGAGGAGGTGCTCGCCGTCCTCGATCCGAGCGTTCCCGTCCTCGTCACGTCGCGCGAGACCGAGACCCAGCCGCCGAACCTGTACCGGCTGCGCGGCGAGTCCCGAACCCCGCTGCGACCGCTCCCCACTCCCTACCCGGACCTCGAGGGCGTCACGCGCCGGCCCGTGAGCTACACGCGCGCGGACGGGGTCGCCCTGGCGGGCACGCTCTACACGCCGGCGGGCTGGTCCCCCGGCGATCCCCCGCTGCCGACGCTGGTCTGGATCTACCCCTACGAGTTCACCGATCGCGAGCAGGCGGAGCAGCTCGACGTGCGTCTGTTCCGCTTCCACCAGGTCAAGGGGCCCTCCCCCCTTTCTGCGTTGCTCGAGGGCTACGCGGTGCTCGTCAATCCCACGGTGCCGATCCTGCTCGAACAGGGCGCAGCGAGCGACGACTACCTCGGCCAGCTCGTCGCGAGCGTCGAGGCCGCGGTGGACCACCTGGTCGCGACGGGCGTGACGGACCCCGCGCGCGTCGCGGTCGGCGGGCGCAGCTACGGCGCGTTCTCCTCGGCGAACCTGGTCATCCACTCGCAGCGCTTCGCCGCCGCCGTCGCGATGAGCGGCGCCTACAACCGCACGCTCACGCCCTTCGGCTTCCAGCACGAGCAGCGCTCGTTCTGGCAGGCCGCCGACCTCTACGCGGCGATCTCGCCCTTCTTCCACGCCGACCAGGTGTCGGCCCCGATCCTGCTCGTGCACGGCGGCGCGGACGAGAATCCCGGAACCCCGCTCCTCCAGGCGCGCCGCTTCTTCCACGCCCTGCTCGGCGAGGGCAAGCCGGCTCGCTACGTGGAGCTGCCGGGTGAAGGCCACCACTACTGGGCCCGCGAGAACGTGTTGCTCGCCGCCGCCGAGATGATCGACTGGCTCGGCCGCACGATCGGACCGGAGCGGACCGGCGCGGCGCCCTAACGCCCCAGAGCCTGTCCCCGTCCAGATCGGGCTGCCAGAAGGGGATCAGCCGACCCAGCCGTCGCGCCGATGGGTAGGGGCGCGGTCGGCCGCGGCCGCGGGAGCCCCGAACCATGATCCTGCCGATCGGACATCAGGAGCGGACCGTCCGGCGCCTGCCCTGGGTGACGTTCTCGCTGATGCTCCTGTGCACCGTGGTCTTCCTCGCGGGCGACACCGGGGACGGCGACCTCGGCGCGGACGCACCCCAGGAGCGCTTCGAGCAGGCGGCGGACTACTGGCGCCAGCACGCGTATCTCGACGCGCCGCGCGAGATCCGCGAGCACGTCGCCTACGACGTGATGCCGAACCAGCGCCCCCAGTACCTGGCCACCCTGCCCGATCTCTCCACCGATACGCCCGAGACGGACGAGCAGCTCACCGCGCAGCAGGCCGAGCTCGACCGGCTCGTCGACCTGGCGCTCGGCGGCGCGCCGGCCGCGGAGGGGTCCGAGACCTACTTCGAGCGCTGGGGCCTGGTGCCCGCCTCGCCCCGGCCGCGCGCCTTCCTGACCCACATGTTCGTGCACGCCGACTGGCTGCACCTGCTGGGCAACCTCTTCATGCTCTTCCTGGCCGGGCCGGCGATCGAGGACCGCTGGGGTCGCGTCGGCTTCGCGGGCTTCTACCTGCTCTCGGGACTGTTCGCGGCGGCCTTCTACCTGGCGCTCTCCGGCGGCTCCGCCGTGCCGATGGTCGGCGCCTCGGGGGCGATCGCCGGGGTGCTCGGGGCCTTCGCGGTGCGGCTGTGGAAGACCAAGATCCGCTTCGCCTACTTCTTCATGGTCCTGTTCCGCCCCTACTACGGCACCTTCGAGGCGCCCGCCTGGGCGATGCTCTCGTTGTGGTTCGGCAACGAGCTGCTCCAGGCCGGGATCTCGCATGCGGCGGGGGTCCCGAGCGGTGTCGCCTACTGGGCCCACGTAGGCGGCTTCGCCTTCGGCGCGGCCTTTGCCCTGGGCCTGCGCGCCACCGGCTTCGAGGAGCGCTTCGTCGACCCGGGCATCGAGGCCCAGATCACCCGGTTCACCGCCAACCCGGCCCTCGAAGAGGCGATGGTGGCGCGCGAGCGCGGCGAGATCGGCGAGGCCCTCGCGATCCTGCGCGCCGAGTGGGAACGCCAGCCCGACGACGAGATCGCCCTCGCCTACTGGGACGCCGCGCTCGCCTGCGCCCAGCCCGAGCTGGCCGCCGAGGCCCTCGCCGCGACGGTGCGATCCGCGGCGCGACGCGGGGAGCTCGAGGTGGCGCTGCGCCACTGGTCGGAGCTCTCGGACCACCTGCCCGAGGCGCGCGTCGATCCGGCCACGCTGCTGCGCTTCGCGCCGGTGCTGATCGCGGAGAACCAGCGCGAGCGCGCCGTCCGCGCCCTGCGCCAGGCCGTGGATCCCTCGGCGTCGACCACGCCCGGCCAGGCCCTGCGCGTGGTGGAGCTGGCGCGCGAGCTCGATCCGCCGACCGCGGTGCGCGCGGCGCGCCGAGCCCTCGCGGCGCCCGACCTGCACCCGGCGAAGCGCGACCGGCTCGCGGCGCTGGTCGAGGAGCTCGGAGGCCGGGCAGAGCTCGCCGACTTCGCCGCCGGCGGCGGTGGGCCGGCCGAGCCCGAGCGCGAGGAGCCGTCGATCGACCTGCCCGTCGACGAGGGCGCGATCGATCTCGCCCCCGACGAAGGCCCGCTCGATCTTGCCGGCGCGGACCGGTCGATCGCGCTGCCCGACGAGGGGGATTCGATCGAGCTCGCCACCGATCCCGAGCCGGCGCCGGTCGCGGTGGAGGAGCCGGTCCCGGATCCGGCGCCCTGGGACGAGCACGCGGAGATCGAGCTGGCCCGCTTCGCCCGGGCGAAGCTGATCGAGGCGCGGCCGGTCGCGCTCGGCGACGACGGGCTGCGGCTCCAGCTCGAAGAGGGGCGCGAAGCCCGGGTGGAGTGGAGCCGCATCCAGGCCGTCGGGGTCGCGATCGTCGGAGGCCTCGGGCCCAAGCCCCTGCTGCTGATCGACCTGATCGCCAACTGGAACGAGGCCCAGGCCGAGGCGCTGCGCGGCGTGCGGCTGCGCAGCGACCGCTTCGATCCGCGTCCGCTGATGGGAGTCGAAGGCGACGCGAAGCACGCCTTCGCAGCGCTGGTGGGCGCGGTGCTGGAGCGCTCGAGCGCCCAGCCGCTTCCCAGCGCGGAGCACGCACGCGGCGATCCCTTCGCTCGCTACGACAGCCTCGAGGACTACCAGCGGATCGCGCTCGAGGTGGCGGAGTAGACGCGGGGCTCAGGGCCCCGGCGGCGGCGCCGCGGACGTGCCGCCGCCGAGCCAGCGCGGCGCCCACCAGTTCCAGCGGCCGAGCAGGCGCATCGTGGCGGGAACCAGCAGCGCCCGGACCAGCGTCACGTCGAGCGCGATCGCCGACGCCAGCCCCACGCCGATCTCCTTCACGTACACGAGCTGGCCCGCTGCGAAGGCCCCGATCACCACCAGCAGGATCAGCGCGGCGCTCGAGATCACCCGCCCGGTGTAGGCCAGGCCCGCGACGATGCTCCGCGCGTTGTCGCCGTCGCGGCGGTACTCCTCCTGGATCCGGGAGAGCAGGAACACCTCGTAGTCCATCGACAGACCGAAGATCACCGCCACCAGGATCAGCGGGATCGTCGGCTCGATGCCCCCGGGTGGCTCGAAGGCGAGCAGTCCCGCCAGGTTCCCGTCCTGGAACACCCAGATCAGCACGCCGAAGCTCGCGCCGAGGGAGAGCGCGTTCATCGCGGCGGCCTTCAGCGGAACCAGGACCGACCGGAACGCCCAGAACAGCACCAGCAGGTTCCAGCCGACCACCAGGGCCGCCACCTCCAGCGCGTGGCCCTCCAGGGTCTCGTTCACGTCGACCATCGCCGCCGTCGGGCCCGTCACGCCCAGCTTCCGCCCCGGATGAGGCAACGCGCGCACGGCCTCGACCGCGGCGCCGGCGGCGTTCGAGCGGAAGGAATGGGATCCCTCGGCGTTGATCAGCGCGAGGTCGCCGTCGACGGTGCGATCGATGGCGGTGAGCAGGTCCGGGTCCGTCGTGTAGACGAGCCCGTCCTTCCCGACCTGGCGCGGATCGAGGGCGCCGAGCGGGCTCTCCACCGAGGCGACGCCCGGCACCTTCGCCAGGGCCACCAGGTAGCGCTGGATCTGGCGCAGATTCTCGGGCTTCAGCACCGGTCCGTCGGTCTCGAGGGCGATCTGCATCCCCGACGCTCCGCTCGGATCGAACTGGGCGGGATCCGAGAGCTGCTCGTCGACGCGCCGCACCTCGGACTCGGGCGGGAACGTGGTGGTGTCGGGCATCGCCGAGTGCATCCGCCAGGCCGGCTGGGCCACCAGCAGGAGCAGCAGTGTGCACCCGATCGCGATCGGCCACGGATGAGTCACGGCCAGGCGCCCGACCCGCTCCCAGGCGCGGCTCGGACCCGCCTGCACCGCCGAACGCCCCAGGGAGAGGCGGTCGACGCGGGAGCCGAGCCAGGCGAGCAGGGCCGGCAGCAGCACCAGCGCCCCCAGCACGGCGCTCGCCACGGCGAGCATCCCACCGAGGGCGACGCTGCGCACCAGCGGCAGCGGCACCAGCAGCAGCACGGCGAGGCTCACCATCACCGTCAGGCCCGAGACGAACACGGACCGGCCGGCCGTGTCGAGCGTCGTCGCCACCGCCTCCGCGATGCCGCCGCCGCGCGCCAGCTCCTCGCGGAACCGCTGCACGGCCAGCAGCGCGTAGTCGATCGAGAGGCCGAGGCCGAGGAACGCGCACACGTTCAGCGCGAAGATCGAGATCTCCGCGAAGCCCGCGAGCAGCCGGATCACCGCGACGCACAGCGCCAGCGCGAAGGCGCCGATTGCGATCGGCAGCAGCGCCGCGACGGCGCTCCGGAAGAACAGCAGCGCGAGCAGTGCGGCGAAGGGGATGGCGACCAGCTCGGCGTTGCGGATGTCCCGCTTCGCGATGTCCTGGGCCACCGCCTCGGCCGGGATGTGGCCCCCGATCTGGACGCCGGGGAAGATCTCCCGCAACGACCGCTCGACCTCCGGCAGCTCCGCCACCTTCTCGGCGGCCGAGCCCTCCAGGGCCACGATCAGCACGGTGCGGTGCCCGTCGCGCGAGACGAGCGAGGCGATCCCCGTGTCGTAGTGCGAGACCACGTGGCTCACCCCCTCGACGTCGAAGAGGCGGTCGAGTCCGTCGAGCACGAAGCTCACGTACTGGGGATCGCGGACGTCGCGGTCGGGGGAGTAGAGGATCGCGACGAGGTCGGCGTGACCGACCTGGAGCCGCTCCTCGAGCTGGGCCGCGGTGCGCGCGGACTCGCTGCCCGGCACCTCGAGCCCGCCCGCGTGCAGGCGCTCCGCAACGGGGGCCCCGTAGAGTCCGGCGGCGGCCGCCGCGAGCGCCACCACGACGGCGACGCTCCGCGGTCGCCCACTCACCCAGCGACCGAGCGACGCGTAGGGACCGCGCCGTGCGCTCGGCGTGGCGCCCGGAGAGCGGTTCATCCAGATCTCCCGTCGACTCTCTGCCCGGCTCAGCCTTCCGCCAGCCGATCCCGGGCGTGAGCGGCCGCGCTCTTGTAGTCGGCCTTCCCGTTCGCCGCGCGGAACATCCGGTCCACCACGAACAGGCGCTTCGGCGTCTTGTAGCCGGCGAGCCGGGCGCGCACGTGCTCGCGCAGTGCCGCCTCGTCGAAGGTCGCGCCCGCGCGCACCGTGACGACGGCCGTCACGGCCTGGCCCCACCTCTCGTCGTCGATTCCGAAGACGAGGGCGTCCTCGACGTCGCGGTGGGTCTTGAGGACCTCCTCGACCTCCTCCGGGTACACCTTCTCGCCGGCGGTGTTGATGCACGCGCTGCCGCGGCCGAGCAGGGTGATCGTCCCGTCGGCCTCCACGGTGCACCAGTCGCCCGGAATCGAGTAGCGGACACCGTCGATGGTGGGAAAGGTCTTCGCGGTCTTGGCCTCGTCCTTGTAGTAGCCGAGCGGGATCGGCCC
>CAZZFT010000069.1:0-25133 GCA_964653555.1 uncultured Spirochaetales bacterium | reverse complement strand
GACGTCACCCATCACGCGCGGGTGGTCCGAGTCGTAGCCGCGGTGGGTGGCGAGATCGAAGGCCACGGACAGCCCCTGCTGACCGGCGGCCAGGTTCGCCTTGTAGAAGGCATTCGACTCCTCGGCCGTGGAGAAGCCGGCGTACTGGCGGATCGTCCAGGGCCGGTTGGCGTACATCGTCGCGCGCGGGCCGCGCAGGAACGGGAAGACGCCGGGCAGCGTGTCGATCTGCTCGAGCCCCTCGAGGTCGGCCGCCGTGTAGAGCGGCTTCACGCGCAGGCCGTCCGGGGTCTCGCGCACCAGCGAATCGGGGTCGCGTCCGCGGAGGTCCTCCTGGGCGAGGCTGCGCCAGCGCGCCAGGTCGGCGCGGGATTTCGGGTCTTCGCTCATGAGGTGGGGCTCCGCGTTCGGGGGAGGCCACAGCGGGAGGCGCGTCGGCTGCGGCGATCGGCTGGAAACGATAACCGTCTCGGAGAGTTGCGCACCTCCCGCCGAGGCGGCGGGCAGCCGCGCGGCTAGCATGCCGTCCGGCTGCCGGCCGATCGAGGGGCGGGCCCAGTGGGAGCGACCTCCGTGATCCGAATCGAAGAGCACTACACCCGCCCCGACTGGGTGCGGCGTCTGAACCTGATGGGCGACTCGGTCCTCGGCGCGCGGCACCTGGTGCCGCTCGACGTGGAGCCGCTGATCGCGCGTGCGTGCGAAGCCACCGGACTCGACGACTTCGGCGAGGTCGACGGGGACTGGCGCGGACGCCTGGATCGCCTGGTGGCCGCGATCGAGGACACCGGCCGTCTCCACGCCGTGGGCCGTCTGATGACCCGCCAGGAGATCCTGCGCTGTCTGGTGTCGCGCCTGCTACTGACGCGACGGCTGCACGCCCACCCCGAGATCCTCGAAGAGAAGATCGAGAGGCCGATCGTGATCGCGGGGCCGGCGCGTTCCGGCACCTCGATCCTGCACGAGTTCCTGTGGCTCGACCCGGCCGCACGCAGCCCGCTCGGCTACGAGTCGCTGCAGCCGGCCCCGCCCGAGAGCTGGACGGATGCTTTCGCGCGCCAGGTCGGCGAGTGCGAGCAGGAGCTGTGGAGCGACGTCCAGCCGGAGTTCGCCACCATCCACGAGCTGGCGTCGCACCTGCCGATGGAGTGCATCGCCATCCGCCAGCCCTCCTTCGCAGGTTTCCACTGGTCGATGGTGGCCGACATTCCGGGCTTCGCGCCCGACTTCCCGGCGGCCATGGCCTATCACCGTGCGGTGCTTCAGAGCCTCCAGCACGGGGCGCCGCCCCGGACCTGGGTGCTCAAGACCCCCGTCTACCTGATGATGCTCGACCTGCTCTTCGCCTCCTACCCCGATGCGGCCGTCGTCGTGACCCATCGCGACCCGGTGAAGACGCTGCCCTCCGGGTTCAGCACACTGGCCACCGTTCGCTGGCTGCGCAGCGATCACGTGGACCTCGAAGCGATGAGCGGCACCGGCGCCGAGCTGCTGTTGATCGCCCTGATGCAGCGCGAGCAGGCGGGAACGCTTCCCGGTCGCGTCCGCCACGTGCGTTTCGCCGACCTGATGAGCGAGCCGGTCGCGGCCATCGAGAAGCTCTACGCGGACATCGGCCGCGACTTCCAGCCCCACCACGCCGACGCGATCCGCCGCTACGTCGCCGAGAAGCCGAAAGGCAAGTTCGGCACGCATCGCTACGCGCCCGAGGACTGGGGTTTCGACCCCGAACGCATCCATCGGGAGATGAAGCCCTACATGGAGTACTACGGCGTTCCGGCCGAGCCCTGACGTCCGGGGCGACTACATGGAGCGCCGGTAGCGCCCGCCCACCTCGAACAGGGCCTGGGTGATCTGCTCCAGGCTCGCGACCTTGACCGTCTCCATCAGCTCGGAGAACACGTTGCCCCCGGCCCGCGCGACGTCCTGGAGCCGCAGCAGCGCCGCCGGTGCGCGGTCGGCGTGGCGTCGCTGGAAGGCGCGCAGGTTGGCGAGCTGCGCCCGCTTCTCCGCCTCGTTCGAGCGCATCAGCTCCCGGACCGCCGCCCCGCCCGCCCCGGGATTCTCGAAGGTGTTCACCCCGATGATCGGCAGCTCGCCCGAGTCCTTCTTCGACTCGTAGAGCAGGCTCTCCTCCTGGATCCGGCTGCGCTGATAGAGGGTCTCCATCGCGCCGAGCACCCCGCCGCGTCGGGAGATGCGCTCGAACTCGGCCAGCACCGCGTCCTCGACGAGATCGGTGAGCGCATCGATGACGAAGGCGCCCTGGAGCGGATTCTCGTTGTGGGTGATGCCCAGCTCGCGCTGGATGATCAGCTGGATTGCCAGTGCCCGCCGCACGCTCTCCTCGGTCGGCGTCGTGACCGCTTCGTCGTAGGCGTTGGTGTGCAGGCTGTTGCACTGGTCGAGGATCGCGGTGAGCGCCTGGAGCGTGGTCCGGATGTCGTTGAACGCCATCTCCTGAGCGTGCAGAGACCGGCCGGAGGTTTGGATGTGATACTTCAGCTTCTGGCTGCGCTCGTTGGCGCCGTAGCGCTCGCGCATGGCGATCGCCCAGATCCGGCGCGCGACCCGTCCGATCACGCTGTACTCGGCGTCGAGGCCGTTGCTGAAGAAGAAGGAGAAGTTCGGCGCGAAGTCGTCCACCTTCATGCCGCGCGCTGCATAGGCCTCGCAGTAGGTGAAACCGTTGGCGAGGGTGAAGGCCAGCTGGGTGATCGGGTTCGCTCCCGCCTCGGCGATGTGGTAGCCGGAGATCGACACGGAGTAGAAGTTCCGCACGTCGTTGGCGACGAAGTACTCCTGCACGTCGCCCATCACCTGGAGCGAGAACTCGGTCGAGAAGATGCAGGTGTTCTGGGCCTGGTCCTCCTTCAGGATGTCGGCCTGAACGGTGCCGCGGACGGTGCGCAGCACGTCGGCGCGGATCCGCGCGTAGGTGTCGGGATCGACCACCTCCTCGCCGGACACGCCGAGCAGGGCCAGGCCGAGGCCGTCGTGGCCTCCGGGAAGGGGCCCCTCGTAGACGGGCAGGTCGCGACGGGCGAGCTGCTCCCGAACCGCCTCGAGCCGTCCGGTCTCCCTCAGGTGCTTCTCCACGCCCTGGTCGATGGCGGCGTTCAGGAAGAACGCGAGAACGGTGGGCGCGGGGCCATTGATCGTCATCGAGACCGACGTCGTCGGGTCGCACAGGTCGAAGCCCGAGTACAGCTTCTTGGCGTCGTCCACGGTGCACACCGACACTCCGGAATTACCGATCTTCCCGTAGACGTCGGGTCGCTCGTCGGGATCGCGCCCGTACAGGGTCACGGAGTCGAAGGCCGTGGAGAGCCGCGCGGCGGGCATGCCCTGGGACACGAGGTGGAAGCGCCGGTTGGTGCGCTCGGGAGTGCCCTCCCCCGCGAACATCCGGGTCGGATCCTCGTTCTCGCGCTTGAACGGAAACACGCCCGCGGTGAACGGGAACGCGCCCGGCAGGTTCTCGCGCCGCAGGAAGCGGGTCAGCTCGCCCCAGTCGCGCGTGCGGGGCAGCGCCACCTTCGGCAGGGGCGTTCCCGACAACGTCTCCACGTGGTTGCGGACCTCGATCGAGCGCTCGCGCACCGCGTAGGACTGGGTCTGGGCGGCGTAGCGGTCGCGCAATGCGGGCCAGCCGCGCAGCGTCGCCGTCAGCTCGGCGCCGAGGTCGGCCAGGGCGGCATCGCGGGCCGCCGCGATCCGCTCGGCGGCCGAGGCGTCCTCTTCCACGGCGGCCCGGGCGCGGTCGAGCGCGGCGGCGTCGGCCGCGCGCTCGGCGAGCCGCTCCGTCTCGGCATGCCAGGCGCGCACGGTGCCGGCGATCTCCGCCAGGTAGCGCGCGCGATCGGCGGGGATCATCGCGCTCGGGGGCTCCGGAGCCTCGCCTCGCACGGCGGCGATTCCGGCTACGCCCAGGCGCGGAGCCAGCGCGGCGAACAGCCGATCCACCCCCGGATCGTTCCACTGCCGCGCGATCGTCGGGTATACCGGCACGCCGGCGTCGCCGATCGTGAACTCGCCGCGGTTGCGCTTCCACTGCTTGCGCACGTCGCGGAGCGCGTCGGGCGCCCCGTGGCGGTCGGCCTTGTTGAGCACGATCACGTCGGCCAGGTCGAGCATGTCGATCTTCTCGAGCTGCGTCGGCGCCCCGTACTCCGGGGTCATCACGTAGACCGAGGTGTCGACGAGATCGACGACCTCCGAGTCGCTCTGGCCGATGCCGGCGGTCTCGACCAGCACCAGGTCGAAGTGGGCCGCCTGGAGCACTCCGATCGCGTCCCGCACGGTGCGCGAGAGGGCTCGATGCGCGCGGCGGGTTGCCAGGCTCCGGACGAAGACGCGCGGACCGTGGATCGAGTTCATCCGGATCCGATCCCCGAGCAGCGCGCCGCCGGTGCGGCGTCGCGTGGGATCCACGAGCAGAAGAGCCAGGCTCGCCTCGGGCCGCGCTCTCCGCCAGCGCAAGACCAGCTCGTCGACGACGCTCGACTTGCCCGCGCCGCCCGTGCCCGTGAAGCCGACCACCGGCGCCGGGGCTCCTGGGCGGCGAGCGGCCAGCGCGCTGCGCCAGCGCTCGGCCGACGGGTCGCCCTCCCCGGCCGCCTCCAGTCGACTGATCCAGCGCGCGACTTCGCTCGGCGCGTCCGGCGAGAGCCGGGCCAGGTCGAGATCGCTGCGCGACGACCGCGCCGCGCGGCACTCGTCGAGCAGCGAGCGGATCATGCCGACCAGGCCCAGGGCGCGCCCCTCTGCGGGACCGAAGATCCGCGCGACCCCACGCCGATGCAGCGCCTCCGCCTCCTCCCCCGTGATCGTCCCGCCGCCGCCTCCATACACGCGCACGTGCCCGGCGCCGAGCTCCGCGAGCCGCTCGACCAGGTAGGAGAAGAACTCCATGTGCCCGCCCTGGTAGGAGGAGACCGCGACCGCGTCCGCGTCCTCCTGGACGGCGGCTACGGCGATCTCCTCCACCGAACGGTCGTGCCCGAGGTGGATCACCTCGGCGCCCTGGTCCTGGAGGATGCGCCGCATGATGTTGATCGCCGCGTCGTGCCCGTCGAAGAGCGACGCGGCCGTCACCACGCGGACCGGGGCCTCGGGATGGGAGGGCAGCGGGCTGACGGCAGCGGGCTGGCTCATGCATCCTCCCGCCGGCTGCTCCGGGCGGTTCCGACGCGGCCCTGCACGCGAGAGCGGTAGCGATCGATCTCCTCGCGCAGCCCGACCAGCTCGGCGATCCGTTGATCCACCTCGTCACGGTGCCGCGCGAGCAGCTCCCCCAGCCGCTCGAGCATCGCCCGGGTGGAGCCACCGATCGCATAGACGGCGTTCAATTCCTTGATCTCGGCGAGAGATAGACCAAGAGCCTTCAAGCGCTGGATGAAACGCAGACGCTCGAGCTCGTCGGGCCCGTAGACGCGGCGGCCCCCGGCTCGACGGCGTACACCGGGGAGAAGCCCCAGCTCCTCGTAGTAGCGCAGGGTGCGGGCTGAGACGCCGGCTCGCTCGCGCAGCTCGGCAATCGTCCACAGGGATTCCCCCGGCGCCCGTGCGGCGGCCTGTGCTCCCATTCGCGATCCCCCTCATGATTGCCAGTTCACGTCAACTGGCTAGCACGCCGCGAGGCCCGGCGCCACCGCGGCCCCGGGGCCCGCCCCGTCCCCCTCGCTGGAATCCCGCGCTCCCCCCCGCCCCCGGCAGGCGTGTGTTCCATCCCCAAGGAATCGCTTACGTTGCGAACGCCATGCCGCCGGCCATCCGGGTCGTCACCTACTACCCGCTACCCGGGGCGTCCGCGGGCGAGCGGGCGCGCGAGGTGCTCGCCGAGCAGACGCGCAGCGCGGCGGCGTTTGCGCGGGCGCGGGGCCTGGTCGTCGTGGAGCCCTTCGTGGAGGCGAGACAGCGCAACCGCCACCCCGAGCTCGACCGGGCCCTCGCCCGCTGTCGGGAAGCCAAGGCGTCCCTGCTGATCCCGGATCTCGCGGCGGTGGGCGGCAACCTCGGGTTCCTCGAGGCCGTCCTCGGGACCGGCGTGCCGTTGCTCGCGGTGGACCGCGGGGCCACGCCGCGAGCGACACTGCGGCTGCTGCGCGACGTGGCGCGGCACGCGCAGAGCGAGGCGTCGGATCGCAGTCGTCGCGCGCTGCGCGCCGCGCGCGCGCGCGGCGTGGCGCTGGGCTCGCCGCGGCCGGAGATCGGATCGCGCGCCGGGGTGGCCGTTCTCCGCGCGCGTGCGGACGCCCACGCCGCGGAGCTGGCACCGGTGCTGGCGGAGCTGCTGCTCTCCAACCCGCGCGCCTCGCTCCGCGATCTGGCGCTGCTGCTCGACGCGCTCGAGGTGTCGACGCCGCGCCGCGGACGTTGGGGGCCGAGCGCGGTCCGCAACGCGCTCCGGCGCGCGGGGGTGCCCGCCGCGCGGAGCGGGCCTCCGTTGAGCGGGCGAAAGGGCGCACAGTAGCATCCCATGATGCGTCGCCTGACGCCCTGGGAGCGCCTCGAGGCGCGCCTTCCCGACGCCTTCGACCTGCGCGGTGCCGGCGTCGTCCTGACGGTCGCCTTCGTCGCGGGGATCGCCTACTCGCTCGCCGTGCCGCACGCGGCCAGTCGCGTGCCCGCGTACGCGCCGCGCGATCTCGAGTCGCTGGCTCGCGAGGTCGCGCGCCTGGAGTCGGAGCTCGGCGCCCGGGAGGTCGAGAGCGAGGAGCAGGCCGCCGAGCTCGCCCGCCTGCGGGCGCTGCTGGCGGAGCGAGCGGCACCGCCCGTGTCGAGCGGCCCGCCCGATCCGACGGCCGCTCCTCCGCCGCCTCGCCAGGCAATCGCGCGGCCGATCCCCGCACCACCGGCGGAAGATCCGGGCTTCGACTCCGCCGCCCTGATCGCCTCGGGCGTGGCGAAAGAGGAGGCGGACCGCGTCCGCGAGGCCTGGCGCCGCGCCGAGGCGAATCGGCGCGAGCTCGAACAGCGCGCCGCCGCCGAAGGCTGGGCGAACTCGTATCGCCACGCGCGGGAGCTGCGCGACATCGACGCTCGGCTGCGCCAGGAGCTCGACGACCAGGGCTACGACGGTCTGCTCTACGCCACCGGCCGCCCCAACCGTCTCGTCGTGCGACAGGTGATGAAGGACTCGCCCGCCCAGCGCGCCGGGGTCCGGCCCGGCGATCGCATCCTCCGCTACGACGGCCGTCGCGTGTTCACCAGCGCCGAGCTCCACGCGGCCTCTCTCGACGCCAAGCGCAAGCCGACGGTGCTCCTCGAGCTCGAGCGCGACGGGGAGCGGGTGAACGTGGACGTGCCGCGTCAGCCGCTCGGCGTGCTGGCGCAGCTCACCCGGGCCGAGCCCCTGCCTTAGCAGGCGTTTTCAGACCGGGACGACGGGCCGGTGCCGGACCGGCGCCTCGTCGCGGCGGCCCCAGGCCGCGCGCAGCCGCGCGACCAGCTCCTCGCGCAGCGCACGGGGAGGGACGACTGCGTCCACCGCCAGCTCGCTGGCCAGGCGCTCGATGTCGATCTCCTCCCGGTACTCCGCGCGCAGACGAGCCTCCTCGGCGGCACGCTCGGATTCCGGCAGCGCCTGGAGCTTGTTGAAGTAGACCGCGTTGACGGCGGCCTCGGGTCCCATCACGGCGATCATCGCGCCCGGCAGGACCAACGTGGCCTCGGGCTCGAAGCCCGGACCACTCATCGCGTAGAGCCCGGCGCCGTAGGCCTTGCGCACGATCACCGAGAACCGGGGAACGGTCGCGGAGGAGACGGCGTGGATCATCTTCGCGCCGGCGCGGATGATCCCCTGGCGCTCCACCTGCACCCCCACCATGAACCCGGGCACGTCGGCGAGGAACACGATCGGAAGCCCGAAGGCGTCGCACAGGCCGACGAAGCGCGCGGCCTTGTCGGCGGAATCGACGAAGAGCACGCCCCCCTTCGCTTTCGGCTGGTTCGCCACGATGCCCACGGGAAGCCCGTCGATGCGCGCGAAGCCCGTCACCAGCTCCTTCGCGAACAGCCGCTTGATCTCGAAGAAGCTGTCGGCGTCGATCAGGCGCTCGATCACCCGGTGCATGTCGAAGGGCTTGTTCTCCTCCGGCGGGATCTGCTCCTCGAGGTCCTCACAGCCGAAGACGGGCGCGACGGCGGCCGATACCGGCGGCTCGCTGTGGGCGTTCGTCGGCAGGTAGGACAGGTAGGCACGGGCGGCGGCGATCGCCTCGGGCTCCGTCTGCACGAGCACGTCACCGCAGCCGGAGACACTGCAGTGCATGCGCGCACCGCCCATTTCCTCGAGGGTCGTCTCCTGACCGATCACCTTCGCCGTCATCCGCGGCGACCCGAGGTACATGCTCGCGTTGCCCTCGACCATGACGACGATGTCACAGAAGGCGGGGATGTAGGCGCCACCCGCTGCGGAAGGCCCGAAGAGCAGGCACACCTGGGGGATGCGGCCCGACAGGCGAACCTGGTTGTGGAAGATCCGCCCTGCGCCGCGGCGCCCCGGGAACATCTCGATCTGATCGGTGATCCGGGCGCCTGCGGAGTCGACGAGATAGACCAGCGGAACGGCACTGCGCTCGGCGCGCTCCTGGATGCGCAGGATCTTCTCGACCGTGCGCTTGCCCCAGGAGCCGGCCTTCACGGTCGAGTCGTTCGCCATCACGCACACCGGACGTCCGTCGATGCGTCCCGACCCGGTCACGACGCCGTCCGCGGGCAGGTCCCCGGCCAGGCTGTTCGCGAAGACCGCGTCCTCCAGGAAGGAATCGGCGTCGAGCAGCAGAGCGAGCCGGTCGCGACAGAAGAGCTTGCCCTCGCCTCGCGCCTTCTCGTGGTACTTCGGATCTCCACCGCGCCGGATCTGTTCGAGCTTCTCCAGCGCCTCCCGTTCGCGCTTCACCCCGGATCCTCCCCGCTGCGCGCCGCCGCGCGCTCGCGCGCGCCTCGCAGCGCGCGGTAGACCCGACCGGGCAGCGGCCGCGAGAGCACCTCGTCTTCGAGCCAGGTGCCTGCATCGACCAGCGCCTCCAGCGAGACCCCGGTTGCCACGCCGCTGCGCTCGAACAGGTCGACCACGTCCTCCGTCGCGACGTTGCCCGAGGCGCCGGGCGCGTAGGGACAGCCTCCGAGCCCGGCCACGGAGGTGTCGAAGGTGCGGACGCCCGCCTCGTAGCCGGCCTGCACGTTGGCGAGCGCACGGCCGTAGGTGTCGTGGAGGTGCAAGGCCACCCGTTCCAGCGGAACCACCTCGGCGATTGCGGCCACCAGCGCGCGCACGGCGCGGGGAAAGCCGACGCCGATCGTGTCGCCGAGGGACACCTCGTCGATCCCCATCGCCACGAGCTGCTCGGTCAGACGAACCACTGCGGGCAGCGCCACCTCTCCTTCGTAGGGACAGCCGCAGACCGTCGACACGTAGGCGCGCATGCCGATCCCATCTCGCTGGGCGCGATCGACCACGGGCCGGATCCGCTCGAGCTGCTCCGCGATGCTGCAGTTCAGGTTCTTGCGGTTGTGCGTCTCGCTCGCGGACAGGAACACCGCCGCCCAGGGGACGCCGCCGGCGGCGCGCATCCGCTGGTAGCCGCGCTCGTTGGGAACCAGCGCGCTGTAGCGGACGCCGAGCTCGACCGGCAGTGTGGCGACCAGCGCGTCGCCGTCGGCGAGCTGGGGAATCCACTTCGGCGACACGAAGGACGTCACCTCGATGCAGCGCAGTCCCGCTCCAGCCAGTCGGCGGATCAGCTCGCGCTTGCTCCCGGTCGGAACGGTTTCGGGCTCGTTCTGGAGCCCGTCACGGGGCCCGACCTCGTAGATGCAGACGTCGGGAGCGTTCACCGGGCCCTCAAACGTACCCGAGCGCCCGGATGCGCGCCGGCTTCTTCGTCCACTTCGGCTCCACCTTCACCCACAGCGCGAGATGCACGTGCGTCTCCAGCAGCGACTCGATCTCCCGCCTCGCACGGATTCCGATCCCCTTGATCCGCTCGCCGCCCTGGCCGATCACGATCTGCTTCTGGCTGGCGCGCTCGACGATCAGGTTGGCGCGGATCCGGACCAGATCGGGGCGCGACTCGTCGTAGCTCTCGATCTCGACGGCCAAGGCATAGGGCAGCTCCTGCTCCAGGGAGTCGATGGCCGCCTCCCGCACCCGCTCGGCCACCAGGAAGCGAAGGGAGCGGTCGCTGACCTCGTCGTCGGGATAGAGCGGCGGGGAGAGCGGGAGCTGGCGGGTCACCTCCGCGAGCAGCGCCTCGATCCCCTCGCCGGTGCGCGCGGAGGTGCGGAAGGCGCACCGCACGCCAGGAGGCGGCCAGGGTCCCCTGGCCGCCTCGTGACGGTCGCACTTGGTGCCGACCACGAGGACGGGCTTTCCGCGCTCTTCGAGCTGCGCCAGCCAGGAGGTGTGGTCCCGTCCCCAACCCTCGCCGAGGTCGACGAGCAGCAGCGCGACGTCGCAGTCGTTGCCGGCCTCCCGCGCCTGTTCGTTCAAGAGGGCGTTGAGGGTCCGCTCGCTGCCGTGACGTCCCGGGGTGTCGACGAACAGGAGCTGGGCGCCCGGCCGGTTGAGGATTCCGAGGATCCGGCTGCGCGTGGTCTGGGGCTTGTCGCTGACGATGGCGAGCTTCTCGCCGAGGATCGTGTTCAGCAGCGAGGACTTGCCGGCGTTCGGGCGCCCCAGCAGGGCCACCACCCCGGCGCGGTGCGGGGTCACGACGCGCGTCTCGCACGCGAGAGGGCCGCCTCGGCCGCAGCGTGCTCCGCCAACCTCTTGCTGCGCGCGGTGCCGCGGCCCCAGCACTCCCCGTCCGCCCGCACCTCGATGGTGAAGCGGGCGTCGTCGTCTTCGACCCTCGAATCGCGGACCAGATGGTAGGTGGGCGTCACCTGGAGAGTGGCGTGGGCCCATTCCTGGAAGGCGGTCTTGGCGTCGCGACCGGCGGCGTCGGCCGCTCCTGCTCCGTCCGCCACCCAGCCGGCCACCAGCTCGCGCACCGGGTCGAGACCTCCTTCGAGATAGAGTGCGCCGACCACCGCCTCGAAGGCGTTGGCCAGGATCGAATCCTTGTCGGCGCCTCCCGAGCGTCGCTCCGTCCGCCCCAGCCGGATCAGGGGCGGCAGCGCGATCTGCCGCGCCCGGTCGGCGAGCGCCTCCCGACGAACCAGCGAGGCACGCGCGCGGGTCAGCTTGCCCTCGCTCCAGTCGGGATGGGCCGCGTACAGGGCCTCCCCTACCACGAGATCGAGCACCGCGTCGCCCAGGAACTCGAGGCGTTCGTTGCCGCGATCGCCGCGCACCTCGTGGGCGTAGGAGGAATGTGACAACGCCGTCAGCGCGCGATCCCGGTCCCGGAGGCGGTATCCGAGCGAAGCGCTCAGGCGCTCGAGAAGCTCGTCCTGCTCGGCGGAGTCCCCGTTGCGCGGATCCGAGGCGCTCATGCCGCCGGCCCGGCGATCCAGCCCCCGCCGAGCACCACGTCGCCGTCGTAGAACACGGCCGCCTGCCCCGGCGCCAGCGCGCGAACCGGCTGGTCGAAGCGCACCAGGGTCTCTCTCTCCCCCGGCTCGAGCGACGCCTCGGCGCCGGCGTGCTGGTGTCGGACGCGGGTGAGCACGCGCGTCCCCGCCGGCGGCGGCGCTCCCGCCGTCCAGCGCACGTCCTCCACGCGGGCGACGGGTGCTTCGAGCTGCTCTTCGGGGCCGACCACGACGCGATTGCGTTCGGCGTCGAGCCCCGTCACGTACAGCCGACGGGTGCTCGCGAGTCCCAGCCCGCGGCGCTGACCCACCGTGTAGCGGTGGATCCCTCCGTGTCGCCCGAGGACGCGCCCCTCGGCGTCGACGATCGCTCCCTCACCCGGGAGCGCTTCCGGGCGGATCCGCTCGACGACGTCGGCGTAGTCGCCTTCGGGAACGAAGCAGATCTCCTGGCTCTCGGGCTTGTCGGCCGTCGCCAGGCCCAGCCCCCGCGCACGCTCCCGAACCTGCTCCTTGGTCATCTCGCCGAGCGGGAAGTCGACCGCCTCGAGCTGCTTCTGGCCGAGCCCGAACAGGAAGTAGGTCTGGTCCTTGCGGGCGTCCGTGGCGCGGCGCAGCCGACGCAGGCCGGTGACCGGATCGGTGTCCACCCGCGCATAGTGCCCCGAGGCCACCCGCGATGCGCCGAACGCGTGCGCGCGCTCCAGCAGGTAGTCGAACTTGAAGCGCTGGTTGCACGCCACGCAGGGGATCGGCGTGCGACCGGCGAGGTAGGCATCGGCGAAGCGCTCGATCACCTCGCTGCGGAAGCGCTCGCGGTAGTTGGCCACGTAGAAGCGCATGCCCAGGCGCTGGGCGACCTGGCGGGCGTCGTCCGCGTCGTCGAGCGAGCAGCAGCGCGAGCTCTCGCCCGCGAGATGGAGGGTGACGCCGATCGCCTCGTCTCCCCGCTCCACCACCAGCGACGCGGCCACCGAGGAGTCCACGCCCCCCGACATCGCGACCACCACACGCTCGCCCGACGCGCTCATGCCGTGCCCGCCTCGCGAGCGCGCGCGACCAGATCGGGCAGCAACGCCAGCACCCGATCGATCTGCGCCTCGTCGACGCCGTGGCCGACCGAGAAGCGCAGCGTCCCCCGCGCCTCCTCCGGCGACAGGCCCATCGCGACCAGCACGTGGGAGGGCTCGATCGAGCCCGAGGCGCAGGCCGCGCCAGCGGACGCGGCGACGCCCTCGAGGTCGAGCGCCTGGAGCAGGACCTCGCCGGGGGTGTCGCGGAAGGTCGCGTTGAGCGTATTCGCCAGCACGTGGTCCGGATCTCCGTTGCGCTCGACGGCAGGGACCTTGGACGCGATTCCCTCCCAGAGGCTGTCGCGCAGCAGCCCCCAGCGATGGACCCGGTCCGGCAGCTCGCGCGCCGCCAGCTCACAGGCGATGGCCAGCCCGGCGACGCCGGCCGTGTTCTCGGTGCCCCCACGACGGCGCCGCTCCTGCGGACCGCCCCGCAGGAGCGGCGCGAAGGGTACGTCGCCGCGCACGACCAGACATCCCACCCCCTTCGGGCCCCCGAACTTGTGGGCCGAGAGCGAGAGCAGGTCGATCGGAAGCGCACCGGGACGCAGCGGGTGCTTGCCCACCGCCTGCGTCGCATCGGTGTGCACCCAGGCGCCCCGGGCTCGCGCCCGCTCGGCGATCGCCTCGATCGGCTGGAGGACACCGGTCTCGTTGTTCGCCCAGATCACGCTCACCAGCGCGGTGTCGTCCCGGATCGCCTCCGCCACGGCGTCGGGGTCGACCCGGCCGCTGCGATCGACCGACACGCGCGTGACCGGGTACCCGCGGCGCTCCAGCTCCTCGAGCGCCGCATCCACCGAGGGGTGCTCCACGGAGGTCGATACCACGTGCCGCCGCCCGTCGGGTCGCTGGGAGACAGCCGCGATCGCGGTGTTGTTGGCCTCCGTAGCTCCCGCGGTGAACACGACATCCCCGGGCGGCACCGCCAGCAGCGCCCCGACCCGCTCCCGCGCGGCGTCGATCTCGGCGCGAGCCCGGGCGCCTTCGGCGTGCACGCTAGAAGGGTTGCCGGGAACGTCCCGCAGCACCCGCGCCATGGCCTCCCGGACCTCTTCGCGCACGGGCGTCGTCGCGTTGTGATCCAGATAGATGCGCATGGCAGCGAGGCTAAGCGTGGGTGCGGGAGGGGTCAATCGCGCGGACGGCGACCGGCTCGGCCAACAGGTCGGCGAGTGTCCGGCCGCCTGCCGCCTCCCCCGCTGCGGCCTCCATCCGGTCCAGCAGCTTCTTCGCTACGTCGCCGATCGCGTGGGCACCGTGCAACGGTGCGCGGTGACCGCGCACCGCCTCGAGCACGTCGGTCACCTTCACGATGTCGGCGGGGCGGCCGAGCTGGAGCACTTCGTCGCTCTCGCGGTCGACTCGCCGGGAGAGGATGCCGGCGTCCTGAAGGGCCTGGGTGACGGAGCGAACCGTCCGGACGGGCACCTGGAGGTCTTCGGCCAGTCCGGCCGCGTGCGCGGGCGGGCCGCCGGCCCGGAAGCGCCGCGCCACGTCCAAGGCGATGCGCAGGCCGATCGACTCGCGCTCGGCCGCGCTGGCGGGGTCGCCGCGCACCTCCTGCCGATACAGAGCGAAGTTCTGGTGGGCGAAGCCGATCTCGGCGCCGAACAGCACGATCGCCCAGAACAGGTAGATCCAGGCGAAGAGCAGCGGGATCAGGTAGAAGCCACCGAAGAAGGCGTCGGCGCGCGCCGCGCCCACGCTCCACTGCACGTAGACGTTCTGTGCCACGGTCACCGTGAACCCCGCGAAAACGCCGCCGATCGCGGCCGACACGAAGCGCACCCGGGTATTGGGCAGGAACCAGTACAGGAAGGTGAAGGCCACCGAGAGCATTCCCGCCGGAACGAGCGCCTTGCCCCACCGGATCAGGAAGGAGAGAGCCGGCTGATCGGTCAGCTGCGCGATCGCCCACTGGCTCTGCAGGCTCGCCGCTAGCGAGAGCGCGATCCCGCCGAAGATCGGCGCGACGACGATTACGGCGAGGTAGTCGGAGAAGCGGCGCGCCCAGCTGCGTCCCCGGGCCACGCCCCAGATGTGGTTCAACGTGCTCTCGACGTTGCCGATCGCGAGCACGGTCGTGACGAGCAGCACGCCGGCGCCGAGCTTTCCGAGGCCGGTGAAGTCGACGTTCGAGATCAGCGCGCGGATCGTCTCCTCGGCCTCGGGTGCGCCCCCGGCGAAGGTCGCGACCACCCAGTCGACGAAGTCCCGGCTGCCGACCCCCACCGCGCTGGCGATCGCGACGACCACGCCGAGCAGGGGCACCACCGACAGCACCGTGAAGTAGGTGAGCGCGCTCGCGCGCAGGAGCAGGTGGTCGCGGATGAACCCCTCGCCGAGCATGATCGAGAACTGCAGCAGGCGCAGGGCCGAGAGACGCGAACGGCGCTCGGGCTCGATCTCCCACAGCTTGTGGGAGAGGAAGTCCCGGATTCGCGCGGGCCACTCGAGCAGCGTCACGGCGCATCCTCCCCGGGCCTGGCGGCCGCGTCGGGGGGCGACGAGAGCGTATCGGGTTCGGGTGCGAACGCCTCCGCTGCTTCGAAGACCAGCCAGGGGGCGCTGCGCCGCAGCGTCACCGGGCCGACGCCGGGAACGCGGCGCAGGTCGCGGAGCGAGCGATAGGCCCCCTCGGCGCGACCCGCGACGATCGCCGCGGCCCGGGCTGGGCCCACGCCCGGGAGGGCCTCGAGGGTGGAGGCGCTGGCCCGATTCGGGTCGATGCCCAGCCCGAACAGCACGCGCGCCGGCCCTCGCACGGGCGCATCGGCCGAGGCCTCGTGGCAACTGACCCGACGAGTGTGTCCCGCCACCGCGGCCACCTCGTGCGGGTGGGGACAGGGCGCGAGCCCGTCCGCCGTCTCGGGTCCCACCCCCGACGCGGACACCTGCAGCGCGGCGAGTGCGAGCACGACGAGGCCTCCGGCTCGCACCTCGGCAGGAGACGTGCTCAGTGCTCGGGCACCGGCTCCGCGGCGCCGGCCTCCACGAAGGCCGCGTGCAGGGCGCGTACGGCGAGCTCGGTGTACTTCTCCTCGATCACGACGGAGACCTTGATCTCGCTGGTCGAGATCAGCTGGATGTTGATGCCTTCCTTCGCGAGGACCTGGAACATGCGGGTCGCGACGCCGGCGTGGTCCTTCATGCCCAGACCCACGATCGACACCTTGGCGATCGTGGGATCGCCGTCCACGGCCTGGGCGCCCAGCTGCTGGCAGGTGTGCTCGGTGATCTCCAGCGAACGCTTGTAGGCGTCGCGCGGCACCGTGAACGTGAGGTCGGTGGCGCCCTCCTGGGAGAGGTTCTGGATGATCATGTCGACGACCACACCCTCTTCGGCCAGTGGAGAGAACACTCTGGCGGCAACTCCCGGCATGTCCTTCACGCCGCGCACGCGGATCTTCGCCTCGTTGCGGTTGTAGGTGACGCCGGAGACGACCAGCTGCTCCATCACTTGCTCCTCGGGGACCACCCACGTTCCGGGCGATTCGTTGAACGACGAGCGCACGTGCAGCGGCACGCCGTAGCGCATGGCGAAGCGCACCGAGCGGATCTGCAGCACCTTCGCGCCCAGACTCGCCATTTCGATCATCTCGTCGTACGAGACACGCTCGAGCTTGCGCGCGGCCGGAACGATGCGCGGGTCGCTCGTGTACACCCCGTCCACGTCCGTGTAGATCTCGCACGCATCGGCGCCCAGCGCAGCCGCCACCGCTACCGCGGAGGTGTCCGAACCCCCGCGACCCAGGGTGGTCACGTCGCCGCGCTCGTCGATCCCCTGGAATCCGGCGAGCACGGCCACCACGCCACGATCCAGCGTCTCGCGCAGCGTGTCCGTGTCGATGCTCTCGATGCGGGCCCGGGTGTGCGCCGCATCCGTGCGCATCCCCATCTGCGCTCCGGTAAAGGAGCGGGCGGGCTGTCCGAGGCGCTGGATCGCCATCGCCACCAGTGCGATCGTGACCTGCTCGCCGGTCGAGACGATCACGTCGTACTCGCGCGGATCGGGATCCTCGCCTCCGAGCTCGTGGGCGAGCCCGACGAGCCGGTCGGTCTGGCCGCTCATCGCCGACACCACGACCGCGACGCGATGACCCGCCTTCACGGTGTCCACGACCCGCCGCGCCACGTTTCGAATCCGGTCCGGATCGCCGACGCTGCTGCCGCCGTACTTCTGGACTACCAGAGCCAAGCCGCGACTTTCCTCTCTCGCTGGAAGCGCTCGAAGGCGGGACCGCGTTGCCGGGGAGCGCCGTGAGACGGGGCGGCGCCGGCTCGTGAGAGTCGCGCAACCCGCGCCTCCCGGCTAGTCCGATCGCGTCGCCGGGGGGGCCCCCGCGCCCCCCGCTGCGGATCGCCGTCCCGGCTAGCACTCGGTGCGACCGGGCTCGACGTCGCACCGCTCCACGCTCTCGCCCCAGCGCCGTAGCAGCGCTTCGGAGACGGGTCCCCGCGCCACGGCCTCGATCTGTCGCTCCTCGGCGCGCCCCGGTACGCGCGCCAGGCGGACCTCGATCCGATCCGCGGGCCAGGCCTCGGGAAGGCGCTCGCCCCACTCCGCGACCACCAGTGCCCCGGGCGCCAGCCAGTCGAGCAGACCGGCCGACTCGAGCTCGCCGACGCTCGCCACCCGGTAGCAGTCCACATGGACGAGCAGACCGCCCGAGGAAAGAGCGAGCTCATGGGCGACCACGAAGGTGGGACTCTGGACGCGTTCCGGGGGCAGCCCGAGCCCCCTCGCGATTCCCCTCACGAACCGGGTCTTGCCGGCGCCGAGCGGACCCGAGAGCAGCACGATGGCACCGCTGGCGTCGAAGGCCCGAGCCAGCGCGGCGGCGTGGCGCTCGGTGTGCTCAGGACTCGGGGAATGCAGGCGCAAGGTCGCGCTCGAAGGACGAGGGCGACAGGGCGCGCAGCGCCGCCATCACCGCGGGAAGCTCCCCCAGCAGCTCGTGGGCCAGCAGCCCGCAGTCGCCCCTCCGCGCGGCGATCGCGTCGGCGGCCGCGCCGTGGAGGTGGGCCGCGAGCGCTGCCGCCGGCAGCGGCGCCATCCCCTGTGCCAGGAGTCCGGTCACGATGCCGAGCAGCACGTCGCCGGTTCCGCCGGTCGCGAGCACGGGCCCGCCCGTGGCGTTGACGACCACCGTTCCGTCGGGAGCTGCTGCGACCGTGCCCGCGCCCTTCAGCAGCACGACGGCGCCGCTTCGGGCCGCCAGCTCGCGCGCCGCCGCCGCGCGGTCGGCGTTGACCCGAGCGGCGCTCGTGCCCAGCACCCGGGCCGCCTCGCCGGGATGCGGAGTGAGCACACTGGGAGCGCGGCGGGCGCGCAGCAGGTCGAGCTCTCCGGCAAAGGCGACCACTCCATCCGCATCCAGCGCGAGCGGCGCGTCGACGCGCTTCGCCAGCGCGCGCACGAGGCCCGTCGTCTCGGCGGCGCGGCCGATGCCGGGCCCCAGTCCGACGGCGTCGCGCGAAGCGGCCAGGGCGACGATCCCGTCCTCCGCGGCCGCTGCGAATGCGCGCTCGCCCGTGTCCGGGAGCGGGGCCGTCATCGCCTCGGTGAGCTTCGCCTCCAGGATGTCGTTCAGGCCGGCCGGGCAGGCGAGGGTCACGAGTCCGGCTCCGATGCGGGCAGCGCCCTCCGCGCACAGCGCCGCTGCCCCCGTCTTCCCCTCCGATCCCGCGACCAGCAGGGCGTGTCCGAACGTCCCCTTGTGACCGTGGGCGGGCCGCAGCGGCAGCGCGGCCGCCGCGCCGGCGCGCGTCCACAGCGACGTGTCGAGCGCGAGGTCTGGCGCTGCGTCGGCGATCCCGATCCGCGCCACCCGAATCCTCCCGGCCAGCGTCCGCCCCGGCTCGAAGACCAGCCCCAGCTTCGGGAGACCCAGGGTGACGGTCCAGTCGGCCGCCACCGCGTCTCCGAGCACCTGACCCGTGTCGGACGAGAGGCCGCTCGGCAGATCCACGGACACGACGCGCAATGCGTCCGGGCGCGCGCTCCGGGCGGCGTTGATCCGGCGCACGCTCGCCCGAGCATCGCCTGCCAGCGAGCGCGTCAGCCCGGTTCCGAACAGCGCGTCGACCAGCACGCCGCACTGGGGTGCACGCCAGCGGGCTCCCTCGAGCGGAACACCCGCCGTGCGCGCGCGCGCCAGCTGGGTGGCGGCGTCGCCGGAGAGCCGTTCGGAGAGCAGCGCCGCGCGGACCGGGACGCCCAACGCGTGCAGGTGTCGGGCGACCACGAGTCCGTCGCCGCCGTTGTTCCCGGGTCCACAGATCACGCACACCGAGTCTCCGGGCTCCAGCAGGGCGAGCACCCGCTCCACCACTGCGCGCCCGGCGCTCTCCATCAGCACTTCGCCGGGGATCCCCAGGTCGTCGATCGTGTGACGGTCGAGCGCGCGCATTTGCGCCGCGCTCACGAGGGGCCAGTGCTGACGGCTCACGCCAGCAGCGCGCGCAGGTCGCGCAGGGCGCGATCGAGGCCCACCAACACCGAGCGGCTCACCGCGGCGCGCCCGACCGCGACCCGCTCCGCAGCCGGGGCGGCCTGGATCACCTCAGGAAGGGTCCGATAGCCGAGCCCGCCCCCGACTCCGAGCCCGAGCTGCAGCTTCGCGGCGAGCCGAGCCGCGTCACCGAGGTTCTGGAGCTCGGCGCGGCGTTCCGCGGCGGGAAGATCCACGAGGGCTCCCGTATAGAGCTCGACCTCGGAGACGCCCGTCGCGTGCGCGGCCTTGACGCCGGCCAGCGACGGCGACACCAGGAGCGCCACCTGGATGCCCGCATCGCGCAGGGAGCGGATCACGCCGCCGAGCCCGTTCGCGCCACCGCGGAAGTCGAGCGGACCGGCGGCGCTGCGTCCCTCCCGGTGGTCCGAGGCCAGGAGCACCGCGTCGGGCCGCACGTCCAGCGCCACGCGGACCAGCGACTCGAGCGGCGGCATGCGCAGCTCCAGCCGGCGCGCGGTACGCCGCGTATCGTGAAGGTCGTCTTCCCGTACCGGCTTCAGGTCGGCATTCACGCCGAGCCGCACGGCGTCCACACCCGCCAGCTCCGCAATCGTCGCCGCCGCCGGCAGATCGACCTCCGAGGACGCCGTCGCATCGCGCAGGCTCGGAAGCGCATCGAGCTCGAGCGTCAGTCCCCGCATCAGGTGATCCCTCCCAGGCTGCGCTGCAGCTCCGCGGCCAGTTCTTCGGCGTACTCCCGCACCCGGCTCTCGTCGTCGCCTTCGACCATCACCCGGGCCTTCGACTCGGTTCCGCTGTAGCGCACGAGTACGCGGCCGTCGTCGCCCAGGGCAGCCTCCACTTCGCCCAGCTTCTTCTGGAAGCCGGGAAGATCCTCCACTGGTCGCTTGCTCGCGACCGCGACGTTCACCAGCACCTGGGGCACGCGCTCGAAGCCGCTCACCAGGTCCGAGAGGGGACGCTGGGTGCGCCGCATGATCGCGAGCACCTGGAGCGCCGTGAGCAGGCCGTCGCCGGTCGTGTTGTGGTCGAGCATCACGATGTGGCCCGACTGCTCCCCGCCCAGGTTGTAGCCGCCGGCGCGCATCGCCTCCACCACGTAGCGGTCGCCCACGGCGGTGCGCACGAGGCCGAGGTCGCAGCGCGCGAGGGCCCGCTCGAGACCCAGGTTGCTCATCACGGTGGCCACGACGGCACCGCCCTCGAGCACTCCGCGTTCGAAGCAGTCGCGAGCGAGCAGCGCCAGCAGCGCGTCACCGTCGACGGTCTCCCCTCGCTCGTCGATCATCACGCAGCGATCGGCGTCGCCGTCCAGGGCCACACCCACGTCGGCGCGCACCTCGCGCACCTTCGCGCCAGCCTTCTCGGGGTGGAGCGCTCCACAGGCCTCGTTGATGTTGCGCCCGTTGGGATCGACCCCGAGGGCGAATACCTCGGCCCCCAGCTCCCGCATCACGGTGGGACCGACCCGGTAGGCGGCACCGTGGGCGCAGTCGAGGACGATGCGGACGCCCTCGAGCGACTGTTGGGAGGGAAAGCTCTTCTTGAGGAAGACGACGTAGCGCCCCGTCACGTCGTCGATCCGCCGCGCCGCGCCGATCGCATCGGGCTCGGCGCGGTGACGGGCCAGAGCTCCGGAGTTCACGAGCTGCTCCATCTGGAGTTCGATCTCGTCGGGTAGCTTGAAGCCGTCCCGCGAGAAGAACTTGATGCCGTTGTCCTGATAGGGGTTGTGACTGGCCGAGATCATGACACCGGCGTCGCAGCGCATGTCGGCGGTGAGGAAAGCCATGCCCGGTGTGGGCATCGGGCCCACCTGGAGCACGTCCACACCCATCGAGCAGATCCCGGCGGCCATGGCGTCCTCGAACAGGTAGCCCGAGAGGCGGGTGTCTTTGCCGATGATCACGCGCCGACGCTCCAGGCCGCCCCGCGCGAACACATGGGCGACCGCCTGGCCGAGAGCGAGCGCCATCTCGGCGGTCATCGGATGGACGTTGGCCCGGCCCCGGACTCCGTCGGTTCCAAACAGCCGTTCCTTGTCGCTCACGATGGGCTCCGCCCGAAGCGGGATGGACGCAGGGTCCGCGACACGGCGTCCGAGCTCGGCTTCCCGTTCTTGGGCTCGACCGGCTCGATCTGCATGCGCACCTTCACCGGGCGCGGATCCTCCATCCAAACGTGATCGGCGAGGGAGAGCCGGACCTCCCGCTCTACCGGCGTCGTCAGCCCCCGGATCTCCACCGTCTCGGTCATCGCCTCCCTCATCGACAGCACCTCGCGGCGGTCGCCCGTCAGCCACACGTAGGCCGGATCGACCTCCACCCACGCCAGGGTGTATCCCTCCGCGGGCTCGCCCACGACATCGGCGCGAACCCGTACCGACTTGCGCCCCCTTCGGGCAAAGCGCAGCTCCAGGCTCGCCGGCGAGCGGCTCACGATGCGCGCGCCGTTGGGGAGCTGCTCCTCGATCCGGCCGGTGTCGATCTCGTAGACGGCTTCTCCGGGCTGCGCGCCCGACACGTCGACGCGGTAGTCGATCTTCGACGGGCCGACGTCCCGGAGTGCGGCCCGGCTGCCCAGCACCCGGATGTTCACGGCCCGCGCGCTCTGATCGACGAGCACGAGATCCTCGGGCACCCCATCGAACACGATCGGAATGTCCACCCCGCGCTCGATGTCGGAGGTGCCGTGCGCCATGCCCCAGAGCACCATGGCGATCGCCCAGGCGAGCAGCAGCGTTCCGATGCGCAGCGGCACGGCTCTCTATCCCGCCGTCCGCAGAGAGGCTTCCGGCTCCGGATCCTCCACCGCAGAGGGAACGGGCTCCACCGCCAACTCTGCGGCTGGGATGTCGCGCAGGTCGCGCCGCTCTCCGTTGAGGATGTCGCGCAGGACGCCGCGCATGCGCGGCGCGTCGAGTCCCTGCACCATCGCGCCGCCGAGCACGACCGACATGGCTCCGGTCTCCTCGGAGACGACGACCACCAGCGCGTCGGTCTCCTCCGTGAGGCCCACGGCGGCCCGATGCCGCGTACCGACCCCGTCGGGCAGATCCTCTCGCAGCGTCAACGGCAGGATGCATCCGGCGTAGGCGAGGCGGCCGTTCTGGATCACCACGGCGCCATCGTGGAGCGGGGAATAGGGGATGAAGATCGAGATCAGAAGCTCCTTGTTCACGGCCGCATCCAGCGTGGTGCCGATCTCGATCTGGTCGTCGAGGTGGGTCTCGCGCTCCAATACGATGAGGGCTCCGATCCGCTTGCGCGCGAGCTCCTGGCTGGCCCGCACGATCTCCTCGAGGATCTGGGTCTCCCGCTCGAGCGAGGCGGAGGGGAAGAACCCGCGCCCTACCCGCGCCAGCGCGCGCCGGATGTCGTGCTGAAAGAGCACGATCACGATCAACACGCCGTACTGCACGAAGTTCGCGAGCAGCGTCTGCAGCGTGACGAGCTGAAAGATCTCCGAGGCCACGCTGGCCGCGAAGAGCACCAGCAACCCGAGCAGGATCTGGAAGGCCCGCGTGCCGCGGATCAGGATCAGCAGCCAGTAGACGCCGATCGTGACGAGCAGGATGTCGATCACGTCGCGAACGGGGTCGAAGTTCGCTCCGAAGTACTCCAGCAGCTCGCGGAACAGTCCCCAGAGCGTCTCGATCACGTGACGGCCTCCCCGCGCACCGCGCGAAGGGCCCGCGCCACCGCACAGGCGCGCACCGCTCCTGCAACATCGTGGACCCGCACTGCGTCGGCGCCCTCGTAGACGGCGATCGCGCAGGCCGCGTGGGTCGCGAGGTCGCGGTCGGCGGGATCCTCTCCCGTGATCCGGCCCAGGAACGCCTTGCGCGATGGCCCGACGAGCACGGGAAGCGCGCCCCCTACGGCTGCGCGCAGCGCCGGGATCCCCACGATCAGCGCATGGTTGTCCTCTGGTCGCTTGCCGAAGCCGATGCCGGGGTCGATCGTGAGCGCGCGGTCCAACACGCCGGCGGCTCGCGCGACGTCGAGCGAGGCCCGCAGCTCGCGCGCGACCTCCCCGATCACGTCGTTGTAGCGAGGCGAGTCCTGCATCGTCTCGGGCGTTCCTCGCGAATGAGCCACCACGAGCTCGGCCCCCGCTCGCGCGACCACTGCTGCCAGCTCCGGATCGAAGCGCAGGCCGGAGACGTCGTTGACGATCCGGGCCCCCGCCTGGAGCGCCGCCTCCGCGACCGTCGCCTTGCGCGTGTCGATCGAGAGCGCGGTCGGGAAGCGTTTGGCGAGAGCCTCGATCAGAGGCGCCGTGCGCTCGCACTCGGCCTCTGCGGGCACCGTTCGCGCGCCGGGGCGCGTCGATTCGCCGCCGATGTCCAGCACATCGGCGCCGGCGGACACCTGCCGCGCCGCGAAGTCGATGCCGCGGGCGAGGTCGACCCGCGAGGTACCGCTCACGAAGCGGCCTCCGTCGGAGAACGAGTCCGGTGTAGCGTTCACCACGCCGACGACCGTCACCGCGCGGAAGATCGCCGACACGCGGCGCTTCCTAGCCGGGAACGGGCTCGGGGTCGGGAAGCTTGTCTCCGGGAAACTTCTTCCCGGAGGGCTCCGCCTCGGCCCGTTTCGGCGGGGGATCGCCTCTCTTCGCCGTGCTGACGGGGGTGGGGAGCGGGGGGGGCGGGGTCGATTCTCGAGCAGCAGCTTCAGCTCGCCCGATTCGAGTGTCTCGCGCTCGAGCAGCGCCTCGCTGATGCGGTCCAGGGTGGCACGATGCTCGCTCAGCAGCGACTTCGCTTCGTCGTAGAGGGAGTGAAGGATCCGCGTGATCTCGTCGTCGATCTCGCGCGCCTTCCAGCCGCTGTAGTCCTTGCGGGCGACGAAGTCCCGGCCCAGGAAGACGTCGTGATCGTCGTCGGCGAAGGAAACGGGCCCGATCTTCTCACTCATCCCGTAGGAGCAGACCATGCGCCGCGCCATCTCGGTCGCCTGCTTGAGGTCGTTGGCCGCTCCGGTCGTGAACTGGCCGAACACGAGCTTCTCGGCGGCGCGCCCTCCCATGGCGTGGCGGATGCGCGCGACCAGCTGCTCTCGCGTCAGGCTGTACTGATCCTCCAGCGGCATCGTCCAGGTGACTCCCAGCGCCATACCCCGCGGAATGATCGTCACTTTGTGCACCGGGTCCGCGTGCGTCGACAGCAGCGCGACGAGGGCGTGCCCCGCCTCGTGATAGGCCGTCGCGCGCTTGTCCTCGTCGCTCATGATCAGGCTCTTGCGCTCGGTGCCGAGGACGACCTTGTCCTTCGCGGATTCGAAGTCGACGCGGTGCACCTGGTTCGCGCCGCGCCGCGCCGCCAGCAGGGCCGCCTCGTTGACGAGGTTCTGCAGGTCCGCTCCCACGAAGCCCGGGGTGCCGCGCGCGATCACGTCGAGATCGACGTCCTCGGCGAGGCTCACTCGCTGGGTGTGGACCTTGAGAATGGCGATGCGTCCGCGCAGATCCGGTCTCGGCACCACGACGCGGCGATCGAAACGACCGGGGCGCAGCAGCGCGGGATCGAGCACGTCGGGCCGGTTGGTGGCGGCGATCAGGATCACACCCTCGTTGCTCTCGAAGCCGTCCATCTCGACCAGCAGCTGATTCAGGGTCTGCTCGCGCTCGTCGTGTCCGCCACCCAGGCCCGCGCCCCGGTGGCGTCCGACCGCGTCGATCTCGTCGATGAAGATGATGCAGGGGGCGTTCTTCTTGCCCTGGAGGAAGAGGTCGCGCACACGCGAGGCCCCGACCCCGACGAACATCTCGACGAAATCGCTTCCCGAGATGGAGAAGAACGGCACCCCCGCTTCGCCCGCCACGGCGCGGGCGAGCAGCGTCTTGCCGGTTCCGGGCGGGCCGATCAGCAGCACACCCTTCGGAATTCGCCCGCCGAGCCGCGTGAACTTCTTCGGCTCGCGCAGGAACTCGATGATCTCCTCGAGCTCGACCTTCGACTCCTCGACCCCGGCGACGTCCTCGAAGGTGACGCGGTGCTGGTTCTCCGTGAGCAGACGCGCCCGCGACTTGCCGAAGCTCATCGCCTTGCCGCCGCCCGCCTGCATCTGGCGGATGAAGAAGATCCACA
>CAZZFT010000068.1:0-25621 GCA_964653555.1 uncultured Spirochaetales bacterium | reverse complement strand
GCGCGCGCTGCACCGCCTGTCGGGCCGGGCGGACCGACCCTTCGTGAAGGTCAACTGCGCCGCGCTGCCGTCGGAGCTGCTCGAGAGCGAGCTCTTCGGCTTCGAGAAGGGAGCGTTCACGGGGGCGCAGCGGCGCAAGCTCGGCAAGTTCGAGTACGCCAATCACGGGACCATCTTCCTCGACGAGATCAGCGAGATGCACCCGGCGCTCCAGGCGAAGCTGCTCCAGGTGCTCCAGGACGGCGAGTTCTCCCGGCTCGGCGGCGAGAGCGACGTGCGCGTCGACACGCGGGTGATCGCGGCGACCAATCGCAACCTCGAGGAGGCGGTAGCGGACGGGAGCTTCCGCGAAGACCTCTACTACCGCCTGAACGTGGTCACGATCCAGATCCCACCGCTGCGCGAGCGTACGGACGGGATCCCCCTGCTGGTGGACCACTTCCTGCGCAAGCACAACGAGCAGTACCGCAAGGATCTGCAGGCCCTGAGCCCGGCGACCATGGACGTATTCATGAAGTACCACTGGCCCGGAAACGTCCGCGAGCTCGAGAACATGGTGCGCCGGATGGTGGTGCTCGGGAACGAGTCTGCGGTGTTGGAGGAGATCTCGATGCGGGGATCGCCCCCCGCGACGCCCTCCCGCGAGCCCGCCGAAGGGGGCCTGGAGCTGGGGGCGTTCACGGTCGATTTTGCGAAGGGCGAGACGATAGATCTCAAGGCGATCTCGCGACGTGCCGCTCAAGTTGCGGAGAAACGTGTGATCGAGCGCGTCCTCCAGCAAACCCGATGGAACCGGAAAGAGGCGGCCGAGAAGTTGCAGATCAGCTACAAGGCCCTGCTCTACAAGATGAAGGAGAACGGACTCAGCGAAGGTCGTTAGGCCTCGCGGTTCCAGGGGGATCGAAAAGGTGATGCGTGTTCGTGAGAGCCTCTACAGAGACGGCGCGGCCTGGATCGCAGGAGCGATCTGCGTGCTGCTGATCGGATGCTTCGGCCGACAGGTCAGCCCGCCGCCTCCGGACCCGGTTCCCATGGAGCGCGAGACCTACAAGATCGGCGTGGCGGACATGCTCCGGATCAGCGTGTGGAAGAACCCGGATCTGTCGGTCGATGTTCCGGTGCGAGTGGACGGGATGGTCTCGGTTCCGCTGATCGACGACGTCCAGGCCGAGGGACTGACCCCGCAGGAGCTCAAAGAGGTGATCGCCCGCGAGCTCTCGGAGTACATCACGGCCCCCGACGTCACGGTCATCATGCTCCAGAACAACAGCCGCTTCGTGTCGGTGGTGGGCCACGTCAAGGCCGAGGGGCGCGTCGCACTCACGCGCGACCTTCGCGTCCTCGAGGCGATCGCCACCGCGGGCGGCTTCGATGCCTTCGCCGCCAAGGGCGACGTGCGCATCATTCGCCGCAGAGCGGACGGAACCGAGGCGGAGTACCGCTTCGACTACGACGCCTACATCCGGGGACGAGCACCGGGAACGAACATCGTCCTCCAGCCCGGAGACACGATCATCGTCCCCGACTGAGGACACGATGGCGTACCGAGCGATCCCCGCGACCCTTCTCTGCCTCTGCGTCTCGCTCCCGGCGGCGGCAGCGGACGTGGCGTTCTTCATGGGCGGGGACGTCGAATACGACAACAACGTCTTTCGCACCGAGCGCGATACGGAGGACGACGTCTTCTTCCGCCTCCGGCCGGGCGTCCGCCTCTACGAGGAGCACGGAGACGACCTGAACTACTCGCTGCGCTACCAGGCCCCGGTCGAGCTCCCGGTCGACCACTTCAGTCGGCTCTGGGACACGGACCAGATCGCCGACGGCAACTTCGAGTACCACATCAACGATCAGCTCCAGTTCTTCGGGACCGATCGCTTCGGCTACCTGCGCAGCACCCTGCGGAACGTGCGCTCCAACAACGACGCCGCCGGAATCGGACAGCCCACGATCAACGACAACCGCGACCGCGTCACCCAGAACGAGGCGTCACTCGGGCTCTCCTACGCCTTCGACCCGCGCTTGACGGGGCGGATCGTGGTGAACACGGACTACTACGACCCGACCCGCGACGACCGCTCCAAGGTGTACTCGATCGGCAGCACGCTCGACACGGTCTACGCGCTCACCGAGCGGCACCAGGTCGGCGGCGGCTTCGCCTACAATTTCCAGGACTTCAGCGACCGCGTCGACATCCAGGGCAGCCGGACCAACACCTACAACCTGTTCGCGAGCTGGCGCTGGACCGTCGACGAGACGCTCAGCATCGGCGTGCGGGCGGGCCCGTCCTACCTCACGACGGAGCAGAGCAACTCGAACGAGTTCACCTCCGTCAACTCGGTGAACCTCATTGCGCTCAAGCCGGGCAGTCCCGTCGCGGGATACTTCAACAGCACCGGGGGCTTGATCACGAATCCCACAGCGCAATCCGCGCCGGGAGACGTGCTCGTCCCCAGCTTCGCGAATCAGTTCAACCAACCGAACTGCGCGGCCGTGAACGGGCAGTTCGTCGCGATCTGCAACTTCAACGTCTACCTGACGGGGGCGGACGCCGCCGATGCGGTGAGCCAGCAGACGACGGTGACCAACGTCGACGCCAACGGAGACACCGACAGCCAGATCAACATCTTCGTCGAGGCCACTGTCAGCAAGCAGTGGTCCCCGACCCTGGCGACGGGCCTCAGCTACACGCGGCAGCAGGGCAACGCCTCGGGTCTCGGCGGAACCGTGATCGTGGACGCGGTCACCCTCGCCAACACCTGGGACTTCATGGAGCGCTGGCAGCTGGCCCTGCGGGGAGACTGGGTGCGGCGGGTCTCGGCCTTCGACATCCAGCAGACCTACGACGTCGTTGCAGGTACGTATGTCCCCCCCGGGGGGACAGTGATTCTGGCAGAGCGCACGGGCGTGGCCTTCAATTCCAAGCAGGGCGCGGAGATCGACACCAACCGCTGGAGCGTGGCCGCGCGCGTCACCCACCAGCTCTTCAAGCGCACCTCCGTGTATGCGCAGGTGCGCTACGACGAGCAGAACTCCAAGAGCGATTCCCTGGCCTCGACCTCCGACTTCACGGACCTGCTCGCTACCTTCGGGGTCCTGTATACCTTCGAGCCGATCACCCTGTGGTGAGCTGACCTCAGGTCGAGCATGAACGTCGACGGCGGCATCCAGATCAACGACATCGGGGGAATCCTGCGCCGCCGGGGGAAGGTGGCCGCGGGCACCGCCCTCGCCGTGTTCCTGGTGATCTACTGGATCGCCATGGCGCTTCCCAACGTCTTCACCAGCTACGCGACCGTCCTGGTCGAGCCCCAGTCGGTGAAGAAGGAGCTGGTCGAGGCGGGGGTCAACGACAGCGACCTCAACCAGCGCCTGCACCTGATGACGGCCCAGATCCTCGCGCGGCCCCGCTTGTCGCGGATCATCGACGAGTTCGGCCTCTACCAGGAGGAGTCCGAGACCCTCCTGCGCGAGGAGGTGATCGACCTGATGCGCAGCCAGATCCGCGTCGAGCCGGTGATCCCCGAGCTGGAGCAGGGAGGGGTGAGCAGTCGCCGACAGGAAGTCGAGATCAACGAGTTCCGCATCTACTACGACAACTACGACCCGAAGCTGGCCAAGGAAGTCGCCCAACGGCTCGCCAACGACTTCATCGAGACCCACATCAACGCGCGCGTCCAGACCTCCCAGAAGAGCCTGGAGTTCATCGAGGGCGAGCTCGAGCGTCTCTCGAAGAGCATCGCGAGCGTCGAGAAGGACATTGCGCGCGTCAAGAGCGAGAACCCCGGGACGCTGCCCGAGGACATGGACACGAGCCAGCGCCAGCTCGAGCGTATCCTGGTCGATCTCACGGCGGCCCAGCGCGCGCTGGGCGAGGCGACCAGCGACGAGGAGTTCTACCGGAGCCAGCTCGCTGCCGCGAGCACCTACGCGGCCCCGAACGACGACGCGAGCCCGGCACGGCGGATCGAGATCCTGAAGCTCCAGCTGGGCGAGTACGAGTCGCGCGGCTTCACCGACAAGCATCCGGACATCATCAAGACGCGTGAGGAGATTGCGCGGCTCGAGAAGACGGTCGCCGAGCAGAAGTCGGACTCCACCGTCTACAACCCGATCGCCCAGCAGGCCGAGGCGTCCCTGCGCCGCGCGATCCTCCAGAAGGAGGCGGCGCAGCAGGAGATCGAGCGGCTGCGCAACCTGAGCGACGAGCTCCAGGCCCAGCTCGAGGCCACGCCCGCCGTGGCCGAGCAGCTCGACGCCCTGAACCGGGAGTACGAGCACCTGTTCAACACCTTCCAGGACTTCTCGAACCGCCAGAACGAGGCCACCGTGCAGGCCCAGCTCGAGCGCAAGCAGCTCGGCGAGCAGTTCAAGGTCCTGGAGCAGGCCTTCGAGGCGCCCGAGCCCAGCGCGCCGAACCGGCCGCTGATCCTGGTGGTGGGATTCCTGTTCGCCGTGATGACGGGTGGCGCCGTGGGCATCCTGCGCGAGGCGCTGGACACCTCGCCCCACGACGCGCGTCAGCTCCAGACGCAGGTACAGCTGCCCGTCCTGGCTTCGATCCCGGCGATCGTCCTCGAAGCCGACCGCGCGCGCGCGCGCCGCTCCCGGATGCGCACCGTGCTGGCCACGGCCGGTGTCGTGGGCTTCGCCCTGGTCGGGGGAGCGGCGAACTATCTGTGGGTGAACGGCGTTCCGCGCTTCCTCCAGCCGGCCGAGGCCGGCCAGGAGCAGCAGGCGACGCCCCCCGTCTCGGTCGGGGGCTAGCGATGTACCGAGATTTCTACGGCCTGGTCCGCGCCCCCTTCGAGATGACGCCCGATCCCTCGTTCCTCTACCTGGGCGAGAGCCACCGCGAGGGGCTCGCGATGCTGCACTACGCGCTCGAGGCCCGGAAGGGGTTCGTGGCGCTGACCGGAGAGGTGGGAACCGGCAAGACCACCCTCGTCCACGCCCTGCTCTCCCAGCTCAAGTCCTCGATGCCCTCGGCTTTCGTCTTCAATCCTCGCCTGGAGCCGCTCGACTTCCTGCGCGTGCTGTTCGACGAGTTCGGCATCGAGGAAGTGTGTCGTACGAAGGCCGAGTACCTGATGGCGCTCAACCACTTCCTGATCGACTGCCTCAGTCGCGATCGGGTCGCCCTGCTGATCATCGACGAGGCCCAGAACCTGTCGCCGGAGATGCTCGAGGAGGTGCGGCTGCTCTCGAACCTGGAGACGCCCACGTCGAAGCTGATCCAGATCATGCTGGTCGGGCAGCCCGAGCTGAACGACATGCTCGACCAGCCCGAGCTTCGCCAGCTGCGCCAGCGCATCGTGCTGCGCCACCACCTGCGCCCCTTCGAGGCGGACGAGTTCGATCACTACATCGACGAGCGGCTGCGCCTCGCGGGCTACACCGGAAAGGGCATCTTCGACCGCTCCGCGCGCAGGGAGCTGTTCGACCTGACCGGCGGGATTCCGCGCGTGGTGAACGTGCTGTGCGACTCGGCGATGCTCCTCGGGTACTCCCGCGAGCAGGCGGCGATCGGAGGCGACGTGATCCGGGAGGCGGCCGTGGAGCTGCGCCTGGCCGAGCCCGACCCCGCTCCGCGCGGACGATCCGCGGTGGATTCCAGGAAGCAGAAGCCGGCGAAGATCCGGACTCGCGAGCGGGCAGAGTCCGTTGCCCCCGCCAAGCCGACCGCGCCGGAACCGCGCAGACGGCGCTTCAACTGGTTTGGGCTGTTCGAGTAGGGGACGCGAGGAAGCTGAATGGCCAAGGTGTACGAAGCCCTGCGCAGGGCCGAGGCGGAGCGGCGAAAGCTCTCCGACGAAGCGGCGCCCGCGGTCGCACGGCTGGAGTGGGAGCCCGAGGCGGCGAGTGCGGTGGCCCCGCCGCCCAAGGAGCCGCGCGCATCGCTGCTGCGACGGCTGTGGCCCGGGCGGCGCACCGAAGAAGGCGCCGGCGACTACAACAAGCGACGCATCTCGCTGCTCCAGCCCGACTCCTACGTCGCCGAGCAGTTCCGCGCACTGCGCGGTCGGATCGACGCGATGGAGAGCCCGGAACGCCCGCTGCGGACGATCGCAGTCTCGAGCGCGCTGCCCGGCGAGGGCAAGACGACCTCGGCGATCAACCTGGCGCTGGTCACGGCCATGAGCGTGGGACGGCGGGTCCTGCTCGTGGACTGCGATCTGCGACGCCCGCGGGTTCACAGCGCCCTTGGACTGCGCCCGATCTCCGGCCTCGCGGAGGTGCTGACGGGCGACGCGAAGCTGGAGGAGGCCGTGATCCGGGCCGACGGGGCGGAGCTCGACGTCCTCGCCGTGCGCGGCCGGCCCGCCAATCCCTCGGAGCTGCTCGGGTCGCCCGCGATGCGTCAGCTGATCGCCGACGCAGCGGCGCGCTACGACCGGGTGATCCTGGATACGCCCGCCGCGCTCGGGCTGCCCGACGCCAAGGCGGTGAGCGATCGCTGCGACGGGATCGTGATGGTGGTCCGCGCCGACAGCACCCGGCAGGAGGACGTCCAGACCGTGCTCGAGATCCTGGATCGCAGGCGGGTCCTGGGCATGGTGCTCAACGGCGCCTCCGCCGATCAGGGTCGCTACGGCTACGTGAGCTGAGCGCGCGCCGGCGCCCGGCGAAGGCGGAGTCGCGTCCCAGGTCCGGTAGGGGCGATCAGCGCGCGGCCTCCCGCGGCGCGAGCTAGGGTAGGGCGTCGCACTCCGCCCCCCGAGGGGGCGACGGGGTGCGGCCTTTGCGGATGGATTCCCATGGACCCGCTCCAGCTCGCGCTTCCGCTGACCGTCGGCTTCGGGATGGCGTTGGCGTTGGCTCCGCTGGTCGGGCGTGGCGCGCTGCGCGTGGGCGCCGTCGATCGACCCAGCGCGCGCGGGGTCAACGACCGCCCCGACATGCCCTTGCTCGGCGGAATCGCCGTGGCCGCCGCGTTCCTCGCGGCCCTGACCGCCATCGATCTCGTGGCGGCGCCGATCTCCGGACCCGGACGCTGGTTCGGCCTCGCCGCTGGCGGTGCGACGCTGATCGCCGCGGGAGTTTGGGACGACCGCTTCGGCATGAGCGCCGTGCCGAAGCTCGCCGCCCAGATGACGGCCGCCGCGCTGGCGATCTCCTCGGGGTTCGTGATCGACCGCCTCTCGGACCCCTTCTCGATGAAGGTCGTCGAGCTGCCCTCCTACGTGGCGTGGCCGGCCTCGATGCTGTGGATCGTCGGCGTCACGAACGCGATGAACCTGCTCGACGGGCTGGATGGCCTCGCCAGCGGGGTCGGCGCGATCATGGCGGCGACCCTGACCGCGATCGCCTGGCAGGCGGATCAGAGCTTCGCCGTGTGCATGGGGCTGGCCCTGGTCGGAGCGCTGCTCGGCTTCCTGCCCCACAACTTCCCGCCGGCGCGCATCTTCCTCGGCGACACGGGCTCGATGTTCATCGGCTTCACCCTGTCGCTGCTCGCACTCGAGGGCTACCGGCGCGTCTCCCTGATCACCTTCGTGGTGCCTCTGCTGGCCCTCGCCGTGCCGCTGCTCGACACCTCGATGTCGATCCTGCGCCGCCTGCGCACGCGCACTCCGATCTTCACGGCCGACCGGCTCCACATGCACCACCGGCTTCTCGACATCGAGGGGTCGCCGCGGTCGGCGGTGCTCCAGCTCTACCTGGTGACCGCCGCCTTCTGTCTGATTGCCATCTCGTTCACTCGGCTCCAGGGGGTCACGGCGCTCGTGTTCCTGCTCGCCGTCGTCGTCCTGACGCTACGGCTGTTGTGGAACCTCGGTGCCCTCGATCGCCAGAGCGGGCCGGCCGATGAGTCGAAAGGGGGGGATTCGTGAGTCGGGCTCTGATCAGCGGGATCACCGGGCAGGATGGTTCGTACCTCGCCGAGCTGCTGCTCGAGAAGGGCTACGAGGTGCATGGCATCGTGCGCCGCTCCAGCACCGAGACCTTCGAACGCATCGCACATCTGCGCGATCGCCTTCGGCTGCACCAGGCGGATCTGCTCGACCAGAGCTCGCTGGTCGAGGTGCTGCGCGCGGTGCGCCCGCAGGAGCTGTTCAACCTCGCGGCCCAGTCCTTCGTTCCCACCAGCTGGCTCCAGCCCTCGCTGACGGGCGAGTTCACCGCGCTGGGCGTCACGCGAATGCTCGACGCGGTGCGAATCGTGGATCCGGCGATCCGCTTCTACCAGGCCTCGAGCTCCGAGATGTTCGGGATGGTTCGCGAGACGCCCCAGTGCGAGACCACGCCCTTCTACCCCCGCAGCCCCTACGCGGTGGCGAAGGTGTACGGCCACTGGATCACCGTGAACTACCGCGAGAGCTACGGCCTGTTCGCGGTGTCGGGGATCCTGTTCAACCACGAGTCGCCGCGCCGGGGACGCGAGTTCGTCACGCGCAAGATCACGGAGGCGGTGGCGAGGATCAAGCTGGGACTCCAGGACGAGCTGCTGATCGGCAACGTCGAGGCGAAGCGCGACTGGGGTTATGCTCGGGAGTACGTCGAGGCGATGTGGCGGATGCTGCAGGCGCCCAAGGCGGACGACTACGTGATCGGCACCGGCGTCGCCCACACCGTGCGCGACTGCCTCGAGTACGCCTTCGCCCACGTCGACCTGGATCCCGACGACTTCGTGCGCACGGATCCGGCCCTGATCCGCCCCGCCGAGGTGGACACGCTGCTCGCCGATCCCCGCAAGGCCCAGGCCGAGCTGGGATGGCGCGCCGGCACCTCCTTCCGCGAGCTCGTCGACCTGATGGTGGAGGCGGACCTCGAGCAGCAGGAGCGGACGTCCGGAGCGCGGCGAGGCCAGGGGAGGGCGCGTTGACGCGACCGGAGCGCATCCTGATCACCGGAGCGGCCGGATTCATCGGGTCGACACTGAGCGAGCGGCTGCTCGCCGAGGGCCGCCGCGTCGTGGGACTGGACTCCTTCGACCCCTTCTATCCCGAGTCCCAGAAGAAGGCCAACCTCACCGGCGCGCTGCGCAACGGGGACTTCTCCCTGGTTCGCGCCGATCTGCGCGACGCCGCCGAGCTGCGCCGCCTGTTTGCCGGGCACCACTTCGACGCGGTCGTCCACCTGGCGGCGCTCGCCGGGGTGCGGCCGAGCCTGGAGCGGCCCACGGAGTACGCGGATGTCAACGTGCGCGGAACCAGCGCCCTGCTCGAGGCCGCCGTGCGCGGGGGCGGGCCGCGCGTGGTGTTCGCGTCCTCCTCCTCGGTGTACGGCGAGCGCGAGGACGGCCCGTTCCGCGAGAGCGACCCGGTCGAGCGGCCGGTCTCGCCCTATGCGGCCACGAAGCGCGCGGGGGAGCTGGTCGCGCACACGTTCCACCACGGCTTCGGGCTCTCGGTGACCTGTGCGCGCATCTTCACGGCCTACGGTCCGCGCCAGCGGCCCGACCTGGCGATCCGCAAGTTCGCCGACAGGATGAGGGCGGGAAAGCCGGTCCCGATCTTCGGCGACGGCTCGTCGCTGCGCGACTTCACCTACGTCGACGACCTGGTCGAGGGTCTGGTGCGCGCCATCGATCGCGACCTCGGCTTCGCGTTGCTGAACTTCGCCGGCGGGCGGACGATCTCGGTGCTGGAGGTGGTCCAGGCCCTGGAGCGCGAGCTCGGGGTCTCGGCCGAGATCGACTGGCAGCCCGAGCAGATCGGTGACGTGAGGCGGACCTGGGGCGACATCTCGGCGGCCCGCGCCGCCCTCGGCTACGAGCCGAAGACCGCCTTCGAGGAAGGGCTGCGGCGCTTCGTGGCCTGGTTGCGGGAAGCTCCCCGTGGGTGAGCGGCGGGCGCTGGTGACGGGCGGCGCCGGCTTCATCGGCAGCCACCTGGTCGAGGCGCTGCTGCGGGCGGGCTGGCGGGTGCGCGTGCTCGACGACTACTCGAGCGGCCGCGAGGCGAACCTCGCCGCTGTGGCGGGGTCGGTCGAGGCGCTGCGCGGCGACGTCCGGGACCCTGCCGACGTCGCCACGGCGGTGGCCGGGGTCGAGGTGGTGTTCCATCAGGCGGCGGTCCCCTCGGTGCCGCGCAGCATCGCCCAGCCCGTGTACACCCACGCGGTGAACGTGGAAGGGACCCTCCGCGTGCTCGAAGCGGCACGGCGCGCCGGCGTGCGCCGGGTCGTCTACGCCGCTTCGACGGCGGCCTACGGCAACGGCCCGGAGCTGCCGAAGGTCGAGACGATGGCTCCCGATCCCCAGTCGCCCTACGCGCTCCAGAAGTACGTGGGGGAGCTCTACTGCCGGCTCTACGCCGATCTGCACGGCCTCGAGACCGTCGCCTTGCGCTACTTCAACGTGTACGGACCGCGGCAGGACCCGGGCAGCGACTACGCCGCGGCGATCCCCCGCTTCGCCGCCGCGGCCCTCGCCGGAGTCGCGCCTCGCGTACACGGCGACGGTCGACAGACCCGCGACTTCGTGTTCGTGGAGGACGTCGTGCGCGCGAACCTGCTCGCGGCCGACGCGCCGGACGCGTCGGGTGCGGTGTGCAACGTGGGATCCGGGCGCCGCACCAGTCTGTTGGAGCTGCTCGAGGAGATCGGGCGGCAGTCCGGCTCGGCGCTCGTCGCCCGCCACGGACCCGCCCGCGACGGCGACGTCCGCGACAGCCAGGCGTGCCTGGAGCACGCCGCCGTGCTCCTGGGTTACGCGCCGAGCATTTCACTCTCCGAGGGGCTGCGTCTCACCCTGGCGCATCTCGACAAGGAGGCCTCTGGGTCGTGAACATCGGAGTCATCGGTACGGGATACGTGGGCCTCGTCACGGGCGCGTGCTTCGCCGAGTTCGGCGTGCAGGTGGTGTGCGCGGACATCGACGAGGAGAAGATCGCCCGACTCGAGAAGGGGGAGATCCCGATCTACGAGCCCGGGCTCGAAGACATCGTCCAGCGCAACGTGAAGCAGGGGCGTCTTTCCTTCACCACCGACACCGCCGAGGCGGTGGACAGCTCGCTCGTGCTCTTCATCGCCGTTCCGACGCCTCCTCTCGCCGACGGTCGGACCGACCTGCGCGCGGTGGAGGCGGTGGCCCGCGACATCGGTCGCCACCTCGACGGATACAAGGTGATCGTCAACAAGAGCACCGTTCCGGTGGGGACCGCGTCCCGGGTGCGCGGGTGGATCGAGGAGGAGCTGCGGGCGGCGGGACGGAAGGTCGACTTCAGCGTCGCCTCGAATCCGGAGTTCCTGCGCGAGGGGGCGGCGATCGGTGACTTCATGCGCCCCGACCGCGTCGTGATCGGCACCGACGACGAGCACGCCACGGCGATCCTGAAGAGCCTCTACCGCCCGCTCTATCTGATCGAGGCGCCGGTCATGATCACCAACGTCGCGACCGCCGAGCTGACCAAGTACGCCGCGAACGCCTTCCTGGCCACGAAGATCTCCTTCATCAACGAGTTCGCGAACCTGTGCGAGAGCCTGGGCGCCGACGTCCACGACATCGCGCGCGGCATCGGCCTGGACCGCCGGATCGGCTCGAAGTTCCTCCACGCCGGTCCCGGCTTCGGCGGGTCCTGCTTTCCGAAGGACACGCGCTCGGTCGCCCACTTCGCCCGTGGAGCGGGGCAGCCGCTGGCGATCGTCGAGGCGGTGATCGACGTGAACGAACGCCAGCGTCTGCGCATGATCCAGAAGATCGTCGCGTGCCTCGACGGGGACGCGAGCGGCAAGACGGTGGCGATGCTCGGCCTGTCCTTCAAGCCCGAGACCGATGACATCCGGGACTCGCCGGCCCTCTCGATCGCCCGGGGGATCCACGAGCGCGGCGGATCCGTCCAGGCCTACGATCCCCAGGCGATGGAGGCGGCCCGCAAGGAGCTGCCCGACGTCGTTCTGTGCAACGACGCCTACGACGCCTGCCGAGGAGCGGATGCGCTGGTGATCGTCACCGAGTGGAACCAGTTTCGGATGCTCGATCTCGAGCGGGTGCGGTCGCTGCTCGTGCGACCGGTCGTGATCGACCTGCGCAACATCTACGATCCCGGCCCGATGCGCGACGCCGGCTTCGACTACGTCTGTGTCGGGCGCTCCTGAGTGGGCGTTCGCCCGCGTCTGCACGCCGTGATCCTCGCCGGTGGCGCGGGGGAGCGCTTCTGGCCGGCATCGCGCTCCGCGCTGCCGAAGCCCTTCCTGCGCGTGGTCGGTGGCCGTACCCTGCTCGACGCGACCGTCGCGCGGGCGCGGCGCGTCGCCACCCGGGACGGGGTGTGGGCCGTCTGCGGCCCCGAGCACGCGGCGCCGATCCGCCGCGCGACGCGCCTCCCGGCGCCGCGCGTGCTGGTGGAGCCGCAGCGCCGCAACACGGCCGCTGCGATCGCACTCGCCGCCATGCGCGTCGAGGCCACGGACCCGGAGGCGGTGCTGCTGGTGCTCCCCGCAGACCACTACATCCCCGACCTGCGCGCCTTTGCAGCCGATGTGCGCCGCGCCGCGCGCGCTGCCGCCGAGGAGCCCGTCCTGATCACGCTGGGCGTCCAGCCGACCCGTCCGGAGACGGGCTACGGGTACATCCGGGTCGGGGACCCCGTGGGCGCCGCGCACCCCGGCCTCTTCCGCGTTCGCCGCTTCGTGGAGAAGCCCGATCCGGGTCGGGCGCGGAGCTACCTGCGCCGCGGCGGGTACCTGTGGAACGCCGGGATCTTCGTCTGGTCCGCGCGCGCCATCCTGGCGGAGATCGAGCGTTGCGCTCCCGATCTCTACGCGGTGATGGCGCCGCTGCGCGGCCGCCGCGTCAGCGCCGCCGCCGTGCGCCGCGCCTACGGGCGCGCCCCCTCGCTCCCGATCGACACGGCCGTGCTCGAGCGCAGCCGCCGCGTCTGGACCCGGCCGGTCGCCTGGCACTGGACCGACGTGGGCACCTGGGAGTCGCTGGCTCAGGAGCTGGGCGTAGAGGCCGGACACTCCCGGATCGTGGCCGGGGAGCTGGCATTCGACGATCGCGGAGGCAACCTCCTCTGGGGTCAGCCCGGCCGCCCGGTGGCGCTGCTCGGCGTCGAGGGGCTCGCGGTGGTGGACGCCGGCGACGCCCTGCTCGTGGCTCGACTCGACCGGAGCAACGAGGTGAGAGAGATCGTGAAGGCCCTCAAGGCCCGGGGCCGATCGGACGTGACGTAGGGCGAGGGCGAAGGTTCAACATGGCGCGGCACAGCAAGGAAGCGCTCGACACGCTGCGGGCGATTCCGCTCTTCTCGCGGGTGAAGGAAGAGGATCTCGCGCGGATCGCGGACCTCCTGATCGAACGGCGCTTCCCCAAACACAAGACGATCGTCGAGGAGGGCCTCCCCGGCGACTACATGTACATCATCAGCGAGGGACGCGTTCAGGTCTCGAAGCTCTCCGACGACGGTCGGGAGAAGATCCTGGACTTCTTCGAGAAGGGCGCGTTCTTCGGTGAGATGTCGCTGCTCGACGACGCGCCGCGCTCGGCCAGCGTCCGCGCCCTGACGGACACGCGCATCCTGGCGCTCTCGCGCAGCGATTTCCTCGCCGAGATGCGGCGGACTCCCGACGTGGCGATGGCCGTGGTCCAGGAGCTGACGCGCCGCCTGCGCGACACCGACGAGCAAGCCAGCTCCTTGTCCTTCCAGCGCGTGAAGGAGCGCACTCAGGGCCTGCTCCAGCGGATGGCGAAGGACGAATGCGGTCGACCGGGGCGGCGCATCACGCCGACACTGACCCACCAGCAGATCGCCGACATGATCGGCACCTCGCGGGAAACCGTGACGCGCGCCCTCAAGGGCCTGAAGGAGCAGGGCTGGCTCGATCAGGAGGGCAAGCGCTACGTGGTGCCGGTCGAGCCCGACTGAGCTCACGCGGCCATCCGGCGGCCCGCCCGTTCCCCTCCAGCCCCCGCCGCCGGGCACCGATTCAAGTCTCCATGGCAGCGGGTAGAGCGGACTTCGCGGCGGCCGTCTGGGAGCACTCCGCCTCGGGGATGCTGGCCATCGACGCCGAGGGCGCGATCGCGCTGATCAACGCCGCTGCACGCCGGGTCCTCGACGTGCCCGAGGAAGCGCTCGCCCCCGGCTCGCCCTGGGAGCCCGCGCTCGCGCACCACCCGGCGCTCGTGCGTCTCCTGCGCGAGGCGCTCGCCGGTCGTCCGCCCCTGTCGCGGGCCGAGCTGAGCCTCCTCCGACCTGACGGGGCTCCTCTCACTCTCGGCTTCTCGCTCACGCCCGTTCCCGGCCCGAGCAGGACCCTGCGCGGCGTGGTGCTGCTGTTTCGCGACCTCGCGCCGATCGAGCGCTCCGGCGAGCGGGTCCGCCTCCAGCAGCGCCTGGCGGCGCTGGGCGAGATGGCGGCCGGCCTCGCCCACGAGCTGCGCAATCCGCTGGCGGGCATGGAGGTGCTCGCCGGACTCCTGGAGCGCCGTCTCGCGGAGGATTCCGAGTCGCTCGAGCTGGTCCGCGAGCTGCGCGGTCAGCTGCGCCGGATGAGCGAGACGGTGACCGCGAGCCTCGACTTCCTGCGCCCGCTGGCGCTGCGGCGCGAGCCCTTCGACCCCGTCGAGCTGCTCGAGGAGGCGGTGGGGATCGCCCTGTCCCGAGCGCCGCGTCCCGTCCAGATCGAGCGGCGCTATGCCACCGTGCTCCCGAAGCTCGAGGCGGATCGCCAGCTCCTGGGCGTCGCGCTCGTGAACCTGCTGGTGAACGCCTGCGAGGCGATGAGCGCGCTGCCCGAGGCCGTGCCGCAGCTCGGGCTCGCGATCGATCTCGGTCCGGGACTCGAGCTCGCCCGCGAGCTGCGCATCGCGGTCGGGGACAACGGAGGCGGCATCCCGGACGAGATCCGCGACCGCATCTTCGACCCCTTCTTCACGACCAAGGAGAGCGGAACCGGGATCGGGCTCGCGACGGTGCAGAAGATCGCGGCGGCCCACGGCGGGTCGCTCTCTCTGGAGAGCTCGGGGGAGGGCAGCGTGTTCCGCATCCACCTGCCGCTCGCGGGTAGCGACGCGTGAGCGACGCCACGGCCCGCATCCTCGTGGTCGAGGATCACGCGACGCTGCGCCGCGGCATCGCCACCGCCCTGCGCGCGGCCTGGGGCGAGGTGGACGAGGAGTCCGACGGGAGCGCCGCCGTGCAGCGGATCGAAATGTCCGGCGAGGATCCCTACGACGTGGTGGTGTGCGATCTCCAGCTCCCGGGGGCCGACGGCTTCGCCGTGCTCGAGGCCGCGCGCACCCGGGACGAGCGGACCAGCGTGCTGCTGCTCACCGCCTACGGGACCGTGGACGCCGCGGTCCGCGCGATGCGCGCCGGGGCCTTCGACTTCCTGGAGAAGCCGCTCGATCTGGGCCAGCTCGAGCTGCGGGTCGCCCGGGCGATCGAGCACCGGCATCTGCTGGCCGAGGTGAGTGAGCTGCGCGCCGAACGCGCGGGGCGTCGCGCGGCCGCGGCGATCGTGGCGGTCAGCGGCGCCATGCGGGCCGCCGTGGACCTGGCCCGCCGCGTAGCGGTCACCCCATCCAACGTGCTGGTGACGGGCGAGACGGGCACGGGCAAGGAGCTGATCGCCGGCCTGATCCACGAGGCGTCGCCGCGCTCGGCGGGACCATTGGTGAAGGTGAACTGCGCGGCGTTGCCGGAGACCCTGCTCGAGTCGGAGCTGTTCGGCCACGAGCGGGGCGCCTTCACCGGAGCCGACCGCCGTCGCATCGGTCGCTTCGAGGAGGCGAGCGGCGGAACCCTGTTCCTGGACGAGGTGGGAGACCTGTCCCCGGCGACCCAGGTCAAGCTGCTGCGCGTGCTCCAGGACCAGGAGTTCCACCGCATCGGCGGCACCCGCTCCCTGCGCACCGACGCCCGCGTGGTGGCCGCCACCAACGCCGACCTCCGGGCGGAGGTCGCCCGCGGCGCGTTCCGAGAGGACCTCTACTTCCGACTCGACGTGATCCGCATCCACCTTCCCCCGCTGCGCGAGCGCCCCGAAGACATGGTCGCGCTCGCCCATCGCTTCCAGAGCGAGCTGGCCGAGGGAGGTGGAGAGAGGGCGCCCCGGGGCTTCGAGCCCGACGCCCTGGAACGGCTGCGCCGCCACCCCTGGCCCGGGAACGTGCGCGAGCTCCGCAACGCGATCGAGAGGGCCCAGCTGTTTGCCACGGGCCCACGTCTGCGAGCCGCGGACCTCAGCCTGACCGAGCCGAGCGGGCGCGGGATCGCGCAGAGCTGGCGTCCCGAGCTGCCGCCGAACGGATGGACGCTGCGGGACTGGGAGCGCGCGCTGGTCGAGGAGGCATTGTGCCGCACCGGTTACGTGCAGAAGGACGCCTGCCGCCTGCTCGGCATCAGCCGGCGTAAGCTCAACTACATGGTCCGCACCATGGGCATCACGCACGAACGCTGGCGACGCAATCGCCCGGATCGGGACGCATCGGGCCCGTCCTGACCCGATTGGGTCTTGATTCCCGGGGCTGCGCGTTGAACGCTACGGTCCCGGACGGTTTCGAAGCCCCCCAGTCTCCGAACGCGACCCGTGCCCCGGGGGCGGCAGGATATGGAGCATCCGATGCGTTTTCGTTCGTTCTGGATCGCCGCCCTGATCGGGATCTCGCTGCTCGCGGGCTGCCAGTCCGACGAGGAGAAGCAGGCCGCGCACCTCCGGAACGGTCAGCAGTACCTGGACGACAAGAAGTACGCCGAAGCCGTGATCGAGTTCAAGAACGTGCTCCAGATCGACCCCAACGACGCGGACGCCCACTACGGGCTCGCCAAGGCGTACATGAACCAGGGCCAGGCCCGGGAGGGGTTCTGGGAGCTGCGGGAGACGACCCGCCTCGATCCCAGCAACCACGATGCGGAGATCCAGTTCGCCCAGATCTCGATCTACGCCGGCGAGGTCGAGGAGGCCCTGAAGCGCGCCGACGCGGTGCTGGCGGCGGATCCGAACAACAGCAAGGCGTGGCTCGTGAAGGCGCAGGCGCATGACGCTCTCAAGCAGCCGGCCGAAGCCCAGAACGCCTACGAGAAGTCGGTCGAGGTCGCCCCGGATGAGGTGGCGCCGTTGCTCTCCCTCGCCAACTACTACCGCCGCAACGGTGACCGCGCGACGGCCGAACGGATGTTCAAGGACGCGGCCGAGCGGCTGACCTCGAACCAGTCCCTGCTCTCGCTCGCCTCCTTCTACGCCGAGGACCACGATCGCGACGCGGACGCCGAGGCCGCCTACCGGGCGGCCCTGGCGCAGGCATCACCCGAAGAGCTGGGTCGTAACTACGCGCTACTGGGGAACTTTCTCTACTCGCGCAAGCGCGTGGACGACGCCATCGCGGTGCTCGAAGAGGGCATCGAGAAGGTCGACGACAAGCTCGACCTGATCTACCTGCTGGCCCGCCTGTACAGCGCCGAGGGCGACGAGGAGAAGGCCGACGAGCTGGTCGTGCGCGCGACGACGGCGAACCCGGATGACCCGCGTCCCTATTTGGTGCTCTCGAGCCACCGGGGCCGTCAGGGAGATCTCGAGGGTGCGCTGGCCGCCGCCGAGAAGGCCGCGGAGCTCGATCCGAAGGATCAGGCCGCGCGCCTGCGCAAGTCCGAGGTGCTGCTCGAGCTGGGCTTCCGCGAAAAGGACGCGGCGCGGATCGCCGAAGGTCGGAAGCTGGTGGAGGAGATCCTCGAGGGTGAGCCCTCGAACCCCGGAGGTCTGTTCGTCAAGGCGAAGCTCGACCTCGCGGAGAACAAGCTCGACGAGGCGATCCAATCGCTGCGCTCGGCGATCGACGTCCGACCCGACTGGGCGGAGGCGCACTTCCTGCTCGGAACGGCGCTGCGTCTGACCGGCCAGCGCTCGGCGGCACGTACGGAGCTGGCGAGCGCGCTCGAGATCGACGCCTCCCTGGTCGACGCGAGGCGCGTGCTCGCCGAGGTGCACTCCGATCTCGGCGAGGACGAGTACGCGGTCGAGGAGGGGCGTCGCTACCTCGAGCAGCGGCCGGACGATCACGAGATGCGCATCCGCGTGGCACAGAGCCTGGTGAACCTGAACCGGCTCGACGAGGCCCTGGCCGAGGTGCAGAAGATCCCCGAGTCGGAGCGCGACGAGAACGCCAACTTCGCGCTCGGCCGGATCTACACGGCGAAGGGCGAGAACGACCAGGCGCACGAGCTGCTGCTGGTGGCCCTGGGACAGCGCCCCGACAACCCCGAGATCCTGAAGGCGCTCCTGCAGCTCGAGGAGAAGATGGGGCGGCGCGACGAGGGGATCGCCCGCATCTCCGAGGCGGTCGCCCAGCACCCGGATGACGCCCCGTACCAGCAGCTCGCCGCGGTGGTGGCCCTGGCCAACGGCAAGGTGGACGACGCGATCGTGGCCCTGAAGCGCGCGATCGAGCTGGATCCGAACGACATGACCAGCTACACGCGCCTCGCGGATCTCTACGTCCGGACCGGGCGCATCTCCCAGACGATCGAGACCTACGAGAAGGCGCTCGAGCGACAGCCGAATCAGGCCAAGATCCACCACTTCCTGGGCGTCCTCTACGAGTTCGGCGGCCAGCGCGACAAGGCAGTCGCCCACTACGAGGAGGCGATCAAGTACGACCCGGATCTCGCGGAGGCCAAGAACAATCTCGCCTATCTGTACGCCGAGTCCGGCAAGAACCTCGACCGGGCGCTCGATCTCGCCCAGGACGCGAAGGCACTGCTGCCGGACGATGCCAATACCGCCGACACGCTGGGATGGGTGCTCTACCGGCGCGGGGTGCCTTCGGCCGCGATCGGGTACCTGAAGGAGGCCGAGGCGGGCATGCCCCCCGACGACGCCAACATCGGCCTGATCCGACACCACCTGGCGCTGGCCTACGAGGCCAGCGGGGACAAGGCGGCCGCCAAGGAGACCGTGGAGCGGGCGATCGATGCTCACGAGTCCTACGTGGCGGCCCAGAAGGCGAGGGGCGTCCCGGTCGGGGAGGAGCCGGCCTGGTTCACCGACGCCCGGGTGATGCGGGAGCGACTCTAGGCGCCCGGGGGTTCAAGCCCTTTCCGCGAGTGTCCGATAACGGGGCCGGTGCGCTCCGCTGTGGGCGCTGCATCCGGAGGGTGGCGATGATTCCCTGGAAGCGGACCCTGAGGTGGGCTCTCTGCTGGGCGGTGGCGTGTTCCGCCGTGTCCGCCGAGGAGCCCGCGGCGGACGCCGCGATGCCCGATGACGTCGAGATGGCGGAGCCCGCGGTTCCCGCTGCGGATGGGCCGATCGCGGATCCGTCCGTGCAGGACCCGACCGGCGAGGATCTCGCTGCTCCTGCAGACCAGGCCGCGGAGCTCGACGCGCAGGCGCCGCCCGCGATGCCCGCAGACATGGACGCCGCGATGCCCGCGGACATGGAGGCCGAGCCCGCCTCCGAGATGGCGACCGCTCCCGCCGAGCCGGCGCAGCCCGATCTCGGGGCGGTCGGCTACGACTCGAACGGACGTCAGGGCCGGATCCACGTCGTCGTGAAGGGCGACACGCTGTGGGACATCTCGAGCGCCTATCTCGGCACGCCGTGGGTGTGGCCGTCGATCTGGAAGGACAACGGCGACATCCCGAATCCCCACCTGATCCACCCCGGCGACCGGATCTGGATCACGCCCGGCGAGATGCGTCGGATCAGCGCCGAGGAGGCGGACCGGATGATGGCGAACGTTCCTGCGGCTCCGGCCGAGGAGCCGGTGCCCGCCGCCATGGAGGACGCGTCACCGGGCCTGGAGGCGGTGGCGCCGACGCCGGCCGGCCACACCGTCCGGATCAGCGGCCACGAGATGACGGGTCTGATCTCGCCCGAGGCCTACCGCAGCGCCGCCAGCGTCGTCGGGCGCAACGTCGACCGCATGCTGATGAGCCAGGAGGACGGCGTCTACATCGGGCTGGGCGAGGGCGAGGTGAAAGTCGGCGACGAGTTCACCCTGTTCCGCACCAACCAGAAGGTGCTCGATCCCGACACGGGAGAGGTGCTCGGCTATCACGTGGACTTCCTCGGCTGGGTCAAGGTGGAGCAGACGTTCCCCGAGACGTCGCTGGCGTCGATCCGGATGTCCACCGGAGAGGTCGAGGTGGGTGACCGCGTGATGCCGCGCGAGCCGCTTCCCTCGGAGATCGAGGTCAAGGCGACACCCGAGAACGTCGAGGGCAAGATCACCTTCTTCCCCGGACGCCGGGTGCTGCTCGGCTACGCGGACTTCGTCTACCTCAATCGCGGCTCGCTCGACGGGCTGCAGGTGGGCAGCCCGCTCGAGGTGTACCGGCCCGGCTACCTGGCGCCCGAGGTGGCGCGCGACGAGCTCGTCGAGGTGCCGGACCACGTGGTCGCGAGCATGCTCGTGGTGCGCGCCGAGGAGCAGACCGCAGTGGCGATGGTGACGTCCACCACGACGGAGCTGGAGCTGGGCGACCGCTTCCGCGGCGCGCGAGAGCCGTAGTCGGCGGATCGCCGGATCCAGCGGGAGCCGGCGAGGTCGCGACGTGTCATGCTCCCGGGGCCCGGTCCCGGGAGTGCGTCGTGACGGACGCGGAAGGCCTGGACGCCGAGGGCCGCTGCTGGCTCGCCCTGCAGTGCGCGGCGGCCCTGCGACCGACGGAGGCCTGTGAGGCGCTGCGCTCCGGGGACGGCCCGGATCAGATCCTGGCGGTCCTGCCGCGGGCCAGCGCTCCGGATCCCAAGCGGCTCCGTGACGCCGAGCGCGCGCTGGCGCGCGCCGGCGCCGTGCTCGTTCCCTGGGGCTCCTTCCGCTACCCGGCTCTCCTGGCCGGCCTGCGCGACGCCCCCCCGGTGCTCGCGGTGCGCGGCGAGCCGGCCGCGCTCGGTGCCACGGCGGTGGGCATCGTGGGCAGCCGCGCGGCGACCGCCTACGGCCTCCAGGTGGCCCGCCGCGTAGCCGGCGAGCTCGCTGCGGCAGGCGTCGTCGTCGTGTCCGGGCTCGCCTTCGGGATCGACGCGGCGGCCCACGAGGCGGCGCTCCGGGCGGGCGGCCTCACGATCGCGGTGCAGGCCTGCGGCATCGACCGCGTGTACCCGGCCGCTCACCGCGAGCTCGCCGACCGGATCGCCGCCCACGGTGCCGTGGTGACCGAGTTCCCGCCCGGTACGGCGCCGCACAAGGGCTTCTTCCCCCTGCGCAACCGTCTGATCAGCGGCCTGTCACGGGCCCTGATCGTCGTCGAGGCGCGAGCGCGCAGCGGCTCTCTGGTGACGGCGCGCCACGCGGCCGAGCAGGGGGTCGAGGTGCTGGCGGTTCCCGGCCCGATCACCAGCGAGGCCCACGTCGGCTGCAACCGGCTGCTGCGCGACGGCGCCACGCCCCTGCTCGGGACCGAGGACGTGCTGGCGGCGCTCGCCTGGCCCTCGACACCGCCCCCGCAGCGGTCCGCAGCGCGCGCCTCGGCCGGGGCGCAGGCCGTGCTCACGGTCCTGCGGCGTGGTCCGACGAGCGGAGATGACCTGATCCGGCTGCTCTCCCTGTCCCCGGCGGCGCTGGCGCCGATCCTGCTCGAGCTGGAGCTCGGCGGTGCGATCGCCCGCAGTCGCGACGGCCGCTGGCACGCGCTGAGCTAGGATCCATCCCCCTCCCACCGGATCCTCGGAGCGAGCGTGCAGGTCGTCGTCATCGGGGCCGGGCTCGCCGGATGCGAGGCCGCCTGGCAGGCCGCGCGGCGCGGGCTCGACGTCACTCTGGTCGAGATGAAGCCCGCGGAGCGTTCGCCCGCGCACACCTCCGATGCGTTCGCGGAGCTGGTGTGCAGCAACTCCCTGCGCTCCAACCGGATCTCGAGTGCGGTGGGCCTGCTCAAGGAGGAGATGCGGCGCCTGGGATCGCTGATCCTCGAGGCCGCCGACGAGGCGGCGGTGCCTGCCGGGCAGGCGTTGGCCGTCGACCGGGAGCTGTTTGCCCGCCGCATCACCGATACGCTGACCTCACACCCGCGCGTCCGCGTAGAGCACGTGCGCGTCGATCGCATCCCGGACCACCGTCCGCTGGTGCTCGCCACCGGCCCGCTCACCGCCAGCGCTCTGGCGTCGGATCTCCAGCGGGTCCTCGGGGAGGCGTATCTCTACTTCTACGACGCCCTGTCCCCGATCGTCTACGCGGACTCGATCGACATGGAGGTCGCGTTCCGCGCGTCCCGCTACGAGGACGGCGACGGGGACTATCTGAATCTGCCCCTCGACCGCTCGGGCTACGAGCGCTTCGTCGCCGACCTGCTCGCCGCCGACACGGTTCCGCTCCATCCCTTCGAGGCGCAGCTCTACTTCGAGGGCTGTCTCCCGATCGAGGAGATGGCACGGCGCGGGGTGGACACGCTCGCCTACGGACCGATGAAGCCGGTCGGGTTGGTCGATCCCCGCACCGGGAGGCGGCCCCACGCGGTGGTGCAGCTGCGCCAGGAGGACAAACGGGGGGTGCTCTACAGCCTGGTCGGATTCCAGACCAAGCTGCGCGTCGCCGAGCAGCGCCGCATCTTCCGGACGCTGCCCGGTGCCGAGCAGGCGGTGTTCGCGCGCTTCGGCTCGGTTCACCGCAACACCTACCTGAACGCGCCGCGACACCTGGCTCCGACCCTGGAGCTGCGCTCGCGCCCGGGTGTGTACGTGGCGGGACAGATGGCCGGCGTCGAGGGCTATGTCGAGTCGGCGGCGCTCGGGCTGCTGGCGGGCATCCAGGTGGCGTTCGCGGCGAGCGGTCGCGCGGCGCCGCTGCCGGACCCGACTACCGCGCACGGCGCGCTCCTGCACTTCCTCGCCGCGTCCGACTCTCGGCGCTTCTCCCCGATGAACGTCAACTTTGGTCTCTTTCCGGAGCTGGGAGACGGCGCGCCGCGCCGGCGCAGCGAGCGGCATTCGCGCCTGGCCGACCGCGCACTGGCCGCGATCGACGTCTACGCGGCCCACGTCCGCCCCGAAAGCGCATGAACGGGTCCGAGGCTGCCATCACCGAGCGCGAGCTCGATGCCTTCGAGAGCCATCTGCGCGACGAGCGCAATCTCTCGCTGCACACCCGCCGCGCCTATCTCGCCGATCTGCGCCAGCTCTGCCGCTTCACGGGGCGCCGCGCGTCGCGGGCGGGTCCGGAGGAGGTGCGCGAGTTCCTCGCCTCCCTGCACGGTCGCCGCCACCCGACCACGCTCGGGCGCAAGCTGGCCGCCCTGCGCACCTTCTTCCGCTTCTCCCAGCGCTCTGGCTGGTGCGACGCGGATCCGACGGCGGGCCTCTCGGCGCCGCGCGCGCCGAAGCGGCTGCCGCGGCCGCTCGCGGTGGACGACTGCATCGCGCTGATCGAGCGCGCCCCCGCGACGCCGGAGGACGAAGGCCGCGCCGGGGAGGCGCAGCGCCGCGATCGGGCGCTGGTCGAGCTGCTCTACGGCGCCGGACTGCGGGTCTCGGAGCTGACGGGCCTCGACGTCGCCGACCTCGACCTGCGGCGCGGCGAAGTGAGGGTGCTCGGAAAGGGCTCCGTGGAGCGAGTGGTGCCGCTGCCCGAGCAGGCGCGTCTCGCCCTGGCGGCCTATCTCGCCGGGCGCAGCGCGGGACGCGCCGCGACGGCGCCGCTGTTCACCGCGCTGCGACCGCGCCGCGACGCGCCGCGCCGGCTCGGCGTGCGCGACGTCCGCCGGGTCCTGCGCCGCCGGGCGCGCGACGCGGGGCTCTCCGAGCGCGTGCACCCCCATCGCCTCCGCCACAGCTACGCCACGCACCTGCTCGACATGGGAGCCGACCTGCGCGAGATCCAGGAGCTGCTCGGCCACGCGAGCCTGGCCACCACCGAGAAGTACACCGCCGTGTCGATGGAGAGGCTGGCAGAGGTGTACGATCGCGCCCACCCGCGCGCCCGCAGCGCGCGCCGGGACGGAGGAGACGACGGGTGAAGGGCGCGACCCACTCCACGACCGTGCTCGGCGTCGTGCGCAACGGTCGCGTAGCCCTGGCTTCCGACGGACAGGTGACCCTCGGCAACGCCGTCGTCAAGCAGGGGGCGCAGAAGGTGCGCGCCGCTGCCGGCGGCCGGGCCCTGCTCGGCTTCGCCGGCGGAGCGGCCGATGCGATGGCGTTGACCGAGCGTCTCGAGGCGAAGCTCGAGGCCTTTCCCGGGAACGTGCGGCGCGCGGTGGTGGAGCTGGCCAAGGACTGGCGCACGGACCGCGCCCTGCGGCGTCTCGAGGCGATGATGCTCGTCGGCAGCCTGGACGGGCTGCTCGTGGTCTCGGGAAACGGCGACGTGATCGAGCCCGACGACGGGGTGGCGGCGATCGGCTCGGGTGGGTCCTTCGCGCTGGCCGCGGCGCGGGCCCTGCTGCAGAACACCGACCTCGACGCCGCCGAGGTGGCCGAGCGCGCGCTCCGCATCGCCGCGGAGATCTGCATCTACACCAACGACCGTGTTACGGTGGTGCAGATTCCGTGACCGATCCGAAGACCTTCACCCCTCGCGAAGTCGTCTCCGAGCTGGATCGCTACATCGTGGGCCAGCCCGAGGCGAAGCGCGCCGTGGCGATCGCGCTGCGCAACCGCTGGCGACGTCAGCAGGTCCCCGAAGAGCTGCGCGACGAGATCGCGCCGAAGAACATCATCATGATCGGCCCCACCGGCGTCGGGAAGACCGAGGTGGCGCGCCGGCTCGCGAAGCTCGCCCAGGCCCCCTTCCTCAAGGTGGAGGCGTCGAAGTTCACGGAGGTCGGCTACGTCGGCCGCGACGTCGAGTCGATCGTCCGGGACCTGACCGAGCTGGGGGTGGCGCTGGTCCTGGAGGAGGAGAAGCGCGCGGTACAGAGCAAGGCCGAGCAGCGGGCGGAGGAGCGGCTGCTCGACGCGCTGCTGCCGCCCCCGATCGCGGGACCGCCCGATCCCGACGCCCCCCAGGAGGCGATCCCGCTGCCGGCGAGCGGTGCCTCCGCCGAGCCGTCGGGCTCCACCCGGGAGAAGCTGCGCCGGCTGCTCCGGCAGGGGGCGCTCGACGAGCGCGAGGTGGAGCTCGAGCTGCAGGACGGCGGCGGGGCCGGCCCGAGCATCTCGCTGTTCACGCCCCAGGGAGTGGAAGAGATGGGCATGCAGTTCAAGGACCTGCTCGGGGGCCTGCTGCCGAACAAGACGCGCCGGCGCCGTCTGTCCGTTGCGGATGCGCGGGAGGCGCTGGTGGTGGAGGAGGCGGCGCGCCTGGTCGACATGGATCAGGTGCGCGAGCGCGCGATCGCACGGGTCGAGCAGAGCGGGATCGTGTTCATCGACGAGATCGACAAGGTCGCCTCGGCGAGCTCGGGCCGATCGGGCCCCGACGTGTCCCGCGAAGGGGTTCAGCGCGACCTGCTGCCGATCGTCGAGGGATCCTCCGTGCAGACCAAGCACGGCACCGTGCGGACCGATCACGTGCTGTTCATCGCGGCGGGGGCGTTCCACGTCGCGAAGCCCTCGGATCTGATTCCCGAGCTCCAGGGGCGCTTCCCGATCCGCGTCGAGCTCACCCCGCTCGCGAAGGAGGATTTCGTCCGGATCCTCACCGAGCCGCGCAATTCGCTGGTGCGCCAGTACACGGAGCTGCTCGCGACGGAGCAGGTGACCGTGGAGTTCAAGGAGGACGGCATCGCCACCATCGCCGAGCTCGCGTCACAGGTCAACGAGCGGACCGAGAACATCGGCGCGCGCCGCCTGCAC
>CAZZFT010000067.1:0-25798 GCA_964653555.1 uncultured Spirochaetales bacterium | reverse complement strand
GCGGTCGCTGTTGTTCTTGTAGATCAACATCTGTGCGCCGGCGGGTAGCAGGGCGTTGGCTTCGCGGCGGCTCACTTCGAGGATCCGCTCGCCGGCCTTCTCGTGCACCACCAGGTCGCGCACGTTGGTCACTTCCGGGCATGAGTACTCGGGATGAGCGTGATCCACGTAGTAGCGCGCACCGTTCACGAGCGTCTTGTTGCGAGCGATGTTCTCCTGCTGGTTCGGCGTGTATTTCTCGCCGTCGACCTGGAATCCGCGCGCGTCGGCGAGCGGGTTCTCCTGATCGTAGTCCCAGAGGATCTCGCCCGCGTGGTCCTCCCGGTAGGCGTTCACCAGGAGGACGCAGCTGCTGATGGGATCGAAGTCGGGATCACCCTTGACGGTGATCCCGTACTCCACCTCGGTTCCCATCACCTTCGGAATGGCCATTCACTCTCCGTGCACGCAAGGCCGAACCTCGATCGCTAGAGATACTGACCCGAGGTGATGTTTTCAATCGACTTCTCCTTACGGGAGATGCCGGTCATGAGCGTGCGGACGTTGATGATGCGCTCTCCCTTTCGACCGGAGATACGCGCCCAGTCATCCGGATTGGTCGTGTTGGGCAGATCTTCGTTTTCCTTGAACTCGTCGTTCACCGACCCGATCAGGTCGTCGAGAGTGATACCGCGCTCGTCCCTTTCGATGGTGCGCTTCACGGCGCGCTTCTTCGCCCGCGAGACGATGTTCTGGATCATCGCGCCGCTCGCGAAGTCCTTGAAGTAGAAGATCTCGCGCTCGCCCTTCGCGTAGGTTACCTCGAGGAACTTGTTCTCCTCGTTCGTGGTGTACATGCGCTCGATCGTGTCGGCAATCATGCCTTCGACGATCTTCGCCGGATCGCTCCCGTAGCGCTCCTGGGCGCTGGAGTGGAAGGGAAGATCGAGCGTCAGGTACTTCGTGAAGATCTCGCGCGCCGCAGCGGCATCGGGCCGATTTACCTTGATCTTCAGGTCGAGGCGACCCGGCCGCAGCACCGCGGGATCGATCAGATCCTGGCGATTGCTCGCGCCGATCACGATCACGTTGTTGAGGGACTCGACACCGTCGATCTCGGACAGGAACTGGGCGACGACGGTCGCTTCCATGTCCGACGAGATACCCGATCCGCGCATGCGGAACAGCGAATCCATCTCGTCGAAGAAGATGACGACCGGCACGTCCTCGCTCGCCTTGTCCCGAGCCTTCTTGAACACCTCGCGCAACTTGTGCTCGGTCTCGCCGACGTACTTGTTGAGAAGCTCCGGACCTTTGACGTTCAGGAAGTACGGCGTCGTCTCCTTGCCCGTCCGCTTCTCGATGCTCTTGGCGAGACTGTTGGCCACCGCCTTCGCGATCAACGTCTTCCCGCATCCCGGGGGCCCGTAGAGGAGGATGCCCTTCGGAGGCGAGAGCTTGTGCTCGGCGAAGACCTCCGGGTACATGTACGGCAGCTCGACCGAGTCGCGCAGGATCTCGATCTGATCCCCCAGCCCACCGATGTGCTCGTAGGTGACGTCGGGGATCTCCTCGAGCACCACCTCTTCGACGGAGGACTTGGGCATCTTTTCGAACGCGTAGTGCGTGCGCGGGTCGTAGAGGATGTGGTCGCCCACCTTCAGGCTCTCGCGGCGGAGCGGGTCCGAGAGAGTGATGACCCGCTCGTCGTCGGTATGACCCAACGCGATCACGCGATTGTCGGCGAGGAAATCGACGATCGACGCGATCTCTCCGCGAGCGACGAAGCCGGCCGGCTCGACCACATTGAAGGCCTCATTCAGCACGACCTGCTGGCCCTCGACGAACTGGAAGGGATCGACGTTCGGATGCACGTTGACCCGCATCTGGCGGCCGTCCACGAAGATCTCCGCCGTGCCGTCCTTGTTGGCCCGCGTGAAGATCCCGTAGTTGTTCGGAGGAGCGCAGAGCTTGTCGACTTCTTCCTTCAACAGCTCGATCTGCTGCTTCGCCTCCTGAAGCACCGCCACGAGTCGCTCGTTCTGCCGCTCGGCGTCGGAGAACTGCTCGCGGGTGATCTGGTAGCGCCGACGCATGGCCTCGTGCTCCGCGAGCATGCGATCGAGACGCCGCCGGAATTCCGGGGAATCGGCGCCGAATAGCCGGAGCGCGTTGCGCAGGTCTTCGATCTCGTCGCGCGGGGGTCGCGCGGGATCCCCATCCCCAACGTCCGGGTCGCCGTCCTGTCCGGGCGGAGCCGCCGAGATGCGCCGCATCACATCGCGCACGAAGCCTTTCCGACCTGACCTGGGATCGAACTCGCTGCTCATGCCGTCTCCTCGTTCGCCCGGCTCCCCTCGTGGGTGGGCACGGTACCGCGCGGAGTTACTGCAAGCCGGATGCCACCGGCGCTGAAATCGTAACCGACTCGATTGCGTACACAGAATTCTGCGACTACTGGAAGCAGCTGGCTGCGGAAGGCGGAACTCGTACCCGTCGAATCGGGGCGGTTTCGCCCGCCCTCAGGCAGAACGGACATTGCCCTGACAGGCTCGACGTCGCGTCGGACCCGTGTCCTCGAGCACGGGGACGAGGCCTCCGCCCGATTCAGTTCTCCCATCGCGGACCGTCCTCGGAGCACTTCGATCGAGTCTGCCCGGACTCTTCCGGCAGGCGGACGAGGGATCGATCGAAGACTCACAACCTCTCGGAATCCCAATTGAAATCGCAGAGTAGCAAAGCGCGTTGCGGCCAACCATCACCCCGCAGCAGCTCGGGGCGCAAGTAGCGGCTCGCCCAACGCTTCAGAACGCGGTTTGCGGATTCGATGCCGCACCCCTCCGGGCCGGTGCGGCCGGTCCCCATCCCGTCCGGGCCCGCACCTCGGCGCCGGTCCCTGCCGGTCCCTGGTGGGACCGCGGCTGCCGACCGCTCCCGCCTGCGACCTGCACGCGCCCTGCCGCTTCGCGATGCTCAAGATGGGTCCGGCAGCCGGCAATTTTGACGCAGGCGTCGGCATCTCGTCTCGGGGGCCCGGCGCGAACTCTCTTGCGTAGCCGCTGCGAAGGCTGACGCGGACTTCCGCAATTGGGCACGTGCCGCTCCATTCCTCGGCATCTCGGGTGAGCTAGGGCGCCACCTCGATCACCTTGACCCCTTCGGGGGGATCGAAGCGGAATTGGTCTGCCGGGGGATCGAGATTGGTCTGCAGCCCTTCGAAGCGAATGCTCACCACGTTCCCCAGCAGGTCGACGATGCGGGAGCCGAGCACGTCGCCCGTCGCCGGATCGACCTGGAGAAACACCTTCTCGAAGCCGGCGGGTTCTCGCGGAACGAGCTCGAGCTCCGCCTGCGTCTCGGAGCAGGCGACGCCCGACACCTCGAAGTCCCGGCGGATGTCACCCTCCCCCAGCAGGAACTGCGCCGTCGCCCCATGCAGGAAGCCCCCGGTCGCGGGCATCTTCTGGGCTTCACCGAAGGCGGGATCGTAGAGCCAGATGGTGGTGCCGTCGCTGATGACGAGGCTGGGCTCGGGCTCCTCGTAGGACCAGCGCATGCGCCCCGGCTTCGCGAGGATCACCTTTCCGCGCGATACCACGGGCTCGTTGGGAGCCGATCCCATGCTCACCGCCCGCGTGGTCTGCTCGAAGCGAGCCGAGATGTCCCGAACGCCTTCGTAGCGCTTCTGGATCGCGGCGACCGCGCGGTCGCTGCAGCGATCGATGGCGACCGCAGCGGGACCCTCCTGAGCCCGGGCACTCGCGCTCCAGGACCCATCGAACAGGCACAACGCGAGAAGCATCGATGCGAGAAGGCTTCGCGACATGGGGCCTTCGACGGCGCCGGCGGAGCCGGGATTCAAGGTTCGATCGAGCTGACGAAGACCTCGCGCGGCTTGGTCCCGATCTGGGGACCCACCACGCCCTCGTTCTCCATCTGCTCGACGATGCGTGCCGCGCGGTTGTAGCCGATCTTGAGGCGACGCTGCACGTAGGAGATCGACGCATTTCGCGTCTCCGCGACGAGAGCTACGGCCTGGTCGTACATCTCGTCGACGTCCTCTGCACTGGAGCCCCGCTCGTCGCCGTCGGTCTCCGCGATCAGGAGCGCCTCGTCGAAGGCGGGCGAGCCCTGATCGCGCAGGAAGGACGTCAGGCGCGCCACCTCGCCCTCCGTGACGAACGCGCCGTGGAGGCGCTGCATCTTCGAGGTGCCCGGTGGCAGGAATAGCATGTCACCCGATCCCAGCAGGTGATCCGCGCCGTTCTGATCGAGAATCGTGCGCGAGTCGGTCCTCGAAGACACCTGGAAGGAAATCCGGGCGGGAAAGTTCGCCTTGATCACACCGGTCAGGACGTCGACGCTCGGTCGCTGGGTGGCGAGGACGAGGTGGATACCGGCTGCGCGCGCCATCTGCGCGAGACGCTGCAGCGACTCCTCGACGTCCTTCGAGCAGACGACCATGAGGTCCGCCAGCTCGTCGATCACGACGACGATGTACGAGAGCGACTGGTACTCGATCTCGATTCCTTCCTCTTCGCCGGGTCGGGCCTTGAGTCGGAAGGTGCGGTTCCCGGCCGCGATCTCCTTCTCGCAGCGCTCGTTGAACTGCTGGATGCTGCGGACGCCGAGGGCCGCCATCAGCTGGTAGCGCTCCTCCATCTTGCGCACGACGCCCGCCAGCGCGGCCGAGGCCCGTTTCGGGTTCGTCACGACGTCGGCGATCAGATGCGGAATGCCGGCGTAGATCGACAGCTCGAGAAGCTTCGGATCGATCAGCAGGAGCTTGAGCTCGTCGGGTGTCCGACGGCAGAGGATCGAGCAGAGAAGCGAGTTCAGGAAGACACTCTTCCCGGTTCCCGTGGCACCCGCGACGAGCAGATGGGGCATTCGGGCGAGATCGGCATCGACTGGGTTGCCGAAGATGTCCTTGCCGAGAGCGACCGGCAGGCACGCCTTGCTGTCGCGGAACTTCTCCGACTCCAGCAGCTCGCGAAGGTAGACGGTCTCGCGTTCGGCATTCGCCACCTCGACGCCGACGACCGACTTGCCGGGCAGTGGGGCGATGATCCGCACGGAGAGCGCGCGCAGCGCGAGGGCGAGGTCGTCGGCGAGTCCGACGATCTTGTTGACCTTGATCCCCGATGCGGGCTCGAACTCGTACATCGTGATCACGGGTCCGGGGTGGACCTTCACGACGCTGCCACCGACGCCGAAGTCCTGGAGCTTCTTCTCCAGGATTCGCGAGTTCATGATCAGGCTGTCGCGGTCGTAGGAGCGCGCTCCCCGCGGTGGCTCCTGGAAGATCGAGAAGTCTGGCAGCTGGTAGTTGCCGCGCGGGCTCCCTTCGCGGAACGAGAAGCTCTCCTGCTGGCCGCCTCGCGCGGTCCGTTCCTCTGCATGATCGACGATCTGAGGAGGGCTCCTGCGTCCGGTCGGGCGCGGGCTCGGCGGGTCCTTGGCGCTGGAAGGATCCTCTTCCGGCTCGTCGAGATCGGGAGCGCGCTGAGCGGCCACGCGAGCCCGCCGCGCCCGCTGCTCGCGCCAGACCCCCAGGCCCTGCCAGCCCCGCTCCACGCCGCGACCCAGCTCCAGGGCTCCCCGCTGGACGAACTCGCCGGCTGCCCGGACTGCCGTTCCGAGTCCGCTCAGCAGCGCCAGGATCGCCGCGACGATCGCGCCGACGCCGACGCCGACCCGCCCGATGGCTCGTCCCATCGACAAGCCGGTGACGGCGAGGACACCCAAGGTCGCGACGACGACGTTCAGCAGCAGGGCTCCCCAGGAGCCGAGCAGCCATGCCTCGTAGCGCGCCAGTTGGACGCCGAGCGCACCTCCCTCAAGGTGTACCAGGTGCGGGAAGATCGCCGCGAGCAGCGGGGGGGCCGCCGCCGCAGACAGCACCAGCGACGGGATCGCCAGGCCCAACCGGGAGGTCAGCGAGGGCAGGCCGCGTCCCGCGATCAGCCGTCCGCCGAGCAGCGCCATCAGCGCCAGGACGAGGTAGCCCGCATGGCCCACGCAGGTCATCGTCCCAGCTGCGACCAGGGCCCCCAGGCGGCCGGCCCGGTTCGCGACGGGCTCGGCGCTCCAGAGCGGATCCGCCGGCGCGTAGCTCCAGATCGCGAGGGCGGAGAAGGCAGCCAGGCCGAGCAGCGCGAATCCGGCGGCCTCCTCCCCGAAGGCGCCAGCCAGCGTACCCCGCGACTCCGCGCGCGATCGGGCAGGCTGCACACGCGCAGCCTTAGCCATGCCCGTGGCCCGTGCCCATCGAACTCACCCCCCGGGATCGGCTAGGCGATCCGAGAGTAGACGGGCACCGGGCGACGTCAATGGCTGCCCGGCGGCCCGCTAGCGAGCGTGCTCCGCCGCCGTGTTCCCGTGCTACCGCCTTCGCTCTTCCCCTCGCGTGGCGAGGCGTCGGGGAGCGCGGCCCGCTAGCGATCATCTCGCAGATCGGATCGACGACTTCAAACTCCGTTCGACGATCGCACCAGCGCGGTGTGCCTTGACGGAATTCTCCGTCGGAAGGAACATCGCAAGATATCCGGACCCCGCATCACACCGACGGAGCGAATGCCCATGGCCAGCGTCAACAAAGTGATCTTGATCGGCAACCTGGGGCGCGACCCGGAGCTTCGTTACACGCCGAGCGGTCAGGCGGTGGCCAACTTCACGCTCGCCACCAACGAGCGATTCTCCTCGAAGGACGGCGAGAAGCAGGAGCGAACAGAGTGGCACCGAATCGTCGCCTGGGGTCGCACGGGCGAGCTCTGTGCCCAGTACCTGTCCAAGGGGCGCAGCGTGTATCTCGAAGGCCGGTTGCAGACGCGCGAGTGGGAGGACAAAGAGGGCCAGAAGCGGCGGACCACGGAGATCGTGGCCCAGACGGTCCAGTTCCTCGGCGGGCGCGGCAGCGAAGGGGGCGCGGGCAGTGCAGCGTCAGGTGGCGGCGACTACGACGCCGGTGGACCGCCGCCGGCCGACGACGTGCCCTTCTAGGAGCCGCGTTCCCGAACCGAGGGCTTCGCTCAGTTGCCCTTGCCGACGCGCAGGTTGCGAACCAGCTGGTTGATGAGTTCGCGCGACTGAGCGTCCAGGTTCTCGAACTCGATGCCCATACCGGGGGGCTCGCTCTGGTCGCCGAGGGTGGCCCGCACGACCCGGCCCATCACCTGGATCGGGTCCTCGCTGCCCGGGATACGGAATTCGAGAGCGACCGCGGAGCCGGGATCGGGCGGCGTGTCGGTCTCGATGAACATGCCGCCCTCATTGATGTTTCGGGCGAAATCGGAGAAGAGTTCGTCGACCGTCTTGTAGTCCACGCGCACGAGCAGATCGATGCGCTCCGAACGGCGGCGCTCGGATCCGCTGGCACTCGGGCGTTCGAGGCTGGTCTTCATGGAGCTGTCCCGCGGGGAAGTCAGGGGCTCCTTGTTCATCGACGAGACGGCGCGACTTCCTTAGGCGCGGGCGGCGGGTAGGGATCATCGAAGGCGCCCTCTTCCCGGAGGCTGGTGTAGCCCCGCTCCGCCACGACGACGTGGTCGAGGACGTGGACCCCCAGGATCTCGCCCGCGTGGGCGAGGCGGCGCGTTACCGAGCGGTCCTCAGCACTGGGGGTCGGGTCCCCGCTGGGATGGTTGTGCACCAGGATTAGCGCCGCTGCGCTGGCGCGAAGTGCGGGACGGAACACCTCGCGCGGGTGGACCAGGCTGGCGGTGAGGGTGCCCTGAGAGACGACCTCCTCACCCAGCACGCGATGGCGCCCGTCGAGCATCACCACCACGAAGCGCTCGTGTGCGAGGCGGCGGAGTCGCGCCGCGAAGCGCCGGAAGACATCAACCGGACTCCGCAGAGCAGCGCCTTCCGGCAGGCGGGATGCGGCGCAGCGTCGGCCGAGCTCGAAGGCCGCAACCACCGATGAGGCCTTCGCATCGCCGATCCCCGCGATCGCTCCGATCTCGCTGGCAGGCGCCGACTCCAGCCGGTCGAGACCGCCCAGACGCGTGAGCAGATCGCGAGCGACGTCGACCGCATCCCGACCGCGCGTTCCCGTGCGCAGCAGCAGCGCGATCAACTCGGCGGCACTGAGGGCATCAACCCCTCGCGCCCACAACCGCTCACGCGGTCCCTCCGGTCGAAGGGACGAGTGCTCCATCGAAGTCGTCCCGGGACCGGGTGGCGCGATCTTAGTCCGGTGACCCCAGCAGCGCATCTTCGGTCGCGCAGCGGGACCGGTCACCGCCGGTGGAGAGGGTCAGCGCGGCGAGGCGTCCGCGACGAGGGTCGCCTGCAACAGGCGGTCCACCAGCTGCGGGGCTAGGGGGTGGTCGCTCTGCCGAACGCGAAGAGCAATCTCCGGGGCGTCTCCACGCTGTGCCGCACGCTCGGCGAGGCGCTCGATGAACTGATCGCGCTGCGCAATCCGCTCCAGTCTCATGGCGTAGAGCGTGGGATTCATCATCAGCTGGTTCAGCTGACGATCCAGGCCCCGGGCGAAGGGCTCCTCGAGCGACGGGCGATCGAAGCGGACCTGGGGAATCGCCGTGGGCGTCTGCGCAAAGACGAATTGCGGTCGGACGACCCCGATCTTTCGGTGTCCGATCGCGGTCGTCCTCTGGGTCCCTTCCCCAGCCACGGAGGCTTCGGACGTCACGGCTGCGGTCCGCAGAGAGGGATCTCCGCCGATACCTCCCAGGATGGAAGGAAGTCCGATCTGGGTAGGCGCAAAGGCGATCAGGCCGGCCACGCCCGCGGCCATGGCGAGCGCGATCGGCGCCGGCGGAGCGATGCGGCGAACGCGTCTCAGCGCGTCACCGAGAACGCGCCGCGAGCTCCGCGGCTCCGACGCACGGGCGAGGATCGTCTCGACCAGGCGCTCGGGAGGCTCGGGATCGGGAAGGCCGCGCAGAAGCGCCACCACCTTCGCGATCTCCTCGCGGGCGGCCGGATCGGGCTCGGACTCGCGGTCCAGGAGGTCGAGCGCCCAGGGCTCCAGGAGAGCTCGATCGTGAGGCGGCCGGACTTCGCGGGGGTCGGTCACGGGGATTCTCCTGTGGTCGAAGGCTGGACGAGCGGCTTCAAGAGCTGGCGCAGGCCGTGCCGCGCCCGGTGTATGCGCGACTTCACGGTGCCTTCGGGAATGCCCAGGATTTCGGCGATCTCCTTGTAGGACTGTCCCTCGACGTCGTAGAGCACTACGGCCACGCGGAGATCCTCGGGTAGCTGAAGCAGTGCTTCCTGAACCTGATTCTGCACCTCGACGCCGTGGGTCGCGTCCTCGGGGTCACGCGGCGTCGAGGGGAGCTGCACCCCGGCCGCCTGCCGAAGGGCGAGCTCACGCTCGCGAGCGCGAGCGCGACCCAGGGTGCGGCGCCTGTTCAGCGCTGCATTCGCCGCCACGCGGTAGAGGAAGGTCGAGAAGCGGGCTTCGCGGCGGAACCGGTGGCCGTGCCTGTGGAGACTCAGGAAGGCTTCCTGGGAGGCGTCCTCGGCCTCCTCTCGGCTTCCGAGCATCCGAAAGAGCAGGCGGAACACGGAGCGTTCGTGGCGGCGCACCAGGCGCTCGAAGGATCGGGCGTCTCCGGCCTGCCAGCGGGCGACGAGTTCGGCGTCGGGATCCTCGTCGGCCCGGAACGTCCCGGCGTCACACACGGCAGACGGCCGGGGCGGCACCGTAGGTGCTTCTGCGAGCTCGGCGCTCAGACTTCGCATGCCGGATCTCGGACACCGTTGCCCTCCGGGCGGTTCCCGCGGATCGGGCCGTTCTCCGAGACCGCCGCTGCTCACCCGGGCGTCCGGATGTCGAGGGGGTCGTCCTCGCGGACCCATTCGCCGCTCTTCCCACCGCTCTTGCGCACGAGATGGACCGAGCTCACGGTCATTCCGCGGTCGATCGCCTTGCACATGTCGTAGACGACCAAGGCGGCCGCGGCCACGGCGACGAGAGCCTCCATCTCGACGCCCGTCCGCGCGTGGGCGCGAGCGGTGGCTTCGATCCGGACCCTCGAGTGCTCGGGCTCGGGGACCAGCTCCAGGTCGATTCCGTCCAGGGCCAGGGAGTGACAAAGAGGGATCCACTCGTCGGTTCGCTTCGCCGCCTGGATTCCCGCGATCCTCGCCGTCGCGAGGACATCGCCCTTCCCGACCTGGCCGCCGGCGATCCGCGCCAGGGTCTCGGCGCCCATCCGAACCGCTCCTCGTGCAACGCATTCCCGCCGGGTGATCGGCTTGTCGGCGACGTCCACCATGCGCGCGCGACCCCGTTCGTCGAGATGGGTGAGCTCGCTCATGCAGGCGCCCCGTCCTTGCCGTGAGTATCGAGAAAGGCCACCACATCCTCGAGTACACGTTCCTGGTCCGGCTCGTTGAAGATCTCGTGGCGCAGGCCGGGATAGCGCAGGAACCGCCCCCGCGGTGCGTCGGCGGCGAACCGCTCGCTGCCGGCAGGTGGGCATATGGGGTCATCGCCGCCGTGCAGGACGAGCAGCGGCATCGCCAGCTCGGCGCCCGCTCCCGCGATGCGCTCGACGGCCCCCATCAGCTCGGCCGCCAGGGAGGCCGTCATGTGTCTTTCGACCAGGGGATCTGCCAGATAGGCCGCGACGACGGCGGGATCGGAGCACAGGCCCTGCAGATCGAGCCCGGGTGCGACGCGAAGCCGGGGCGCAAACGCTCGGATCGCGCGGGCCAGTCGCGCACGCATCCAGGTGCTTCCCTCGGGCATCCCCAGCGCCGCTCCCGAGAGCACCACGGACGCCAGGTCGGGCGAGCGTTCGCGGCAGTACGAGGCGACCACCAGACCTCCCATGCTGTGGCCGATCAGCGATACCGGGCGTCCGCCCGACTCCGCGCGCACCCGCTCGAGCACCACGCGGAGGTCGTCCAGATAGTCTGAGAACCGGCCGACGTGGCAGCGCGTTCCGCTGGATCGCCCGTGTCCGATCTGGTCGTAAGCGTGGACGGCGTAGGATCGCTCCGCCAGCCAGCGCCCCACGTGTTCGTAGCGTCCGCTGTGCTCGGCGAATCCGTGCACCAGCACTACGGCCCCCCGGGGATGATCCGGTAGCCAACCGCGGCAGAACAAGCGCTCCGCCACGGCACCCGCGATCGGGAGCTCGTAGCGCCGGATCGAAGGGTGTACGGCCTCCAAGGTCGGGTCAGGACTCGGCGAATCGGCGGAGTGCCGCCCGCGCTGCTCGGACCCGGTCCAGGTAGGCGACGCCGCGGATCTCGGAGCCCCAGAAGTAGGCCGAGATCCCGTCGTCTTCACCGAGTCGACGGATGTTGTCGGCCAGAATCCAGCAGCCCGCCTCCACGTTGCTCTCGATGGTCGTGAGATTCCCGCCCAGGGAGAGAGCAGACGTCATGTGAGGCATCACCTGCATCAGGCCGATCGCGCCCTTGGGAGAGAGCGCCCAAGGCCTCGCCCCGCTCTCGACCAGAATGATCGCGGTCACCAGCTGGGGGTCGAGCGCGTAGGCCTGGCTGCTACGCAGAACGGCTCGGCCGATCCGGGTCCGCTGGCCGTCCGAGAGCTGGGGATTCGCGGAGCCCACGACGTCGGCGATGGCCTCGACGGAGAGCTGTCCCTTCCCGGACTCGGACGCGGAGGCCGAGTCCCGCGCGGGAGCGCCGCGCATGACCAGACCCCACGCGAGGATCACGACCAGAAGGACCCGTTGCCGTCTCACGATTTACCCCCCGGGAAACGCCAGTCTCCGCGACCCGGCGCTCCCCGATCTCGAACCGACGGACAGTATCGATCAATCGCTTCCCTCACCCAACCCCACCTGGACACGTTCGCTCACGAGGCGGCAGACGCGGCCCTAGGTGCAGACGTCATCGGGAATTCTCCAGTGCGTCTCCTTCGCGTTGACCCGTTTCTCCGCCGGGTGATAGGATGCGCCCGGTTCGGTGGGGATGGGGACCGAAATGGGTCGCCGGGTTCTGGACTCGGCAGCCGATCGTCGATCAAGTGACCAGTCAGCCAGGAGGCGAACGCGGCTCCGGGCCGCGCCCGACGACGGCAACCCTGGCAGACCTGCTGGCGGCCCTGAGGATCTCCATCGAATGACCGCGCAACCCCTCGCTGGAACCGAACCCCTCGCGGACGTTTCGGCGTTCCGGCTGCTCGAGGCGCTCGCTTGCATCCACCCCTGGTTGCTCGTGATCGATGCGCAGCGCCGCGTGCTCTGGATGAGTGAGGGCCTCCGCACACTCCCGGGCATCGAGGAGCTCTCTCCCGGCGTCGATGCGCGCAACTTCCTCTCCCAGCTACCGCGGCCCGAGCAGATTTTTCCGCTCCGCTCGAATCTGCGGGGCCGGAGTCATCTCGACCGGGCTCCCCTGGATCTGCGCGGAGCCGATGGGAAGTCGCTTCCCGTCGACCTCGATCTGGTGCGGCTGGATTCCGAGAACGGGGATCTGCTCGTGGTCTTCGCCAGCGAACGTGGCGAGCCCGCGAGCGACGGCCTCGACGCGGCGGTGCTCGAGGCGCTGCCGGACGCCGTCCTCGCGATCGACGCCGGTGGCTTCGTGCGCCGCGCCAACGCCGCCGCCGGTCGGCTCCTCGCGACCCCTCCTGAAGAGCTGCTGGCCCGTCCGATCACCTCCCTGCTGGCCGAGGGGGCCGCGGACGTCGCAGCGCTCGCGGAAGCGCTGCAGGGCCCGCCGCGCAGCGCTCGCTGCGAGCTGCGTCTGGGGGTCCCGTCCGGGGACGCGCGCACGATCGAGATCTCGATCGCGCCCCTGTGCGCACGCGGTCGCGCGCTCACCTTGCGCGACGTGACGGTGGAGCGCCGTGACGAGCGACGCGTGAGCAAGATGAGTGAAGAGCTCGACCACTGCGTGGGCGCCCTCGCGCACGATCTCCGCTCGCCGCTGGTGGGTCTGCTCGGTTTCTCGCGGCTGCTGCGACAGGATTACGCGGAGGTTCTGGACGACACGGGCCGGCACTTCGTCGACCGCATCGAGCAGGCCGCACGCACGATGGATACCCTGATCCACGATCTGCTCGAGCTGGCGCGCATCGGGGAGCCGGGCGAGCGCCCGGCTCTCGTCGATCCCCAGGAGATCCTGCGCCAGCTGGCCGCGGAGCTGAAGCCCCGGCTCGAGGCCGCCGGCATCGATCTCTTGCTCCCGGGGAAGCTCGCGTCGCGCGTGTACTGCGACCGGTCGAGGCTGTACCAGGTCTTCTCCAACCTGATCGGAAACGCGATCGATCACATGGGACCGGTCCCGGACGGGCGGATCGAGGTTCGGATCGACGAGAGCAATGTCGGACACGAGATCGTCGTGGCCGACAACGGCCGCGGAATCGATCGCGCCAACCGCGAGCGGATCTTCGAAATCTTCCAGAGCATCGGTACGCGAGCCGACGGTCGTCGGGGGACCGGCATGGGCCTCGCGATCGTGAAGAAGATCGTCGAGAAGCAGGGCGGGCGGATCTGGGTGGAGGGTGAACCCGGCGAGGGGGCCCGATTCCACGTGACGCTCCCGCATCGCTAGGGCTCGACCTTCGAGATCCGGAAGCCGAGACCGTCGAGAGGCTAGTCCACGGGCCTCCGCGGTTGCTCCGCGGCGGGCGTTCCCGTAGCCTGCGCGCCCGATGTACCCCGTTCTCTTCCGGATCGGCGACTTTCCCATCAGCACCTTCGGGTTGATGATGGCCACTGCGTTCCTCGTCGGATCCTGGATCACGGCGAAGCGCATGAAGGAGGTCGGTCTCGATCCGGACCTGGCCACCTCGCTGCTGGTCTACGTCATGCTGGGCGGTATCGCGGGATCGAAGCTCTACTTCGCCATCGACGTATCGCTGCGCGAGGGGCGCCCGTTCACCGATCTGCTCTTCGCGCGTGACGGAATCACGTGGTACGGAGGCCTGATCATGGGCACGATCGCCGGCGCGATCGGCGCCCGGATTCACGGCGTCTCGATTTTGAAGACGATGAACTGCATCGCTCCTGCGGTGGCAGTGGGCCAGGCGATCGGGCGGATTGGATGCTTCCTCGTGGGCGACGACTACGGCAAGCCCACGGACCTTCCCTGGGGCGTCAGCTTTCCCGAGGGCGCTCCGCCCACCTTCCAGCGCGTCCATCCGACTCAGCTCTACGAGACCTTGTGGCTGCTCCCCGTGGCTGCCGTTCTGTGGTGGAGGCGAGATCGCAGCCCCTTCCTGTTCGGTGAATACCTGGTCGCCAACGGGCTGGGCCGGCTCGTGATCGAGAGCTTGCGCGTGAATCCCAAGGTGTTGTTCGGGCTCACCGAGCCTCAGATCGTGGGGATCGCCCTGACGGTCGGCGGTGCGAGCGCCTGGCTGTACTTCCGGAGCAGACCTGCCACCGCGGACGACGGGGGAACCAGGACGGTCAGCCGCTGACCGGGGCTCGCGGTGACTTGCCGCCGCCGAGCAGGAGAAGTAGCTCCTTCGCCTGGCTCGCCACGTGCCCGTTCTCTGCACTTCCGGCGAGATTGGCGATGCTCGACACCGCGTCGCGGGCGAGAGGCAGAAGCTCCGAATCAGGAGTACCGGATTCGATCCAGGACTTCAGTCGCGCGACGCTGCTGGAGTAGTCGCGCTCCACGTAGGCGTGGATCCCCCGGGCGTACTCACAGAGACCGCGAGTCGCCAAGCCGACGTCGGTCTCCGCCATCGCGCGTTCGAGCCGGTCGGCAGCCTCCGCGAAGTAGCCGCTCGCGACGTACGAGTGCCCAGCCCGCTCGAAGCCCTTCGCGACGGACCCGAAGGTCTCTTCGAGCAGGGTCTCGAGCGACGCACCGAACACGATCTGGACCTCGGAGGCCTTCTCGGTGAGGAAGCGGGCTGCCCCGTCTTCGGGAACCTCCGCCACCAAGAGACGCAGCTGGTCCGCCGTCTGCCGGACGAGCGTCTCGAGCTCGCGAACGCCCTCGTCCAGGCGCTCGTCCACGGATCCGAGCATCTTCGCGAACTCGTCGAAGAGAGCCTTCGACTCTTCGCCGGCCTCGGAGTGGAGCGCTCGGACCCGCGGTCCGTAGACCTCGCGCTGGTAGAGGTTCTCGCGGAGCTTCATCGCCTCGTGGAAGAGCGATCCGATGGCGAGATCGAAGAGCGCCTCCCGGTGAGTCGGATTCCGTGCCCCGGGCCCCGCACGAAACTTGGCGTGCGTCCGCTCCTTGAGTCGGAACAGCACGCTCCCCTCGTCGTCTCGGATCAGGGCGGCGAGGTCCGAGAAGAGCAGCCCCTCTGCCCGGTGACGTTCGACGAGCCCGTCGACGAGACGGTGCACCTCGAGGAAATCGCGCAGAATCTCCGGGATCCGGGTAGGGGCTCCCATGACCCCGCCTATTATAGATAGGACGACCGCGGTCGGGGGGTCGCGGTGTGCCCGAGGCTCCACGTCGGATGGCCTGGGTCGGGCGGTTCCTCTATGTTGCGAATCGACCCGGATTCAACGAGCACACACAGCGAGGGGCCCGTGACTCAGATCGAACGCGAGAGCATGGAGGTCGACGTCCTCTACGTCGGGGCGGGCCCGGCGACCCTGGCGTCGGCGATTCACCTGATGCGCCAGGTCGAGGCCTGGAATCGCGACGCGGAGCAGAAGGGGAGGGTTGCGATCGAGCCCCCGACCGTCCTGGTCCTCGAGAAGAGCGCGAACATCGGCGACCACATGCTCTCGGGCGGCGTGATGAACCCGCGCTCGATCCGCGAGCTGATTCCGGATTTCGAACAGCAGGGGTTTCCGACCGAGTACGTCTGCAACTACGCGGGCTTCTGGATCTTCCATCCCAAGGGGAAGCTCGCGCTGCCCTCCATCGCCACCCCGCCCAACTTCCGCAAGAAGGGCTATCACGTCGTCTCCCTGAACAAGGTCGCCAAGTGGATGGCCGAGCGCGCCGAGGCGGCGGGGGTGGAGATCTACCCCGGCTTCGCCGGCGATCGGCTCCTGGTCGAAGGCGGCCGCGTAGTGGGCGTGCGCACCGGGGACATGGGCGTCGACAAGGACGGGAAGCCGAAGGGCACCTTCCAGCCCGGAATGGACATCTTCGCGAAGGTGACGGTCCTGGGCGAAGGGGTGCGGGGGAGCCTGGCGAAGCAGCTCATCGAGCGCTTCGAGCTTCAGGGGATGAACCCCCAGACCTTCGAGACCGGCATCAAGGAGATCTGGCGCATCGATCCCAAGAAGCACCGGCCCGGACGGGTCGTGCACGGGATGAGCTTCCCGAAGATCCTCCACGGCTTCCATGGCATGTGGCTGTACGACATGCAGGACGACCTCGTCTCCTACGGCTTCGTGACCATGCTCGATTCCGAGAACCCGAACACGGACCCGCATCTCGAGGCCCAGCGGTTCAAGACCAACCCCTGGATGAAGTGGCTCCTGGAGGGGGCAGAGCTGGTCCGGTACGGCGCGAAGACCATCCCGACCGGTGGCCTCTACGCGCAGCCGAAGCTCTACCACGACGGAGCGCTTCTGATCGGCGACGCCGCGAGCATGTGCAATGCCCAGAATCTCGCTGGGATCCACATGGCGATGAAGACGGGCATGATGGCGGCGGAGACGCTGGTCGACGCGCTCGCGGCCCAGGACTTCACGGCGAAGACCCTGGGCGGGTACACCGAGCGCTACCGCAAGAGCTGGGCCTACGACGAGCACTATCAGGCGCGGAACTTCGGGGCGTCGACGGAACGGGGTGTCGCGTTCTTCTTCCTCAACGAGCCGATCCGCACGATTCTCACCAATGGGCGCGGTCTCCAGGACGAAATGAAGACCGAAGCGGGCCACCTGCACATGAAGCGGCTCTCCGAGCTGCCGAAGGACGAGCGGGCGCGCGAAAACTTCGAGTTCGACGGGAAGCTGACGTTCAGCAAGGAGCATCTGGTCGGCTTCAGCGGAACGGTCCACGAGGTGGACCAGCCCTCCCATCTGGTCGTCGCCGACACCGACCTATGTCGCGACGTCTGCGCCGAGGAGTACGGCAATCCCTGCGAGGCCTTCTGCCCGGCCGCGGTGTACGAGATGGTCCCGGACCCCGAGCGCCCGGGGAAGAAGAAGCTCTTCATCCATCACGAGAACTGCGTCCACTGCAAGACCTGCGACATCGCCGATCCCTACCAGGTCATCACCTGGACGCCGCCCGAGGGTGGAGAGGGGCCCGACTACACCCAGATGTAGGACGGGACCTCCCGCTCGCCGGGGGGAGCGGCTCACTCGACCGGGATTCCGAGGCCCGGGGCCCAGAGATAGAGGAACGCGGGGCCGCGGAAGGGAAGGGCATCCGGCCACAGGTCGATCAGCGCCCTGCCTGGCTGCTGTGGCGGACGGGTGTAGTAGTTGTCGGCGTACTCGCGCGGTCGGTGGTAGGTGATCACGCTCGCCGAGTGCAGGCCCGCCAGACGTCGGGCCGTGTCGAGGGTGTTCTCGAGAGACCCGATTTCGTCGATCAGGCCGTTCTGGAGGGCCTGGGTGGCGCTGTAGACCCTGCCGTCGGCGAGTGTTCGGATCTGCTCCGGTGAGAGGTCCTTGCGCCCGGCCTGGACGACCTCGAGGAATCGGGCGTAGAGGTCGTCGATGACAGACTGCAGTTGAACGCGCTCGTCGGGACGCATCGGCCGAAGCATCGATCCGGCGTCCTTGAACTTGCCGCTGGTCAGCGTCTGGTCCTCGACGCCGAACTTCTCCATCAGGCCGGAGACGTTGATCCCCGAGAAGATCACACCGATCGAGCCCGTCACCGACGTTCTCTGGGCATGAATCGTGTCGGCGGCGACCGCCACGTAGTAGCCGCCCGAGGCGGCCACGCCCATCAGATGCGCCACGACCGGCACCTTGCGCTCGCGCTTGAAGCGCATGACCTCCTGATAGAGGAGATCGCTGCCGGTCACGGTACCGCCCGGGCTGTTGATGCGAAGCACCAGCGCCTTCACCTGATCGTCCAGCCGGGCGCGATCCAGCTCCTCTCGCAGCCGACTGACGGTTCCCTCGCTGACCGTGCCGAAGAAGTCGGCCACCTCCGAGGTCTCGGTGATCACACCGTCGATCTCGACCAGGAGCACCTTCGACTCGCCTTCGCCGGCGACGACCGTTTCCACCAGGGGTTCGAGCTGGCCGCTCGGAAGGTTGATCGAGATGCAGCCGAGGATGCCCGAGGCGACCAGCAACGGAAGGACGGAGAGAGCGACGTGGCGCGAGACGTTCATGGACCGGATCACCTCCAGGGATGGGCGGACCTGCCGCGACGGCGCATGGTAGTCCGCTCGCGCTGCTCGGCCCAAGACGAAGGAGCGCGGGAGCGGGCGCTTTCGCGCCCGGCTCCCGCGCCCTCGGCGTCTCTCACCCCCCATGCTCGAGACGCCGGAACCTCGACTCCCCCGACCGTGAACGGGCGACGGCCCGAGGGATTAGCTACAGCCGCTCGTGCCTCCGCAGTTCGGGCACTTGTAGCAGGCACCGTTCCGGATCATGATTGAGCCGCAGTCGCTGCAGCTCGGAGCGTCGGCCTGATTGACGAAGCCGTAGGGCATCGGATCGAGACCCGACCCACCCGCTACCGCCGATACCTTCGCCTCCAGCACCGGAAGTCCGGTCCCCTCGTGTGAGGTCTCCTGCTCGTCGGCCACCTCCGGCTCCTGGAGGTACCGGTTGCCGAGATAGCGGAAGACGTAGTCCATCACCGATTTCGCGATCGGGATCTCGCGATTGTTGGTGAAGCCGGCCGGCTCGAAGCGGGTGTGGCTGAACTTGTCGACCAGCGTCTTGAGCGGAACGCCGTACTGGAGCGCGATCGAGGTCATCGTCGCGATCGTGTCCATCAGCCCCGACACGGTGCTCCCTTCCTTCGCCATGCGGAGGAAGATCTCGCCGGGCTGGCCGTCGTCGTAGAGACCGACGGTCAGGTAGCCCTCGTGGCCGGCGATCGAGAACTTGTGGGTACGGGCCTGGCGCTCGTCGGGGAGCTTGAGGCGGATCGGGCGGGCGGGCTCCTCACCGCGCGTCTTGGTCTCCTCCCTGCCGGCGTTCAGGGGCTGGGTTCGCTTGCTGCCGTCCCGGTAGACGGCGAGGGCCTTGAGCCCGAGCCTCCATCCCTCGGTGTAGGCCCGCACGATGTCCTCGGCCGTGGCGTCCTCGGGAAGGTTCACGGTCTTGCTGATCGCGCCGGAGAGGAAGGGCTGGACGGCGCCCATCATCCGGAGGTGTCCCATCCAGTGGATGCTGCGCGTTCCCTTGGTCGCCCGGAACGCGCAATCGAACACGGGCAGGTGCTCCGCGGAGAGCCCCGGAGCGCCCTCGATCGTCTCGTGCTCGTCCACGTGCTCGATGATGCGAACGATCTGGTCTTCGGAGTAGCCGAGCTTGCGCAGCGCCATCGGCACGGTCCCGTTCACGATCTTCAGGAATCCGCCGCCGACGAGCTTCTTGTACTTGACCAGCGCGATGTCCGGCTCCACGCCGGTGGTATCGCAGTCCATCATGAAGGCGATCGTGCCCGTCGGAGCGAGGACCGTGACCTGGCCGTTCTTGTAGCCGGACTTCTGGCCCCGCTCGAGGGCGTGGTCCCAGGACGTCTGCGCCGCGGCGAGCAGGTCGTCGGGCACACCGGCGGCGGGAATCGCGCGCGTGGCGTCGCGGTGCATGCCGATCACGTCCAGGAAGGACTTCCGGTTCATCCGGTAGCGAGGGAACGGGCCCATCGCGTCGGCGATCTCGGCGCTGGTGGCGTAGGCCTGGCCGCACATCAAGGCCGTGATCGCAGCCGCGACATTGCGCCCCTCGTCGCTGTCGTAGGGGAGTCCGAAGGACATCAGCAGCGCGCCGAGGTTCGCGTAGCCCAGCCCGAGCGGCCGGAACAGGTGGCTGTTCCGCGCGATGGCGGGCGTCGGATAGTCGGCGTGATCGACCAGGATCTCCTGAGCGAGAATCGTGAGCGCCGAAGCGCGGCGGAAGGCCTCGACCTCGAAGCGGCCCTCGGTATCCACGAACCGCATGAGGTTGAGGCTTGCGAGGTTGCACGCCGTGTCGTCGAGGAACATGTACTCGGAGCACGGGTTGCTCGAATTGATGCGTCCCGACGCCTTGACCGGGTTCCAGCGGTTGATCGTGGTGTCGTACTGGATGCCCGGGTCGCCGCACACGTGCGCCGCATCGGCCATCTCCGCCAGCATCTCGCGTGCGCGCAGCGTATCGATCGCGTCGCCCGTCGTGACCGCTCGGGTCGTCCACGCCGCGTCGTTGACGGCCGCCTGCATGAAGGCGTCGGTCACCCGCACCGAGTGGTTCGCGTTCTGGAAGTAGACCGAATCGTAGGCGCCGCCCGGCACGTTGAAGCCGCCGTCGTAGCCGGCGTCGATCAGGGACCAGGCCTTCTTCTCCTCGTCGGCCTTGGAGTGAATGAACTCCATGATGTCCGGGTGATCGACGTTGAGGATCACCATCTTCGCGGCGCGGCGGGTCTTGCCACCCGACTTCACGACTCCGGCGAAGGAGTCGAAGCCGCGCATGAAGGACACGGGGCCGGAGGCGGTGCCGCCGCCGGCGAGCCGCTCCTTCGAGGAGCGGATGCGCGAGAGATTCGATCCCGCTCCGGATCCGCCCTTGAACAGCATCGCCTCGGTCTTGGCGAGGTCCATGATCGACTCCATGGTGTCGTCCACGGAGTTGATGAAGCACGCACTCGCCTGCTGGGGCGTGCCCTTTACGCCCAGGTTGAACCAGACCGGGCTGTTGAAGGCCATGCGTTGCGTGACGAGGATGTGGGACAGCTCGTCGGAGAACGCCTGCGCGTCAGCGGGCGTCGCGAAGTAGCCGGATGCCTCACCCCACTCGCGGATCCGTCCGACGACGCGGCCGATCAGCTGCTTCACGCTGCGCTCGCGATCGGGGGAGTCGAGATGGCCGCGGAAGTACTTCGACACCACCACGTTGGTGGCGAGCTGCGACCAGGACTTGGGAATCTCCACGTCCCTCTGCTCGAAGACGACCTCGCCTCCTTCCCCGCTGATCTTGGCGCTGCGCAGCTCCCATTCGACGGCGTCGAAGGGATCCTCTCCTGCGCGTGTGAATACGCGTTCGATCGAGAGCCCCTTCGGCTTGCGACTGCCGCCGCGTCCCTTGCTGCCGACTGCGCGGAGGTGGCTTCGATCGTCCGACGTCTTGGAGTGCGTGGTCATGAGGCTGGACATCCCCTTGTCATCCATTGTGATTCATCCGATCGCGGCGAGCGCCCTCTCGCCGCGTGGATCTCAGCGAGACACCGATGGCGACCGCCCGGGCACGGCGGCCGGCGGGATTGGGGTCCGCAGATCCAGGCCGAAGCCGGATGCCGATCAGACCACAGCGAGCCCACCCGTCCCGCACGCTTTTCCCGCCATATCCCCAGCGCCCCGCTCCAGCTGAACTCAGCCGATGGCTCGAGTGATCGCTCCTCGAGACAGCGGCGTCGGCTCGGCTGACTCGACGCCGCTGGGAACGGGGCGAGATCCCCGGGGATGAGAGAGGCCCCAGAACGCCTGGGGCCCCCGAACGAGCATCAGGTCCTCCATCCCGAAAACCCGCTCGCTCCCCTCTGCCGACCGCCTGTTATCGAACCCCCCCAGGCCGTCAGAGGGACATGTCTCATCCCCGTTTCGCGTGTGTACTCCCAGGGTTTGAGCGAGTCAAGCACCAATGCACAAAATCTGGTGTCTCACCCGTCGCTGGAACACAACCACTTGAGGAACAATGACTTTTCCCCGAACTTCGGGTCGCCGGAACGGTGTCTCGAGGCGCCGGGACTCTGATCGGGCCGGCCAGGGTCGCGCCTGTGTCGCCGCGACAGGCTGCTAACCCCTTGAAATCACGGGGGCGACGCCTAGAGCGGGCGTCAGGGCTCGGGAATCCCGGTGAATCGGATCCCGATGCCCTCCGAGACCCGGTACCGGATGTTCATCCCGATCAGCAGGGCGGTCATCGCCTCGACGATCCGGGCGTTCGCCAGCGGCCCTCCGTCGACTGCCCGCAGGCCCGGAACGAGCGCGCACAGCTCCATCACCCGGGTCCGTGGCTCCTTGGCGCCGGACACCACCACGTCGCACTCCACCGGCTCCGGGATCGCCTGGAGACGGTGCGCGGACACGTTCTGGAACGCCGACACGGTGTGGACGCCTTCGGGCGCCAGGCTCTCGACCAGCTCCGCGCACGAACCCTGCCAGACCCCGATCATGCGCGAGGCCGCGTCGCCGACGGCCGTCGCGAGCGGAACGCCCATGGAGACGACGATCTGCCCGGGCGCGAGACGATCGCGGATCGCCTTCAGGGTTCCCGCGGTGTGCTCGAAGGGCACGGACAGGATCACGAACGCCGCGCCGGCCGCGGCGTCGCCGTTCTCGCGGCCCTCGACCCGGGCATCGCGGACCTGCTTCGCCACGTGCTCGGCGGCCTCCAGCGCGCGGTCGAGCTTGCGGGAGCCGATGACCACCGCGCAGCCCGCGGCGCAGAAGCGCAACGCGAGCCCGAGTCCCTGGTCTCCGGTCCCGCCCAGGATCGCGATCGTTCCCTCCACCGGAGACTCGCGAGGTACGACAGACACGGCGGGCTCCACGGTGGTTCGAAGGCGCTCGTCGATCCGGCTCCGACCCGATCCGGCTCCGATCGCTCGCGAAGCGTCTACTCTACGCAGGTGGCCGACGGAGCGGCAGCGTACACGCCAGTCGAGATCGCGCAACGCGGTCCGCGCCGGCTCGCGATCCGCTGGTCCGACGGTGGGGAGAGCGTGCTCGACGTCCGCGCGCTGAGGTTGGCCTGCGCTTGCGCAGTGTGCGTCGACGAGTGGAGCGGCGAGGAGCGCCTCGATCCCGCCTCGGTGCCCGAGGACGTGCACCCGCTGCGCATCCAGACCGTCGGGCGCTACGCGATCCAGATCGAATGGAGCGACGGCCACGGCTCGGGGATCTACCCGTTCTCCCGCCTGCGCGAGCTGGCACCGGATCCGTAGACGCCGCGCGCGGAGTCACGCTCCGAGCGATGCGAGGAAGTCGCGCAGCGCTGCGTTGAAAGGCTCAGGCGCCGCCAGGTTGACGACGTGACCAGCGCCCTCGACGACGGATACACGGAGCGGTCCGCCGGTCGCCGCGAAGATGCGGCCGGCGGCGACGGCGCCCGGATCCCCGCTGCCGGCGATCCACAGCGCGGGGATCCCGAGCGCCGCCCAGCGGCCGGCGAGGTCCGCGGGCTCGGGGAGCTCCGCCAGCACCCGCCGCAGCAGCAGAGCCAGGGCGCGGGGATCGTGCTCGAGGAAGCCCTGCCTCACGAGGGCCGCGCCCTGGCGATCGAGGCCCGAGCCGGGGCCCCAGACGTGCTCTTCGCCGGCGGCTTCGAGGCCCCGGTGCTCGATCGCATCGGCGAAGGCGATCGGATCGCGCAGCGCGCCGCTCGCAGGGCCTCCGCGCCGCGCCGCCGGGTAGGCGGCCAGCACCAGGCCCCGGACGCGCTCGGGATGGGCGATCGCGAACGCCAGCGCGGTCACGGCGCCGAGGGAGAGCCCGCCCACCACTGCCCGCGGCGCCCCTTCTCCGTCCAGCACGCGGCCGACGTCTCCCGCGAGAGCCTCCAGGGAGCAGGCGGCGGGCTCGGTCGGCGCCTCGCTGCGCGCGTGTCCGCGCGCGTCCCAGGTGACGACGCGATAGGAGTCCGAGAGGGCCCGCACCTGCCCGCGAAGGTTCCGCGCACTGCCCGCGAATCCGTGCGCGAGCGCGACGACCGGGCCCGCACCGCGCGCCTCGACGTGCAGTCTCGGGGCGTTCACCGCCGCGCGACCGGTCGCGAGGCGCGCCGTCGACCCGCGCGATACCCTGCGTCGCCTTGCGACTCTCCCTCGAAGACGCACTCCGGGTGGCGCAGGCCGCCGCCGACCGCGCGCGAACCGAAGTGATGTCGCGCTTCCGTTCCGTCGCCGTCGAGACCAAGAGCGACGGCTCGCCGGTGACCGAGGCCGACCGCGCCGCCGAGCAGGCGATCCGCGCCACTCTGCGCGAGGCGTTTCCCGATCACCGTCTGCTCGGCGAGGAGTTCGGAGCCGAGGGCGGCCCTGCTGGCCCCTGCTGGGTCGTGGACCCGATCGACGGCACGATCGCGTTCTCCCGCGGCATCCCCCTGTTCTCGACCCTGATCGCCCTGCTCGTGGACGGCGAGCCGGTGCTCGGGCTGATCGATCTGCCCGCTCTCGGCGAGCGCTACACCGCGATTCGCGGCGGTGGCTGTCACCGCAACGGAGTGCCCACGCGCGTCTCGTCCGAGACCGATCTGAAGCAGGCGATCGTGTCCCACGGCGATCCGTTCTGCTTCGACCTCTATCGCCGACCCGACGTCTTCCTGCGCATGGCCCGGGAGATCCCGCTGCTCCGCGGCTACACCGACGCCTTCGGGCACGCCCTCGTCCTCGGAGGCGGAGTCGGGGCGATGGTCGACCTGCACCTGAACGTGTGGGACGCCGCCGCGACCCAGCTGCTGGTTCCCGAGGCCGGTGGTCGCTGCGAGACGCTGCCGCCCGTGGACGGGAAGCTCGGCCTCGTGTTCGGCAGCCCTGCCCTGGTCGAGCAGCTGCTGGCCTTCTTCGACGACTAGTCCGGGGATGGGCCGGGCCGGGCCGGGAGCACCACCAGCGTCGCCGTGCGATGCGCGGTGTGCAGCTGGCAGACGATCTTCAGCACCTGGTTGGGCTCGAGGGCCGGCAGCGAGACGACGTGCTCCTCCTGCGGGGGGAGCACCGCTTCGACGCCCAGGGCGGGGATGCGGAAGCCGTGAGGGATGTCGGTGGTATTGAAGATGGAGAGATCCACCGGGTGGCCGGAGGTCACGACGATCGTGGAGGGGATGAATACGTTCTTGCCCCCCACCTGGGTCGTCACCACCTGGATCGGACCCGCCTCCTCGGTGAAGCCGTGGTAGCGACCGTGGTGGTGCGGGCCGAGGCAGCCGAGCGCCGGCAGCAGCGCGGCGGCCACCGCCACGGCGACCCGTGCCTTCACGCAGGTCCGGGCCCACCGATCCGATGCGACGTCCATGGCGGTACCCCTCCCATCTGTGTTCGAGCGCCCTCACGCTATCCTACCCGCCCATTCCCCAACAAGACCGAATCCCGCCCCGTCCTCCTCGATCCCGTGCGCCCGTCGTCGCGATCGCCCCGGATTCCGACGGGCCGGCCCCATCGAGGACCCCGCGATGAGCACCGATCCCCACCCCACCCTCGCCGAAGCCCATCTGCTGGGCGACGCAGCGGGTCACCTCGTCGATCGCGCACTGGAACGCGCCCGGGAGATCACGGACGGCGGCAAGCGCATCGACGACCACCAGGTGCTGACCGAGCGCGTTGCCTACGCCGCGACCCAGGCGCGCGCCGCTTCGGAGCTCGTGAAGGCGGTGGAGGAAGCCGGTCGGGGAGGGCTCGCGGAGACGACCTGCGCCGCGGCCGTCGCCGAGCTGACGCGCAGCTTGATCATGCGCCTGGAGCCCGCTCTCGACGACCTCGGCCTCGGCGACGCCGCCCTGGAGCAGGTGTTTCCCGCCGAGACGCGGGCCGCGCTGCGCCGCGCCGGACACGAGTCGGTGCTGCGCGCGATCGGGCGTCATGCGGCCGAAACCCGCGGTCGCAACGACTGGCCGCTCGACGAGCTCCACGACCAGGTTCGAGAGGCCGTGCGCGAGTTCGGCGAGAAGGAGGTGGCGCCCGAGGCGGAGCGCATCCATCGCAACGACGACCTCGTGCCCGAGTCCTTCATCCGGGGCATGGCCGAGCTCGGCTACTTCGGGCTGGCCATCCCCGAGCAGTACGGCGGCTCGGAGATGGGCAACCTCGCCAT
>CAZZFT010000066.1:0-26360 GCA_964653555.1 uncultured Spirochaetales bacterium | reverse complement strand
TCGGGTATCCTCGCCGCCCATGGGAATGCAGACCACCGGCCGCCTCCACGCGCTCTTCGACACCCAGCAGGTGACCGAGCGCTTCCGCAAGCGCGAGTTCGTCGTCGAGCTCGAGGACAACCCGCGCTTCCCCCAGTACGTCCTGTTCCAGCTCACCGGCGACCGCTGCGAGAACCTCGACGGCTTCGAGCCCGGCGAGCGCGTGCGCGTGGAGTTCAGCCTGCGCGGGCGCGAGTGGAAGAGCCCGAAGGGCGAGACGAGATTCTTCAACAGCCTGGACGTGTGGACGCTCGAGCGCCTCGACGGCGCCAGCTCCGCGGGCGACGTCTTCTCCCAGGACGAGCCGCCGCCGCCCGGCGACGACGACGTCCCGTTCTGAGCGAGCCTGGGCGGGTCCGCGCAGCGTCGCGCACCGGTCGCCCCGTGAGAGGACGTAGGGAGGGCGTGCGCGCCGTCGGCCGAGCGCGTCTTCCGGACTGCTCGGGGCGCCGCTGCCGACCGATGCGGTAATTCCAAGACTGCTCTTGACGGCTCCTGAACATCGCCGTCGTCTACATGATAATGAGTCGGACGGGAGCCGAGAGCCCGAGCAGCTCGACCTCGAGCGCCGCTGCTGGGGAGGCCGCGGGGTCCGCCACGCCTCGGGCGAACACCTGCCGCGCGAGGTCGTGCCGACGCCCGCGGCCCAAGAAGGAGAGGCGGCGGCCTCAGGGCGGGATCGAATCGATCCCGCCGGTGCGTTCGGCAGCGGACCGAGCGGCTCCTCGCGATCCTCGCTTGACGCCGACCGGGCGGCGTGATCCCATCGCCTGGGAAGGGGCTCGTGCGGGTTCTGCGTCCGGTGGTGGGTGTCTGAAGACGCCGCCTGGGGCGGCGAAGGAGTCCCTGGATGCTTCGCGAGCGGCCTTCTCGCGTCCCGCTGCTTCTCGCCCTGACTCTGGTCTCCGCCGGCGCGGCCAGCGCCACGACCTGGCACGACGGGGACGTGATCAGCTACCCGCAGGAGGACTGGGGGCACACCCCAGCGCCGGGCAACGCCGCGTACCTACTCCAACAGAACTATGCGATCGTCTACGGGTCCACCTCTGGTCTCCTCGAGATCGGGATCCCCGGCGCGAGCGGCTACTCGATCTTGTTCACGAGCGCCGCGGCGGTGCTCGGATATCTGCCAGCGATTGGGCCGGCCGGCCCCCTCGTCGCCGACCTGCTCGACCCGGGTTCGAGCTCGTCAGGTGTGTTCGGCGGCTACGTCACCGCGCTGCGCCTCAACGTGGACTTCGCCGATGCGGGCCTCCTGACGGGAACCTCGGGGCTGCGGTTCGGCGATCTGTTGCTCTACGACCTTACCGCGACGCCGAGCTTCGACGGCCTGACGATTCGCCAATTGCTCGACCCACTCCAGACCGCGCTCGGCGGCGGCCCGACGCCTTACAGCCTGGCCGACCTTTCGTTTCTGGCCTACAGCCTCGACTTTGCATTCGTGGAAGGGGCTCACACCGAGTTCGCGCAGGACCACGTGGCCGCCCCCATCTGGCACGACGGGGACATCGAGACGTACTCGGAGGCCGACTGGGGCAACCCCGTGGTCTCGCTCCTGGAGCAGGACTACGCGGGGGTCTACGCCGCGACGTCGGGCGTTCTGGAGATCGGCATTCCGGGGGCGGCGGGATTCTCGATGCTGTTCACGAACGCGACGGCTCTGCGCGACTACCTGTCTTCTTCGAGTGACCCGTCCGTCGGCCCGCTCCAGGCCGATCTCGTCGATCCGAGCGCGAGCCCGTCCGGGATCTTCGGCGGCAACCTCACGGCGCTTCGGCTGAACATCGACTTCTCGGACGCGGGCCTGCTGCCGGGGACTTCCGAGCTCCCGTTCGGCGACCTGATCCTCGCGAACTTCACGACCCTTCCCGAGCTCGATGGATTGTCCGTGCGCGAGTTCCAGGACGTCGTCGAGACGGCTCTGGGCGGCGGCCCAGCGCCCTATGCCCTCACCGATCTGAACGATGTCACTGCGCAGCTCAACTCGGCCTTCTCCGGGGGCCTCGCGACTCCGGACGCACAGATCCATCTCGCGCCCGAGCCGGACGAGCTGCTGATGCTCGGCGTCGGGGCGATCGGGCTCGTCGTGGCGAGGCGTCGGACCCGCTATCGCTCTCCCAGCACCTCGCGGCGGAAGGCTCGGATCACCGGCAGGCGGTCGAGCCAGGGGGAGGCGTCGCAGCGCGAGGGGTCCTTCGGGTTGCGCGCTCCCGCGAAGCCGGCCGGGATCTGATCGAGCCCGGCCAGGCCCTCGTCGGCGCCGCCGTGGTACTCCCAGCCCGGCACCGAGAGCTCGTCGTCGGCGGCGACGTCCACGGTGCGCACGCCGTAGCTGGAGAGCTCGGTGGTGGTGGCCTGGGGCGGGATGATCCAGACCTGGCGCGGCCCCGCCATGAACAGGTACTGGATGCGCCGGTTCGCCGAGAGGATCCGGAAGCGGCGCAGGCGGCCGCCGTAGAGCGAGCTGCTCGAGTGGCTCTCCTCCAGCACGCCGCGCCGGAAGTCGGGCGCGTAGCCCGGGGCGAAGCGCAGCGAATCCGGGTCGCCCCGGCGCGTGAAGCGCGCCACCGGCCGGCCCCCGTTCACCCGGTTGCGCGGATTGCTCCAGGCGCGCCGCCGCGGCGCGGTGAAATCGTGATAGGCGACGAAGCGGCTCTCCGGCGCCCGGCGCAGCACGCGCGGGATCGCGTCCACGTCGTAGGGGACCCGGCGGGCACCGTGGCTGAGCCCCTCGAAGGCGTCCTGGATCTCGAGCGGGAGGTCGGTGGTGGACTCGTCCGAGACCTCCATCGGCTCGCCGTCCACCTCGATCAGGCGCACGTCCCCCTTGCCGATCCAGTTCTCGTCGGCGGTGCGCACGTAGTGGGAGGCCGCGCGCCAGATCAGCGACACGTCCTTGTAGAAGAGCCGCGCGTGCACGAGCGCCGGCCTGCCGGGCGGTGGCGGCTGGGCGACGTAGCCGACGAGGAAGCGGACGTCCTCGTTCTGGCGCACCCGGGCCAGGTAGAAGGTCGTGTCGAAGAGGTCGATCCGGAATCGCGGCGCATAGCCAGCAGAGAGCAGCCGCGCCGGGCGGGCACGATCGGAGCCGGCGCAGCGCAGCCGCGCCCCTCCCGCCAGGCGGGCTCGCAGGTCGCGCTCGACCCGACCGGGCGACCACGGAAGAGGCGTCACGCTGGCGACGACGCGCCGCGGGATCTCGGCTGCGGGCGGCTCGCGATCCCGGCAGGGCGTCCCCATCGCGAGCGATTCTACTCCGAGACCCAGGCGGTCCAGCGGCCCGCGCCACTCCTTTTGGCTACCGTGCGCGCCCCACCGCGAAGGAGACCGATCCATGCGTCGCATCGCCCTTGCGCTCCTGCTGGCGCTCGCCTGCTCGGGCGGAGACGGGAGCTCGGAGCCGACGGACGCCGGCCAGACCGCCGCTCCGGCGGCGGAGCAGGCCTCGGGCGCGGAGCCCGCGATCGGCGAGCGGATCACCACGCCCTCGGGCCTCGTGATCATCCACGAGCGGATCGGAACCGGCGAGCACCCGAAGCCGACCGACCGCGTCAAAGTCCACTACCACGGCACCTTTCCCGACGGCACCGTGTTCGACAGCAGCGTGCAGCGCGGTCAGCCCGCCGTGTTCCCGCTGGCGCGCGTGATCCCCTGCTGGACCGAGGGGCTCCAGCTGATCCGGGTCGGCGGCAAGGCGAAGCTCGAGTGCCCGCCGCAGATCGCCTACGGCGCACGCGGGGCGCCGCCGCGGATCCCTCCGAATGCGACCCTGTTCTTCGAGGTGGAGCTGCTCGGGATCCAGTAGACGTCTCGCCATGGGGCGGGTTCCCCTCATATTCTTACACCCCAGTATATTCTTGCAATCGGTTGTAAGTACTGGGTACCCTGCCGCGGTGACCCTGGCTCCCGACCTCTCCCGGCGCGAGCGACGCAAGCTCGAGGTGCGCGGCCGCCTCGTCGAGGCGGCGAGGTCGCTGTTCGGCGAGCGCGGCTTCGCCGAGGTCACGATCGCCGAGATCAGCGACCGCGCCGACGTCGCCCACAAGACCCTGTTCAATCATTTTCCCGCCAAGCGCGATCTGCTGCGCGAGATCGCCCAGCAGGCGATCGGCGAGCTGCTCGCCGACATCGAGGCCGCGCGCAAGGAGGGGGCGACGACCGCCGGCCGGCTCGAGCGCTTCTTCTCCGGGATGGCCGAGCGCAGCCTCGAGGCCGGCCCGATGCAGCGCGAGCTGGTGACCGAGCTGGTGCACGTGGTGCAGTCGGGGGAGCGCTCCGAGGACGCGCGCCGCCTGCACGCCGCCTTCCGGGCGATCGTCGACGACGGCCTCGCCGCCGGCGACGTCACCCGCCGCCACGACCCCGAGACCCTCACCGAGATGATCCTCGGCGCCTACTACGTGTTGACCTTCAACTACGCCAACCTCGACGAGTTTCCCCTCGCCGAACAGGCGACGGCGGTGGCGCGCTTCCTCGCGGACGCGCTCGCTCCCGCGCCCCAGGAGTAGAGAGATGGCCCGACGCCAGGACTGGCACGACCCGCTTCCGATCCCCGACGGCTGGTTCGCGGTCGCGTGGAGCCGCGAGCTTCACACGGGCGACGTCCGCCCGATCCACTACTTCGGCCAGGACATGGTCCTGTTCCGCACCCGCTCGGGACAGGCACGCGTCCTGGACGCCTTCTGTCCCCACCTCGGCGCGCACCTGGGCTACGGCGGTCGGGTGATGGGGGAGACGGTGCGCTGCCCCTTCCACGCCTGGCAGTTCGACGGAACCACCGGCGACTGCGTGCACATCCCCTACTGCGAGCGGATCCCGCGCCAGGCGCGCGTGCGCTCCTGGGACGTGCAGGAGAAGAACGGCATGGTGTTCGTCTGGCACCACGCCGAGGAGAAGCCTCCGGACTGGGACTTCCCCGCGCTGCCCGAGATCGGCAGCCCGGACTGGTCCGAGCCGCGCACCCACGAGCTCGAGATGGAGGCCTGCGTCCAGGACACCCACGAGAACAACAACGACCCGGTGCACTTCCAGTACGTGCACGGGATGATGGAGACGCCGCCCTCGGAGATCCTCTACAGCCAGGACAGCACCCACTACCGCATCACCAGCACGAGCGAGCAGGTGACGCCGCTGGGCACCTTCCAGATGACGCTGGTGCGCGATTCCTGGGGGCTGGGTCTCACCGCGGTGAGCAGCGTCGGGATTCCGGACGCGGGGCTGCTCATGTACTCGTCGACCACGCCGGTCGACGAGGGCCGCGTGCACTCGCGCTGGCTGCTCACCGCCACCAACAACCTGGTGGACATCGCCGGCGAGGAGTTCATGAAGAGCCTCACCCAGGGCGTACAGCAGGACATGCCGATCTGGAAGAACAAGGTGCACCGCGCACGGCCGGTGCTGTGCGAGGCCGACACCTTCCTGGCGGAGTTCCGAAAGTGGGCGCGCCAGTTCTACAGCCAGCCGACGGCGGGCGGAGGGGACCGTTCGTGAGCGACCGCTACCTGGTGATCTCCTCCGACGGACACGCCGGTCTGCCGCCCGAGCGCTACCGGGACTATCTCGAGTCGAAGTACCACCAGGCCTTCGACGCGGCGCTGCCGATCCAGATCGAGGCCACGAAGCAGGCTGCGAAGACCTTCCTGGTGGCCGACATCAACGCCGAGTGGCGCCGGGGACGCGAGCGTCCGCTCTCGGGCGCCTGGGATTCGGACGCGCGCCTCGAGGTGATCGACGCCGACGGCGTGGCCGCCGAGGTGCTCTTTCCCGACGGCGTGACCGAGATGAACGCACCTCCCTTCGGCGCGGGCTTCTCGATGCCCGCCGAGGGCGTGGTGCCCGAGCTCCAGTGGGCGGGCTGCCGCGCCCACAACCGCTGGATGGGGGAGTTCGTGTCGATGGCGCCCGAGCGGCGCGTGGGCCTGGCCTGCGTGCCGGTCTTCTGGGAGGTCGTGGACGCGGTGGCCGAGGTGCGCTGGGCGAAGGAGCACGGCCTGGGCGGGCTGATCTTCCCGGTGCAGTGGGGGCCCAACGCGCCCTATCACCACCCGCGCTACGACCCGATCTGGGCCGAGTGCGAGGCGCTCGGGATGCCGATCCACTTCCACTCGGGCCCCGCGCCGATGCAGGACTACTTCGGTGCCTTCCCGCCCCAGCCGGGGCAGATCGAGCTGCCCGGCGCCGTGGGCGTCTACGTCTCCGAGGTGGCGATCTGGAACGTGCGCCCGCTCACCTTCCTGATCTGGGGCGGCGTCTTCGAGCGCTTCCCGCAGCTCCGGGTGGCGATCACCGAGGGCACCACGGTCTGGGTACCCGAGTACCTCGCGCTGATGGACCAGCGCTTCGAGGAAACCCACTACTCCCAGAAGCTCGGCGACTACCGCAGCCATCTCTCGATGAAGCCGTCGGAGTACTTCGCCCGCAACGTGGGTCTCGGTGCGTCGTGCATGCCGCGGCGCGAGGCGGAGCTGCGCCACCAGATCGGCCTTCGCCAGATCATGTGGGGCACCGACTTCCCGCACCCGGAGGGCAGCTGGCCCTACACGCGGGAGCAGCGACTCGAGACCTTCAAGGGTCTGCCCGACGCCGAGATCGCGGCGATGCTCGGCGGCAACGCCGCCGCCTTCTACGGGCTCGACACCGAGAAGCTCGCGCCGATCGTGGCCCGCGTCGGGCCCGAGAAGAGCGCGTTCCAACCCACGTCCACTCCAGACGCCTAGGAGGCCCCATGGCCCGGCTCCGCTACGTGAAGACGCTCGACCAGGTGAAGAAGGCACGGGAGAGCGACCCCGAGTTCCTCCAGAGCTCGATGCGCCAGATCCGCTGCGAGTACGAGACCGACGAGCGGGTGTACCGCGCGCTGGTCCCGAAGCCGCTCGAGCCGGTGGAGCGTCCCGTCGTGTGCGTCACCTTCACCGACATCGCGATGCAGATCACGCCCGACTACGAGATGAAGATCGGCGCGGCGATCTTCGGTGTCCTGGCCTCCTACGACGGCGTGGAGGGCGTCAACCTGATCACGATGCCGATGACCACCGAGCAGTCCGTGGTGCCGGGCCGCGAGACCTACGGCGAGGCGAAGAAGATCGCCCAGATTGCGCTCGCGAAGGAAGGCGACCAGGTCGCCGCCTCCGTCAGCCGGATGGGCTTCACCTATCTCTCTGCCGAGGGGACGATCGGCGAGGAGATCGGGCCGCGCGAGTTCACCCAGCACGGCTACTGCTTCAAGATGTTCCCCTCCTGCGAGCAGGAGAGGTACTTCGACTTCGACCCGCTGCTGATCCGCCTGAATTGGCTCCAGAAGCACACGGGCGCCTGGAAGCTCGACGGCACGATCGCGCTCGGGGAGTCGCCCTTCGATCCGGTGGCCGACGTGCCCGTGCGCCGGGTCACGCGGCTCGAGTACGAGGAAGGGTCCACCCAGAGCAACGGTCGGGTGCTGCGCAGCGTCCCGGAGGAGTGGATGCTGCCGATCTTGCACCAGCGCTACGACGACGCCTCGGGCGACGGAATCGAGCTCTAGCGATGCAGCAGTTCAAGGGACGCGTGGCGGTGGTGACGGGCGGCGCGAGCGGAATCGGTCGCGCGCTGGCCGGGGCGTTCGTCGCCGAGGGCATGAAGGTGGTGCTGGCCGACGTGGAGGCGGGTCCGCTCGAGAAGACCGCGTCACAGCTGCGCGAGCGCGGGGGGCAGGTGCTGGGCGTCCCGACCGACGTCTCGAAGCGGGAGTCGGTGGCAGCGCTGGCGGAGCGGGTGTTCGCGGAGCACGGCGCCTGTCACATCCTGTGCAACAACGCGGGCGTCGGCGCCCCCTCGGCACCGGTCTGGGAGACCACCGCCAACGACTGGGCGTGGATCTACGGCGTGAACGTGATGGGGGTGGTGCACGGCATCCACGCCTTCGTGCCGCGCATGCTGGCGTCGGGCGAGGAGGGGCTCGTGATCAATACCTCATCGGGAGACGGTGGCATCGAGCCGCTGCCCGACCAGGCCGTCTACGCCTCGAGCAAGGCGGCGGTCTCGATCATCACCGAGTGCCTCGCCGCCCAGCTGGCCGCGACCAGCGAGAAGATGCGCGCGATGCTCTTCTATCCTGCCGGCGGCCTGCTCGACACCGGGATCTGGAGCTGCGACCGCAACCGCCCGACCGAGCTGGCGCGCGAGGTGCCGGTGGAGGGCGAGCCCCAGACGATCGAGAAGTTCCAGGCGATGGCGAAGAAGGCCGGCTTCGAGCTTCCCGTGCAGAACCTCGACGACCTCGCCCAGAGCGTGCTGGCCGACATCCGAGCCGGTCGCTTCGTGTCGATGATCGGCGTCGAGCAGGCGGGAGCCACCCTCGAGCAGCGCGCGAAGCGCATCGGACAGGGCGAGCTGCCCCAGGAGCCGCGGCTGGGGATGATGATCTGAGCCGCACCGGGGCGGCGGGCTGGCACCCACTCGACCCCTGGCGTAGGTGAGGAGGATGCCGATCGCCCCCGACCTCGAGCCGGCGTGAGTCGGCTCCGCTCGTGCACCTTCGGGCTCGCTCCGATCCAGTCGCGGCCCGACTTCGAGGTGATGCTGCGCCAGGCCTCGCTCGCCGAGGCGCTCGGCTTCGAGGCCCTGTGGGCGCACGAGCACCACTCCCAGGCAATGATGTACCCGGATCCGCTGCTGGCGCTGGCGGCGATGGCGGGGGTCACCCGGCGGATCGGTCTCGGCACCAACATGCTGCTGCTGCCGATCCACCACCCGGTGCGCGTCGCCCAGCAGGCGGCGATGGTCGACGTTCTGTGTCACGGCCGCCTGCGCCTGGGCGTCGCCAACGGCTACTCGCCGACCGACCTGCGCACCTTCGGCGTCTCGAGCCGCAGGCGCGGAACGCGCACCGAGGAGGGCATCGAGCTGATCCGCGCGCTGTGGTCCGGCGAGCCGGTGACGCGCTCGGGTGAGGACTTCCGGCTCGAGGGGTTCCGCCTGTTCCCGCTGCCGGTCCAGCGGCCGGGCCCGCCGATCTGGGTCGGCGGCCAGGCGGAGGTGGCGATCCGACGCGCAGCCCGACTCGGCGACAACTACCTGATCAGCACCACCGAGACCTTCGACCACGTGGCGGAGCGCGTCGCCAGCCATCGCGCCGCGCGGCGCGAGCTCGGCCTTGCCGACACGGCTCCCGGCCTGAACCGCATCGTCTGCGCCGTCGCCAGCCGCGCCGCCCGCGAGCAGGCGGTGGCCTTGTACGCCCGGGCGCTGCTGGCGCTCTACGATAGCTGGGGACACGCCAACGTCACCGCCCTCACGCCGTCGCAGCGCGAGCCGGCCCAGGTGGCCCGCGAGCACTTCGTGATCGGCGAGCCCGCCGAGTGCATCGAGCGCCTCGAGGCCTACGTGGAGCTCGGCATCGGACACGTGGCGTGCCTGATGAACTTCGGCGGCCCCGACCCCGAGTGGATGGAACGCTCGATGCGCCTGTTCGGCGAGCGCGTCCTCCCGCACTTCGGCGGCTGACACCGGGCAGGGATCGTGCTCGATTCGGCATCGGTGTGCCGCCGGAATCGCCACCCGGTCGGGCGGGATCGAGCCGATGCGAGCGCATCTGCGCTTGCGGCGCACCAGGTGGTGGCTGCCGCCTCGGCACGCGAATTGCTGCCGGGAGGTCATCCCACCACGACCCGATGAGCCGCCGTGTCCCGCCCCGCGAAGCGCATCCTCTACGGAGCCGCCGCCTTCCTGGCGGTGTGTCTGGCGGGCTCGATCGGCTACGTGGTCGCGGGCTGGAGCGTCCTCGACTCCGTGTACATGGTGATCATCACCATCTTCGGTGTCGGCTACGGCGAGGTGAAGCCGGTCGAGACGGTGCCGCTGCGGGCCTTCACGATCGGCGTGATCGTGGCCGGCTACGGTGCGGCGGTGTACGTGGTCGGCGGTCTCGTCCAGATGATCACCGAGGGCGAGATCCACAAGGCTCTGGGAGCGCGACGCATGGCCTCGGGAATCGAGAACCTCTCCAAGCACGTCATCGTGTGCGGCTTCGGCCGCATCGGCCGCATCCTCTCCGAGGAGCTCTCGGCGGCGCGCCTCGCGCTGGTCGTCCTCGACGCGGACGAGGAGAAGGTGCGCCAGGCCGGCGAGGCGGGCTTCCTCGCGATGGCGGGCGACGCCACCCAGGAGGAGATCCTGACGCGCGCCGGAGTGCAGCGGGCGTCGGCGCTCGCCGCGGTGCTGCCCCAGGACGCCTTGAACGTCTTCGTGACGCTGACGGCCAGCGGGCTCGCTCCCGCGCTGCGGATCGTCGCGCGGGCCGAGAACCCGAGCAGCGAGCCGAAGCTGCGGCGCAGCGGCGCGGCGGAGGTGGTGCTGCCCGCGGCGAGCGGCGCCCACCGCCTGTCCCAGCTGATCGCCCAGCCCGACGTCGCGGCGATGCTCGAGAAGATCGACCACCGCGGCTCCCTCGACCACGAGCTCGGGCGCATCGGCCTCACCCTCGAGGAGCTGATCGTGTCCGAGGGATCGCCGCTGGTCGGCGCCACCGTCGGCGCCATCGAGATCGCCGGCAACCACGGCTTCCTGATCGTCGCGGTGCGCCACGTGGACGGGAAGGTGATCGTGAACCCGCCCGACCGCACGCCGCTCGCCGAGGGACACGCCGTGATCGTCGTCGGCCACGCCGACGATCTGCCGCAGCTCAAGGCACGCTACGAGCTCAAGCGCGAGCGCAGCTACCGGGGCGTTCGCTACGAGGGCTAGTATGTTCCGTGTCCGTGACGCCCGAGACGCCCCCGGACTCCATCTCTCCGGCGCGTAGCCACTGGCTGACGCGCTTCGTCCTGCTCCGCCTGCTGGGCTTCGTGTACGCCGCGGCGTTCCTCTCCGCCGCCCTCCAGCTGGTGCCGCTGATCGGCTCCCAGGGCCTGCTGCCGGTGGACGACTACCTCGATCGCGTCGCGCGGCTGCTGGGCTCGCGCTGGCTCGGCTTCTGGGAGCTGCCGTCGCTGTTCTGGATCGGCTCCTCGGATCTGGCCTTGCGCGCGGTGTCCTGGACGGGCTTCGCTGCCTCCTGCGCCGTGCTGGCGGGCTACGCCAACGCAATCCTGCTCGGCGCGCTCTGGGTCCTCTACATGTCGATCGTCCACGTCGGACAGGACTGGTACGGCTACGGCTGGGAGATCCAGCTGCTCGAGACCGGCTTCCTGGCGATCTTCCTGGTCCCGTTGCTCGACGGAAGGCCCTTCCCGCGTCGCGCGCCGCCCACTGCGGTGATCTGGCTGTTCCGGTGGCTGGTGTTCCGGATCATGCTCGGCGCGGGCCTGATCAAGATCCGGGGCGACCCGTGCTGGCGCGATCTCACGGCTCTCTACTATCACTTCGAGACCCAGCCGCTGCCGAATCCGCTGAGCCGATGGCTGCACTTCCTGCCGCGGATCCTCCTGCGCGGCGGTGTCCTGTTCAATCACCTCGCCGAGCTCGTCGCGCCCTGGTTCGTGTTCTGGCCGCGCTGGGGACGGCGCGTCGCCGGCGCGGTGATCGTCGTGTTCCAGTCGATGCTGATCACGAGCGGGAACCTCTCCTTCCTGAACTACCTGACGATCGTGCCCGCGCTCGCCTGCTTCGACGACGGCGTCTGGTCGCGTCTGCTGCCGCGCGCGATCGTGGACCGCGCCGCGCGCGCCGCGCAGAGCGCCGAAGCGAGCCCCGGTATGGAACGCGCCGCCTGGGCGCTCGTCGCGCTCGTCGCGGTGCTCAGCATCCCGGTGCTGGCGAACCTCGCATCGCCGCAGCAGATCATGAACACCGCCTTCGATCGCCTCGATCTGGTCAACACCTACGGAGCCTTCGGGACGGTCGGCCGCGAGCGGTGGAACGTCGTCTTCGAGGGAACCTCGGACGCCGTTCCCGACGAGCATGCCGAGTGGAGGCCCTATCCGTACCGCGCACTGCCGGTCCGGGTCGATCGCCGTCCGCCGGTGGTGGCACCCTACCAGCCCCGCCTCGACTGGCAGATGTGGTTCGCGGCGATGAGCTCTCCCGACCGCTACCCGTGGACGCTGCACCTCGTGTGGAAGCTGCTCCACGGCGATCCCGGCGCGCTGAGCCTGTTCGCGGCGAACCCGTTCCCGGACGCTCCGCCGCGCTACGTCCGCGCCGTTCTCTACCGCTACGCCTTCGCGCCCGCGGACGACCCGCAGGGCCGCTGGTGGACACGCGAGCAGCGCGGCGTGTGGCTCCCGCCGCTCTCGACCGACGACCCGCGCCTGCTCGCCGTGCTGCACAGCGAGGGGTGGTAGGATGGCACGTGTTGCCGCGCGCACTGCTGCTCCGGGTCCTGCGGGCCTCCCTGCTGTCGGGAGCGCTCGCGCTTTCCGCCCGCGGCGAGATCACGCAGATCATCGACGCCTCGGGTGACGGCGCCGGCCGTCGGCTCGTCAACCCGCGGGCGCTGGCCGTCGATGCGGCGGGCCGCGTCTACGTCGGTGGACAGGAGAGCGACAACGTCTTCCGCATCGATCCCGACGGCACCGTCACCCAGATCATCGACTCCAGCGGGGACGGCGTCCACGGGCTCGACGACGTCCGCGGCATCGCCATCGGCGCCGACGGGAGCGTCTACCTGACCGGGAAGACCAGCGACAACGCGTTCCGCATCGCACCCGACGGGGAGATCCGCCAGATCGTCGGCCGGGACGGCGCCGGCGCGGGGCACAGGCTGAACGGCAGCTTCGGAGTGGCCGTCGACGAGCGGGGCCACGTGTTCGTGACGGGGGAGTTGAGCGACAACGTCCTGGAGGTCGCTCCCGACGGCGCGATCACCGAGATCATCGGGCCGGAGGGCGACGGGCTCGGCCATCCGCTCGAGAATCCGGTCGGCGTCTTCGCGGGCGCCCGCGGCGAGGTCTACGTCAGCGGCGAGTACAGCGACAACCTGTTCGAGATCTCGCCGGAGCGGACGATCGAGATGATCATCGGTCCGTCGGGCGACGGCCGCGGCCATCCGCTGGCCGGTCCCGAGAGCATGTGGGCCGCGGCCGACGGCACCGTCTACGTCGGTGGCGAGTTCAGCGACAACGTTTTCCGGATCGACACGGACGGATCCATCACCCAGATCCTCGACGGCAGCGGCAACGGCCTCGGGAGCTCATTTTCCGGCCCGGAGGGTATCGACGTGGACGGGCTGGGCGCCGTCGTGGTCCAGGGTCTGTTCTCGCACAACGCCTTCCTCGTGACACCGGCCGGCGTCGTGACCCTGCTGATCGACGCCAACGGCGACGGGCAGGGGCACCCCCTCCAGACGCCGAAGGACGTCGTGTTCGGGCCGGACGGCGCGATCTACGTGAGCGGCCGCGACAGCCAGAACGTCTTCCGGATCGCGCCCCCGGCGCCGGCCGCGGTGCCGGGCCTGGCGGGTCCGGCCGCGATCGTCGCGGCAGCCGCGCTGGCCCTCGCCGCCGGGCGCCTGGAGGTCAGTCGCCGCGCTTCGGGCGGATGACGTTGCCGGGCCGCGGCTGGCGCTCGGCGGGAGCCTGGCTGTAGTCGCCGAAGGGGGCGTCGCGGCGGCGGACCGCTTCGCCGACGCCCTGCGTCGCCGCCACGTCGACGAACTCGTGGGCCTCGGCGATGTTGCGCATGTAGCCGTCGAGGATCGGGCCGAGCAGCTGGGTCGAGGAGAGGCCCATGTTGTCGAAGACCTGGTTGACGATCAGCTTCATCGCCGCGAGCTGCGGAAGCGGCAGCCGCGCCAGCTCCTCGGCCTGCCGGCGCACGGTCTCCTCGAGCTCGTCGAAGGGGACGGCGCGGTTGATCAGCCCGACCTCGGCCGCCTCCTTTCCCGAGAGCGGCTTGCCCGTGAGCGCGAGCTCCTTCGCCTTCGTGAGTCCCAGACGGTAGATCCACATGCCCGAGAGGTAGCAGCCCCAGACGCGCGCGTAGGGCGTGCCGATCTGGGCGTCTTCCGAGGCGATCACCAGGTCGGCGCACAGCGCCAGGTCGGAGCCACCGCCGACGCACCAGCCGTGCACCTGGGAGATCACCGGCTTGGGGCTGCGCCACAGGCTCATGAACTTGGGTACCGGTCCGGTGAAGGGGTTGGTGACGCCGATCAGGTCGCGTCCCGGATCCCACCGGCCGTCGGTCTCGAGCGTGCTCGACCAGGCCGACAGGTTGTCGGAGAAGTCGAAGCCGGCGCAGAAGGCGCGGCCGGCGCCACGCAGCACGATCACCTTCACCGCCGGGTCGCGATTGGCCTCGGCCACGCAGCGCTCGAGCTCCTCGGGCATCGGGGGCACGATCGTGTTGAGGCGTTCGGGTCGATCGAAGGTGAGCGTGGCGATCGCACCGTCGACTTCGTAGAGCAGGGTCTCGAGCTGCATGGGGCCTCCAGCCCGGGTCTGGCGCGTCGTCGCGGCGCGGCGGGCTGCGCCCGATTCTAGACGCTGGTCGTCGTCGCTCCACCGGTCCCGGCGTGAAGCCCGATCGGGACGTTGCCGTCCGGGTGGACTCCTCAATGGCTCGATCCGTGCCATCGATAGGACCGTGAGACGACTGGCGAGAAGAGGCCCCCAATGGCGACCAAGCCCAGCGTGAAGGGTTCGGTGTACTCCGCCACGGTGGAGGACGGGAAGAAGCTGCTCGCGGGCGGCGAGCTGAGCCGGGAAGAGGCGAGGCGCTGGCTCCAGGAGGAGGACTTCGCGGCCCTCGAGCAGGAGATCGGCGGGGCGCTCTGGTACGACGTGCGCTCCTACGATCGCCTGAACTGCCTGCTGCGCGACGTCGAGGGCGGCGGCTCCAACGAGTACCGGCGCGAGAAGGGGCGCGGCACGGCGCGGCGGCTGCTCGAGCTCGGGCTGTACAGCCAGCTCGAGTATCTCCCGAACACCCGGGTGGCGAAGACGCTCGGCGCCATCTGATCGAGGTGAGCGAGGCTCGCCACATGCCCGAGACCCTGGCCTGGCGAACGGATGGCTTCACCAACGAGATGGCCACCGTGCACGGCTACATCACCTGCGATCTCTGGACCTGGCACCGCGAGCGCCCCGACCCGATCGTGTTCCGGATGACCCGCGAGTTCTGAGGGACGGGCTCCCATCGGTCCGGCTCCCGGTTCCCGGCGGACGCAGTCCGGGGGGCCGCTCCGTTCTCAGGAGCTACGCTCCGCCGGTCCCATGACGCGCCGCCGATCCTCGCTGTTCCTGTTGCTCTTCGCGAGCGCGAGCTTTGCCTCCGCCTTCCTGATCTTCGTCGTGCAACCCCTGGTGGGCAAGCGGATCCTGCCCTGGTTCGGCGGCGTTCCCGCGGTCTGGATGCTGTGTCTGGCCTTCTACCAGGTCGCGCTCTTCGCGGGTTATGCCTGGGCGCACGCGTTGGTCCGGCTGGTCCGCCCGCGCCTCCAGCTCGTGCTGCACGCGCTCGTCTTCGCCGGAGCCCTGGTCGCGCTGCCGGTGCTCCCCGACGATTCCTGGAAGCCCCACGGAGCGGTCGATCCCAGCGGTGCGATCCTGGCGATGCTGCTGGCGAACGTCGCTCCGCCGTTCCTGGTGCTGGCAGCCACCGGGCCGCTCCTGCAGGCCTGGTTCGCCCGGACCCTGCCCGGGCGCTCGCCCTATCCGCTCTACGCCGTATCGAACCTCGGCTCCTTGCTGGCCCTCGTGGGATATCCGTTCCTGATCGAGTCCCGGCTTCCGGTGTCGGTCAGCGGGCGCGCGTGGTCGGTGGCCTTCGTCGTGACGGGGCTGTCCGTGCTCGCCTGCGCCGCGCTCGCCCGCCGCGGGGAGCCGCCTATCGAGGTCGCCGTGGAGACGGAGCCGCGGCCCCAGGCGACCGCGAGTGTCGTCGCGCTATGGCTGCTGCTCCCCGCCTGCGCGGTCATGCTGCTGATGGGGGTGACCAACGCCCTGTGTCTCGACGTGGCCAGCGTTCCCTTCCTGTGGATCCTGCCCCTGGCCGTCTACCTCGCGAGCTTCATCCTCTGCTTCCGCTCCGAGCGCAGCCCGTCGCGCGCCCCGCTCGTCTGGTGCACGGTCCTCGTGCTGGCCGCGCAGTACGTGCTCCGGGTGGCGGGCTCGGGGAGCGGCGTCGCCGCGGTGCTCGCGGAGTCGATCCAGCTCCAGGCGGCGCTCTTCTGTCTGTTCCTGTTCGGCGCCTGCATGGTGCTCCACGGAGAGCTGCATCGGCTGCGGCCCCTGCCCCGCGACCTGACCCGCTTCTACCTGTGCCTGGCTGGCGGTGGGGCGCTCGGGGGTCTCTTCGTCGGACTCCTCTCTCCGCGCATCTTCAACGACTACTACGAGCTGCAGATCGGGGTCGCGCTCGGGGCTCTGCTGTTCCTGGCCGCCTGCTGGCACGATCCGCAGGGCTGGCTGCAACGGCGCGGTCCGCGCTGGCGCTGGGTGGTGACGAGCGTCGTGGCGGCGCTGTTCCTGTCCGACTTCCTCATCGGAGTCACGACCCGGCCCCCGGAGCTCGTCTACCAGGAGCGGGGGTTCTTCGGCGTGCTGCGGGTGCGAGAAGTGGGCGAGGGCGCGACCCAGCAGCGGCAGCTTCTCAACGGCTCGACCATGCACGGCGTGCAGTTCACGCAGCGGGGATTGGCGCTGCACCCCACGGCCTACTTCGGCGTCCTGACGGGAATCGGCCTGGCCCTCACGAGCCGGCCGCCGGGCGTCACGACGAACATCGGGATCGTGGGGTTGGGCATCGGAACGCTGGCCGCCTACGGCCGGCCCGGCGACCGCATCCGCTTCTACGAGATCGATCCGGCGGTGGTGAGGCTTGCCCAGGACGAGCGCTACTTCAGCTTCCTCGCCCACAGTCGGGCTCGCGTCGAGATCATCCCGGGCGATGCGCGCATCTCCTTGGAGGCCGAGGCCGAGCGGGACGCGCGCGACCCCTTCGACCTGCTGGTGCTCGACGCCTTCACCAGCGATTCGATCCCCGTCCATCTGCTCACCCGCGAGGCCTTCGAGAACTACCTCGGGTCGCTGCGCCCGGACGGCCTGATCGCCGTTCACGTCTCGAACCGCAACTTCGACCTGGAGCCGATCCTGGCCCGGGTCGGTCGCGAGGTGGGCCTCCAGACGCTCGCCATCACGGTCGAGACCTACGCGCGGCTGCTCAGCGGGGGATCGACCTGGGTGTTCCTCTCGCGCGATCCGGATCGCCTCGAGGCCCTGGCGCAGTTCGCGAACGCGCGCCGCCGGGAGCTCGGCCTGGGCCCGAACGCCATCGTCCTGAGGAAGCCCGCCCCCGAGATCGTGTCGCGCGCTCCGCTGTGGACGGACGACTACGTCGATCTGCTGGGCGCGCTGCGGCCCCTGCCGGTGCTGGTGGCCGGCCGCCCGGTGCGTTGAGCCCGACTGCAGGGCTCGCTTCCCACTGCATGCCGGCCGGCACCGAGTTGCCGCTCAGGCCGCGCCCGAGGGCGGACGAAGAGCGACGGGCGGAGGCCGCGCGCGATGGAAGGCGGAACCACAGCCGAGCAGTACGGTTCGAGGCTCTCGTGAGCTTCGCCCGCTTCCTGCGCCGATCGGTCTCCAAGCCGGAGGAGCGGCGCTCCAGCCCGCGCACCCGGTGCCGCCTCCACTGCTCGATCCAGCGCGGGAGGAAGCGCTTCCGGGCGCGGGTGGTGGACGTGTCCGAGGGAGGGCTCTGCCTGCTCAGTCCGATTCCGCTCGTGCCCAAGCATACGTATCGGCTGAGCGTCGACGTTCCCACCCTCGGTGCCGTGGAGTTCGACGCCGTCGCCTGGCACGTGCGTCCGGTGAAGTCGGGCGGAGCCGGCGGCACGAAGAAGATCTGGTCGGTCGGGATGATGGTCTTGGACACGCCCGAGGGCTTCAAAGCTCTGCTGCCGGGAGGCAGCCTGCGGTCGCAGCCAGCCGCTGCGAGCCCGGACTCGGGGACGCCGGGCGAGCGATGCTCCCCCCGGCGCGAGGTCGTCCCTCGCCGCGAGGAGCCTCGCGCGGGCCCGCTCCCCACCGAAGACCTCCTGGAGGAGCCGCAGGACGCGGACGACGCGGCGAGCGCGGATCTGCTGCCCTTTCGCGTGCTCGTGAAGGCGCTGTCGGGGCCCCGGATGCGGGTGCTGGTCCTGAGCGCGGCCACCCTGGAAGAGGCGGAAGCCCTGGCGCGAGCCGACCTGGACGATGCGTGGAAGGTCGTCGAGGTCGGCCCGGCCTGATCGGATCAGCGCCGGGTCGGCTTGTCGACGGCGATCGCGACGGCTTCCGTGTAGGTGATCTCGACGGTATCGCCCACCTTGGCCACGTCGTAGTGGTGCGGGTTGCGCACGGCGATCGTCTGGAGGGATCCGTCGGCCATCTCGAGGGTCGCGGTCCGGTTCTCCGGGTCGAGTGCGTGCACGGTGGCGACGACCGAGATCGTGCGCACGCCCGCGGCGCCCGGCATCTCTCCCGGCTCGGCGCGGGCAGTCATCCGACCCGCCGAGACGCCGGGGGTCAGCTCGCCCGGCTTGGCCAGCTGGATCGCCACCGACCGGTAGTAGGTCGCCTGGACGACGTCGCCCTTCTTCACCTGCGCGAGGTTCCGGACCGAATCGTCGGCCCGGAACGTGATGCGCTGGCCGTCGGGGCCGAGCAGGGTCACCTCGCGCGTCTTCTGGTCGATCGCCTCCACGGTGGCGGACACCGTGACGACGTCCTGGCGCGCGACGTTCCCGGGCAGGTTCTGCTCCACCGAGGAGATGCTGGGCTCGGGCGGCGGCGCGGTGGGAGTGCTGCAGCCCGCGAAGGCGAGGGCGCCGAGGGCGCAGAAGGGGGCGAAGCAGCGGCCGGCGATCCGTCCAATCATCAGGTGTCCTCCGGGAAGGGCGCCCATCATGACGGGCTTCGCGACGGCGCGCCACGGGAATCGCCCCGCGCGCCCCGGGCGATCTTCTACAGGCTCGCGAGCCACGCGTCGTCCGACCCTTCCTCGAGGTCCTCGAACAGCCAGGTCGAGAGGTAGCGGTCGCCCGTGTCGGGCAGCATGACCAGGATCGACGAGCCCTTCGGCGCCTCCCGCGCGACCTGGAGTCCGGCGGCGAGGGTGCCTCCGGCGGAGAGACCGGCGAAGATGCCCTCCTCGGCGGCCAGACGGCGCGCGCACTCCCGCGACTCCTCCTCGCCGACCGGGCGCAGCTCGTCGTAGACCGAGGGGTCGAGCACGTCGGGCACGAAGTCCGGGGTCCAGCCCTGGATCTTGTGCGGCTTCCACTCCTTGCCCGCGAGCAGTGAAGCCACCTCGGGCTCGGTGGCGATCACCTTCACTTCGGGGCGCGCGGCCTTGATCACCTGACCGGCCCCGGTGAGCGTTCCGCCCGTGCCCCAGCCGGTCACCCAGTAGTCGAGGCGGCGGTTGGCGAAGTCGCGCAGGATCTCCGGGCCGGTGGTGTTGCGGTGGTAGGCCGGGTTGGCCGGGTTCTCGAACTGACGGGCGAGGAACCAGCCGTACTTCGCGGCGAGCTCCTCGGCCTTCTTCACCATCCCGGTGCCCCGCTCGGAGGCGGGCGTCAGGATCACCTTCGCCCCCATCGCGCGCATCACCTTGCGGCGCTCGACCGAGAACGACTCGGCCATCGTCGCGACGAAGGGATAGCCACGGGAGGCGCACACCATCGCCAGGGCGATGCCGGTGTTGCCGGACGTGGCCTCCACCACCGTCTGTCCGGGCTTGAGCAGCCCGCGGCGCTCCGCATCGGTGACGATCGCGTAGGCCAGGCGGTCCTTCACCGAGCCGCCCGGATTGAAGGCCTCCACCTTCGCGAACATCTCGACGCCCGGTGATCCGATCCGATGGAGACGCACGACGGGGGTGTTGCCGATCGTGTCGAGGATGCTGTCGTAGATCATCGGGGGGCCCTCCCTGGCTGGCCTCGTGGAGCCGGCGCCACGGGAACGTACGAAATGGCGGCCTCTTCCGCCGACGGGCCGACCCGAGGCCACGCGGCGGCTCGCGAGCGGCTCAAGCCGGGTCGGTGACCCGCCGACACGGCGTCCATGCAGACGCTCGTCCTCTGCGTCCTACTCGTGCTCGTCGGCACCTCGGACGCCGTCGGCCTGAAGCTGCTGCTGCTCGCGCGGCGCACTCGCGCCTTCCCGGAGCTGGCCCTGGGGCTCTTCTTCCTGCTCGGCGGAGGGATCGGCTACCCGCTCTCGGCGGCCTCCACCATGGCCGGGTCCTGTCCAGGAGGCGTTGCTGGCTTCCGTCTCGGCCGTCGTCAACGCCGTGGCGACGATGTTCCTGTACGCATTCACCACGCGGGTGTTCCACCCGGGTCGGCCCGGTGCGTGGCTGGGCTTCGCCGTTGGCAGCGCGCTCTGCGTCGCCTACGCCATCGGCTATTCGAGCACGTATCTCGGCTCGCACTCGGAGGCGGAGCTGCTGCGCGGGACGATGATCTGGGGCGGCGTGAGCCTGGTGATGTCGGGCGGCGCCTACGGGTGGTCGAGCTTCGAGTCGCTGCGTCAGTACGCCATGCACCGCCGCCGGCTGGCGCTGGGCCTGTCGGACCCGGTGGTGGCGAACCGTCTGCTGCTCTGGAGCCTGATGGGGCTGGCGACGCTCGCGGTCATCGTGATCGATGCCCTGCTCCTGTACGGCGGATCCCGGTTTGCTCGGGAGATCGTCATTCCCCTCGTCACCTCGTCGGGAGGGCTCGTCGCAGCCGCCTGTCTGGCCCTGGCCTTCTTCCCACCCGACAGCTATCTCGCCGGTCTCCGGCGACACGCGGCGTCTCAGCCGGGAGTAGCGTAGATGAGCGATTCGAGGGCCTTCTCCTTCGCCTGTGACGAGATCGAGCGCTCGACGTCCCTGGACCGGATCGAGGCCCGGGGCACGGTGCGCCTCGCGCTCAAGGAGGCCGGACTCGAGGCCGCCTCCGTCTCGCCCCACCAGATGAAGGTGGTGCTCGCGGAGCTGATGCGCAGCGAGCTGGAGAAGCGGGGCATCGAGGGGGCCGCCGACGTGTGCAAGTCGATCGCCAGCGGACTGGCCTCGCTGCCCGCCGAGGTCGCTCCCGACGCCCCCGAGTCCGTTTTCGCGCGGCTCGGCCGGAGCGACTGAGGGCCCGGCTCCGGGCTGGCTAGCGCCCCTCGAAGGTCGGTTCGCGCTTCTCGACGAAGGCGCGCACTGCCGTGCGGTGGTCGCGGGTGCGGCTGGTGTGGACGTGGTGCGTGGCCTCGAGGTCGAGACACTCCATCACGTCTCCGGACACGGCGCGGTTCAGGTTCTCCTTCATGTAGCGGTAGGCGACGCCGGGGCCCTTCGCGAGCCGCAGGGCCAGCTCGCGCGTGCGTTCCTCGAGGGCGTCGGCGGAGACCACCCAGTTGACGATTCCCAGGCGCTCCGCCTCCCTCGCGTCGATCCGCTCGGAGAGGAAGTAGAGCTCGCGCGCCTTCGCCGAGCCGACCAGCCGTGTCAGGAAGTAGCTGCCGCCGTAGTCGCCGCTGAAGCCCACCTTCGCGAAGGCGGTGAAGAAGAACGCGGCCTCCGAGGCGATGCGCAGGTCGCAGGCCAGGGCCAGGGAGAGTCCCGCGCCCGCGGCGGGGCCCGGAATCGAGGCGACCACCGGCTTGGGCATCGCGTACAGGCGGCCAGCGGTGCCCCGTTGGTTGCGGCGCTGCGCGGCGATCGCCGCGTCGATCCCGGGGCCCGTGCCGCCGCTCTCGGCGCGGTGTGCCTCGTCCATCCCCTTCACGTCCCCGCCGGCGCAGAAGGCGCCCCCCGCGCCGGTCAGCACCACCGCGCGGACCTCGTCGTCGCGCTCGGCGGCCTCCAGCGCCACCTCGAGGGCGCGCAGCATCTCGTTCGACACCGCATTGCGTCGCTCGGGCCGGTTCAGCGTGACGGTCGCGACGCGATCCTCGACGTGCGCCGTGACGTGGTCGGTCCCGGTTTCGATCGCGCGGCGCTGGCTCATGCGGGCCTCCTCGGGTGGCCCGCCCATTCTATGGGATCGCGGCGGCGAGCAGCATCCGCAGCTGCTCGAGGGGCCAGAGCAGCACGGGCCCTCCGAGCCACAGGATCGCCAACAGGGTGCCGGCCAGGGCCCAGTCGCCTCCGCGCAGGAAGGCGCGCCAGGCGGGCTCGAGCCGCAGCGGGAGCCAGGCCTCGAGCACGCGGCTTCCGTCCAGGGGCGGGACGGGCAGGGCGTTGAACAGGGCGAGGGCCAGGTTGAGGACGGCGAGCGTCTCCAGCGTCGCGCGCGGAGCGCTGCCCGGAGCGACCCAGCCGGGCGCCGCCGCCGCTGCCGTCAGCAGCAGCACCACCGACGCCAGCGTGAGGGCGAGGTTGGCGGTCGGTCCCGCGGCGGCGGTGAGGGCCAGGCCGCCGCGCAGCGACACGCCGCGGTGGAATCGAGACGGATTCACGGGGACGGGCTTCGCCCACCCGATCGGCACGCCGAGCAGCGGGAGCAGCAGGGTTCCGATCGGGTCGGCGTGGGCGAGCGGATTCAGGGTGAGCCGGCCGAGCCGCTCGGCGGTGTCGTCGCCGAGCCGCTTCGCGGCCAGCGCGTGGGCCCACTCGTGCACCGAGAGCGAGAGCCACAGCGGAACCAGCCAGGCGATGCGCGCGGCGATCCAGCTCTCGGCCGGACCCACGAGCCTGCCTAACGGCGCGCCTGGCGCGCGTGGAGGTCGGGCCTCAGGTCGGCCGCTGCGACTCCCTCGGTTCCATCGAGGGCCTCCAGCGTCTTGATCTTGACCTTGGGGACGACCCGCATCCCTCCGCCGTCCTCGACGCGCACCTTGAGGAATGCCGCGTCGGCCCACACCAGCTCGCCCTCGACGACGGTCCCCTCGTCCAGGGTCAGCCGGACCCGGGCCCGACCCGTCGGCTGGCTCAGCTGGGTGGTGGACTCGATCAGCAGGGCGTCGAGGTGGTCGAAGCGCCGGGCCGCCGACGAGCGCGGATCGAGAGCGCTGGCGAAGTCGGTCGTCTCGATCTGCACGTCTTCGCGACCCGCGGCCCGGCTGCGCCGCAGGGCCAGCACCCCCGCCTCGTTCACCAGTCCCTCCAGGTCCGCGCCGCTCATGCCCTCGGTTCGGGCCGCGAGGTCGTCGAGGGAGATCTCGGGGGAGAGAGGCTTGCCCGAGGTGTGGATCGCGAGCACTTCGCGGCGTGCTTCCAGCGACAGCGGCGGGACGGGGATGCGTCGGTCGAAGCGGCCGGGACGCAACAGGGCGGCGTCGAGGACGTCGCTGCGGTTGGTCGCCGCCATCACCACGACGCGGTCCCGGTTCTCGAAGCCGTCGAGGGAGACCAGGAGCTGGTTCAGGGTGTGCTCTCGCTCGTCGTTCACCAGGCCGACGCCCGAACCGCGGCGCCGCCCGATCGCGTCCAGCTCGTCGATGAACAGGATCGCGGGGGCGTGCTTCGCCGCCAGCTCGAAGGTGTCGCGCATGCGCGAGGCTCCCACCCCGACGAACATCTCCACGAATTCCGAGGCGGAGACGCTGAAGAAGTTCGCGTCGGTCTCGCCCGCGACCGCGCGCGCGAGCAGCGTCTTGCCGCAGCCCGGCGGGCCCTCGAGCAGGACGCCCCGCGGCAGGCGCACTGCGGCCCGCTCCCAGCGCTCGGGGTGCCGGAGGAAGTCGACCAGGTCGGCGAGCTGGGACTTCGCCTCGTCGCAGCCGCCGACGCTCGCGAAGGTCACGCCCGTCCCGCCCTCGACCCGGCGGGCGCGGGTCTTGCGCAGCTCGAGCGTGTTGGCGGCGCCGCCGCCGGCCCGGCGCAGGAGGAAGACGAACAGGACCAGGAACAGGGCGATCGGAGCCACGACGAGCAGCGCGGTGCGCAGCGGCTTTGGCTCGGGGCCCCAGGCGATCGGCACGCCCTGTTCGGAGAGCCGGCGGGTCAGCGCGTCGTCGATCACGCCAAGCACCGAGAAGCTCGCCCCTCCGTAGAGCTCCACCTGGATCTCGTTGCCGTCGACGCGAACCGCGCTCACCGCATCCTCGTCGACGTACTCGAGGAAGGTGTCGTAGGGCAGCGTGGCCGGGGAGCGCTCGCCGAGCAGCGCGAGGCCGGTCACCATGGCGAGCAGCAACACGATCCACACGGCCAGGGTGCGGGTCCTCGTACCGGACGTCTTCCCGAGCGGCATCGGCGCTCCCTCCCGATCGCTGGGAGGAGCATCGGCCGTGCGGCGCGGAAGCTGGAGCCCTCGGGCCGCCTACACCATCCTCTCCAACCGGCCGCTCCGCGCCACCAGACGCGCGCCGAGATCGAGGCGCAGGAGCGCATAGCAGGCGGCGAGCAGCCCGAGGAGCAGCCCGGCGATCAGGCGCAGATCGTGGGAGCGCCCCTCGAAGACGGGGCCCTGGCCGACCGGAGGACGCTCGCTCGGCTCGACGGGGAGCCCGTACTGCTCGGCGAGCGGAACGACCTTCGAGAGGTTGACCACCGGGATGCCCGCGCTGAGGAAGCGCATCGTGACGCTGTCGACCCCGGCGCTGCGCGGGTCCGGGCGCAGGTTGAGGCCGGGGCGATACAGCCGCTTGACCGACTTCGGCCCGACCGACACCAACGAGCCACCTGCGTTCAGGTAGGCGGCGTAGCGGTGGCCCCGGGCGTGCTGCTCGTAGATCCGCATGCGCTCCTCGATGCTGGCGATCTCCTCCTTCACGTCGATCAGCTCGACGCCGTTGCGCTCGATGGCCGCGCGCAGGAGCTCGCGGCCGCGGCGGTCCATGCCGAGCGCGCGGTCGCGCGTGCCGCCGAGCGAGGCGGCGACGGTGCGCGTCGAGAAGATCTCCGCGTCGGCGAGCAGGCGCTCCATGTCGAGCCAGGACAGGCCTGGGATGTTCGCGCCGAAGCTCGAGGCGCCGGCGCTCGCGATCGACACGGCCTCCAGATCGAGATCGTCGATCGCGATCAGCGCCGCCATGTTGAGGGCGGGAAACGAGCCGGACACGCCCACGGCCACCAGGTCTCCCCGCTTCACGCCGGCGTCTCGCAGCATCTCGATCACCGCCGCCGCCCAGTTCGGGTTCACCGTCGTCCGCTTCGCGGCGAGCGAGCCGGTGTTCGTGGTGGTGGGAGAGCTGGCGAGACCGATCATTCCCGAGCCGGTCGGGTCGAGCTCGGTGTCGACCGGGGCGAAGTGACGGACCCGGTAGGCCTTCACGATCTCCATCCCGCGTTCCATCTGGGCCGCCGCGTGCAGCTTCGCCTCGAAGTCCGGCCGCACGGCGACCCGCTGGAAGCGTTCTGCTCCCACCAGTGCGCCGCAGGCCAGCACCGCGACAAACACGTGTACGACGCGCGAGACGTGGGCGGGTCGCCAGTACAGTCGCTGCACCGGCTAGCTTCCCATCGCCAGAATCCCGGCGAGCCGCGTCGCGACGCTGGCCGTGATCGCCGCGCTGATCGTCACCACGGCTCCCTGGCGATCCATCCAGATCGCGATCAGTCCGGGCACGACGTAGCCGATCACGTCCACCTCGAAGGGACCCACCGGCGTGCCGACCCCCAGCACGTTCCGCACCAGCGTGGCCAGCGCGAAGCCGATCAGCACCGACAGGGTCGTACGGCGTCGCCCGTAGACGATGGCGATCGTCGACACGACGCGCACGGCGAAGAAGGTGAGCAGCGCCACGGCCACCGTGAGCGTGAGGACCACCGGGTCCTGGATCGAGAGAGCGAGATAGCCCGGTACGATGATCCCGCCTGGCGCCACGCCGAACAGCTCGGAGTAGAGCAGGCTCACCACCAGGCCGATTCCGACCACCAGAACGTCCGACTCGGTCACGCCGCGCGACCCTCCGGATCGGGCAGGCGCGCGCGGATGCGGAAGGCGCGCACCAGCTCGAAGCCCTGGCCGGAGATGTTGCCGGCGCCCACGATCAGGCCGTCGCGCCCCGCGGCGCCCATCAGCTCCTCGAACACGCCGGTCGAGGGCTCGCCCTCGAGGGGGACCAGCGCCGCCGCGGGCAGCCCCGCCCGCGTGGCGCTGCGCGCCAGCGCGTGGGTGCCGCTGCCCACCAGGAAGTAGTGGTCCGCGCGCGGCCAGCCGGGGAGCGCCTCGCCGAGCTGGCGCGAGCGATCGGTCCGGTCCTGCCGGCAGTTGATCACCATGATTCGCGCTTCGCACCCGGGATGGCGGGCGAGGGCGAGCTTCCACACGCGCTCGGTGGCGACCGGATCGTTGGCGGCGAAGCCGTTGACGAACACGACGCGGCGACCGAAGAAGTCCACCTGCCACTCGCGGAGCGCGCCGGCGTCGGGCTCGGCTGCCACCATGCCCGCGAGCGCGACCTCTCGCGGAACGCCGAGCTCGGCGCTGACGGCCAGGGCCAGCGCCACGTTCTCGCGGTGCTCGAGGTAGGCGAAGCGCGCCAGCTCGGCGTCGCTCACGG
>CAZZFT010000065.1:0-26571 GCA_964653555.1 uncultured Spirochaetales bacterium | reverse complement strand
GGTCGATTCCCGCGATGAACTGGTGATGCGCCCACACCGTGAAGCTCAGCACGCCGGTGGCGAAGGTGGTGAACAGGACGGTGCGGTAGGCGAAGAGCTTCTTGCGCGCGAACACCGTCATCACTTCGGCGGTGATGCCCACCGCCGGCAGCAGCACGACGTACACCTCCGGATGCCCGAAGAACCAGAACAGGTGCTGCCAGAGGATCGGATCGCCGCCCGCGTTCGGATCGAAGAAGTGGGTGTGCAGGTTCTGGTCCATGAAGAGCATGATCGCGCCGGCGATCAGGGGCCCCACCGACGCCATGAACAGGATGCTCGCGATCACGATCATCCAGACCACGATCGGGATGTCGTAGAGCTTCATCCCCGGCGCCCGCGAGTTCATCGCGGTGGTGACGAAGTTGATGCCGCCGAGCAGGAAGGCCACGAACTCGAGCGCCACGGCCACGAGCCACATCGAGGAGCCGAGCGGCGTCAGGCTGTACTGGCTCTTCGCCGAGAGCGGCGGGTAGGCCGTCCAGGCCCCCCCGAAGCCGCCATTCTCCACCAGGAAGGAGGCGATCAACACGAGCGCCGAGAGCAGGAAGATCTGGTAGCTGAGCCGGTTGATCCTCGGGAACACCATGTCGTCGCAGCCGATCATCAGCGGGATCAGGAAGTTGCCGAAGGCCGCGATCAGCACCGGCATCGCCACCCAGAAGATCATGATCGCGCCGTGGTTGGTGATCAGCGCGTTGTACTGTGCCGGCGTGACGATGCCCCAGAACGGCACTTCCGAGCCGGGAAAGGCGAGCTGCATCCGGAAGACGTAGGCGAAGAATCCGCCGATCAGTGCCATCGCCATGCCCGTGAACATGTACTGCATGGCGATCATCTTGTGGTCCGTGGAGAAGACGTACTTGCTCCAGAACGTGTCTTCGTGATGCGCGTGGCCGTGCGCTTCCTCCGCACCGTGGGTCCCGACGCCGATCGTCTCAGCCATGCTTCACCTCTGGCCGTCGAGCGCCGTGGTGGACGCGATCGACGTGACCGGTGTGTTCTGCTGCATCCACGCCGTATGCTCCTCGGGCGTCTCGATGTGGATGCGCGCCCCCATCAATCCGTGTCCGATGCCGCAGATCTCCGCGCACTGGATGTCGTGCACGCCCGTCTTGGTGGCCTTCCACCAACCGGTGATCACCCGGCCGGGAATGGCGTCCTGCTTGAGGCGGAACACGGGAACCGAGAAATCGTGCAGCACATCGCGCGACTCGAGCTGGTAGTGGTAGGTCTTCCCCACCTCGACGTGCAGGTCGCCGACGGTCTTGATGTCGTCCGCGGTGTCGAGCTCCCCGTCGGGACCGGGGTGCACGAAGCTAAAGGCCCACTGCTGCGTGATGATGCGCACCGTGGCGTCCGCGGGCGGCAGCGTCTGCTTCACCTCCACCCACACGCGCACCGCGCCGACGATGATGAAGATGTCGCAGATCAGCACCAGCGCGTGGGGAATGGTGATCCAGCGCTTATGATGCTTCTCCTCGCCGGTGATGTACTGGCCGCGGTGACCCTCGCGGTGGCGGAACTTCCAGATCAGGTAGAAGAAGACGCCTTCGCTGATCAGGAGCCAGACGCCCACCAGCCACGCGATCAGCGTGACGAGCCCGTCGATGTCGCCGGCGTAGCTGGATACCTGCGCGAGGTAGTGTGACATCATGGGGCGACTCCTAGAGGATGAAGATGAACACCACGGCGATGAACGCCGCGATGCCGGCGATGCTCACCACGAAGGTGCGCGTCGCGAGCTCGTCCGGTCCGTATGCCTTGGCCATCGACGCAGCTCCTCAGTGGCTCGGCCCGAGAGTCGAGATGTAGGCGATGACGTCGAGGATGGCCTGGTCGTCGGCCAGGGTCATCGACATCGGGCGCATCAAGGCCCCGGTGGTGTCCTTGGGATTGGTCCCGCGGACGCCCGCCTTGAAATTCTTGAGCGAGGTGAGCATGTACCAGTCGCTCGCGCCCACCAGCGGCGGCGCGTTGAGCGCCTGGTTGCCCTCGCCGTTCACGCCGTGGCAGGCGATGCACACGGCGTACTTCGCCTTTCCGGCCTCCGGATCGCCGCCCTCGAGCTGGGGCTTGGGCCAGGTCTTGGGCAGCGAGGCCACGTAGGCGGCGACGTTCGCCACGTCCGCGTCGCCGTGCAGCCACATCGACATCGGCCTCATGCGCATGCCGCCGACGTCGTCGAAGTGCGTGCCGCGCCCGCCGCTCTGGAACTTGTGGAGCTGAGCCTGCACGTACCACTCGGGGAGCCCGGCGATCGCCGGCGCGAGGTACGCCTGGTTCCCGCCCCCGTTGGCGCCGTGGCACTGGGCGCAGAGCTGGAACAGCTCGGCGCCGCGTTCGAGGTCCTGAGCGGAGGAAGGCGCGGCCGAGAGCGCGAGAGCCAGCGCGACCATCCATCCGAGCCCCAGAGAGCGCGAAGTAGCGTTCATTCGGTCCATCCCGTGCGGATCGTGCGGATCGTGACGAACTGTAACGACGATGCGACGCGAACAGAGACCCGATCGAGTCCGCGGCCGGTGACCACGGCGCTCACCGGTGCGGGATCGCGACGCGCTGGATTCGGTGCTCCCCCGCCTCACACACTTCCGGTGCTCAGGGACCCGGAAGACACCCCGCCGTCGGCGTGGGGCGAGAGCGGGGGCGGTTTTTGCGCCGGGACGGGTAGCCGATCGAGGGCGGCCGTTCAAGTCGGAAACCGACCCGACGTGGTATGGCTTTCTCCAACGAAACCCACGGCTTGCATGCAGCCCGCGAGCGCGCGACGGATCCCCCTCGAGCGCCTCGCTCACCCGCAGGGAATCAAGCGGGAACGACCGGGTTCAGGTGGTAGAGCAGGACGTAGAGAGCGACACCCGTGACCGACACGTACATCCAGATCGGCCACGCGATCCGGGCGAGCCGTCGGTGCGACGCGATCCGCCCGCTGAGGGCGAGCCGGATCAGGAGGAGGGCGAACACCGGCACCGTCATCGCGAGCGCGACGTGGCTGGCGAGGAAGCACAGGTAGGCCGTCTTGGCGGCACCCTCGACGTGGAAGGTGGTGCTCACGAACCCGCGCGACGTCTTGTGGACCACGTAGAGCACGAGGAAGAGCGTCGAGACCGCGAAAGCCGCGAGCATCGTGCGGCGGTGGGCGTCGACGCGGCCGGCGCGGATCAGCAGGCGCCCACGCACCAGCAGCACCGTGGCGACCGCGTTGAGCGAGGCGTTGACGGCGGGCAGGAAGGAGAGGTCCAAGACGCCCGTTCTATGCCAGCCCGGTGAGCGCCGACCCAGCCTGCTCGGGCGACAGGCAGTTCACGAGCAGCTGGTGGGCGAGGCCGGCCTCGCGATGGACGTGGATCTGCGCGTACGCCTCGCTCTGCGTCATGTCGCGGAACGCCGCCAGGGAGGGGTACTCGACGATCGCCGCCGCGTCCCAGGCGAGCTCGCCGTCCCCAATCAGGAGCGCGTTGCACGGTCCCATGAAGACGACCCGCCCGCCCATCGCCGCCAGCAGCCGGCTCACGCCCTCTCCGTACAGGCGATAGGCGTGCTCGCCGGTGAGCTCGCTGGCGCGCCCGTCCGCGTAGCGAGCCCGGTCCTTGAACTTGAGCAGGTTCAGCATCAGCAGCGGGCCCTCGGCAGGCGCCTTCTCCGCGAAGCGCGCCAGCTGCTCCGGCCGCGGGGCGATGGCCATCGTGACGTCCCCCTGTAAGAAGAGTGGGATGGGAGGCGGGGGCCCGGCGCAGGCGGCGACTGGGGTGGGCGAGGGGAATCGAACCCCCGACCTCCGGAACCACAATCCGGCGCTCTAACCAGCTGAGCTACGCCCACCGCAGAGGCGCGCGAAGCTATCCCGGGGTCCCGGAGGGTGTCAATCAGAGCGGCCTCCGGCCCGATGCCGCCCTGCTAGCCTTTTGCGCGCCGCCCCGGTAGCTCAGTCGGATAGAGCAGCTGCCTTCTAAGCAGCGGGTCGGGGGTTCGATTCCCTCCCGGGGCGCCAGACGATTCCCGGCTCCCGATCCGCGGGGTCTCTCGGGAAGGGGCTCGAGGAGGGTTCCGATGAAGAAGGCGATCTGGGTGCTGGCGGCGTCCCTGCGCCTGCTCGTGCTGGCGACCGGCGTGCTCGCGACTGGCGCCTGCACGACGACGGTCACCGAGTCCGAGATCCAGTCCCGGGAGGAGCGGCAGGATGCCCAGGCGCGCAAGGAGGAGAAGCGCGACCAGGCGATCGGACAGGAAGGCGGCGACAGCGGGGAGGAGGTCGACGAAGAGGCGGGCTGGGCGGATCGGGAATCCGACCTCTGAGAAATGCTGCGCCGAGGCGCGTATTCTGGGCGCCGAGGAGGAGCTCTCGTGATACCTCGCATCGGGATCCTCGCCTGCGCCGTGTCCGCCGTGCTGCTCGTGTCGTGCGCCACCGGGCCGGGAACGCCGATCGCCCGAGAGGAAGACGGACCGCTGACGATCCAGTTCACCGCCGGCACGATCCAGCCGCCGACCGCCCGGATCCCGGCGGACGGCAACGTCACCTGGACCAACCTCGCCCTCGAGTACGCCGGAACCATCGTGCTCCCCGAGAGCATGATCGCGAGCTTCACCTGCGGAGACGACCTGCGTCCGACCTTCTCGAAGATCGACGCCGGATACCAGTCGCTGCCGATCACCCAGGAAGATCCGGAGAACGTGACGCTCCCCTGCCCGCTCCGGCCGGGCACCTACACCTACGAGATCTGGCTCTACGGCCAGGGCCTCGGCGAGGTCACCGGCGACGACGTCCCGACCCGGATCCTGCGCGGAACGCTGGTCGTCGAATAGATCGACGCCACGGGCGCCGTTAGTCGAGGCGCGCTCGCTCGAGCCAGAACCAGTCCTCGACCTCGCCGCGCTCGGTGCGCAGCGAGAACTCCCGAGGACACAGCTCCCAGACGTCGAAGCGCCGCAGCACCTCGGCCAGCAGGCCGATCGTGTCCTTGCCGGTGACGCGCGCGACCAGACCGCTCGAGACGTCGGAGGCGATCTCGAGGGCGATCTCGACCTCGGGCTGGGGCAGCGGCGGGACGACGCGCGGCGCGCGGCGCGCCATGCGCAGGAAGTCGTGGCGCACCGCGCTCGCGCGGGCGTCTGCGGTGCGCACGAGGAAGGTCGCCGCCCAGCGCGGCCCCTCGAGGCGGATCGCGTCGCCGGACAGGATCTCGAGGCCCAGTGCGCAGGCGTGCAGCGCGAGGTGGCCCGCCCAGCCGACCGGCAGGCCTCCCCACAGTCGGACCCGGCAGGCCGCGCCTTCCTTGAAGCAGTCCGATCCGTCGCCGCCTTCGCGGCAGCGATCCAGCATCGACTCGAGCACGAGTCGTTCCGCAGGCATGCTTCACCCCCGGCGCCGACTCGCGCAACCGCCATGCCAGCGCCGCCGCCGAGCCGCTCGAGGCCCAAGCGGCGGCGCCGATCACACCGGCGCTCACTTCGCGGGCAGCGGACTGCGCGCCTTCTGGTCAGCCGGAGCCCGCGACCTCGCCCCGCCCTCCCCCCGGTGTCATATCCTCGTGCTCGGCATCGAAGTCGCCGCTCTGAAGAGCCGCGATCCGACGGGTGCACGGATGCACGATTCCGAACCGATCCAGGATTCGCTCGCGCGGAACGAGGCCTCGATCTCATTCGGATCGTTCCGCGTGCGGCCGGAACGACAGCTGCTCCTCGATGGCGAGCAGCCCGTCCCGATCGGCGGCCGCGCCTTCGACATCCTGCTGGCGCTGGTGGACCGGGCGGGCGACCTCGTCACCAAGGAGGAGCTCATCGCCCGGGTCTGGCCGGGAATCGCGGTCGACGAATCCAATCTCCGCGCCCAGGTCTCGGCGTTGCGACGCGCACTCGGCGACGGCCGCGGCAGCGGCCGCTACGTCGCGACGGTCCCGGGACGCGGCTACCGCTTCGTGGCGCCGGTCGTGCGGACGCAGAGTCGGCCGGAGCGGGACGACGCCGCCGATCGCAAGCGCACCCTGCCCGTTCGCCTCACGCCGCTGGTGGGTCGCGAGGCCGTCGTCGGCGCGATCGCTGAGCGACTGAAGCGGCGGCGCTTCGTGACCGTCGTCGGGACCGGCGGGATCGGCAAGTCCTCGACCGCCTTGGCGGTGGCCGGCGCGCTGTCGCCCTCCTACGAGAGCGGCGTCTCCTTCATCGACCTGGCGCCGCTCGCGAACGCGCGGCACCTGCCGATCGCGCTCGCGGCGAACCTGGGGCTCTCGATCGTCTCCGACGATCCGACGCCCGGCGTGATCGCCGCCCTGCGCGAGCGCAGCGCACTGGTGGTGCTCGACGGCTGCGAGCACCTCGTCGATGCCGCGGCCGTGCTGGCGGAGCGCCTGCTCCGGGGGGCGCCCGGCGTGCACGTGCTCGCCACGAGTCGCGAGCCGCTGCGGGCCGACGGCGAGAGCGTCCATCGTCTGCCTCCGCTCGAGGCGCCGCCGGCCGCCGCTGCCCCGAGCGCCGCCGAAGCGTTGACGTACCCGGCGGTTCAGCTGTTCGTCGAGCGCGCCGCGGCGTGCGTGGACGGCTTCGCGCTGTCCGACGCCGACGCCCCGTTCGCGGCCGAGATCTGCCGTCGGCTGGACGGCCTGCCCCTGGCGATCGAGCTCGTCGCCGGGCGCGTCGACGCCTTTGGCGTGCGCGGCGTGGCGGAGCGGCTGGACGATCGCTTCCGGCTGCTCGCTCCCGGTCGCAGCACGGCGCCGGCGCGCCACCAGACCCTCCACGCGACGCTGGACTGGAGCTGGGAGCACCTGCGCGAGCCCGAGCGCATGGTGCTGCGCCGCCTCTCGGCTTTCTCCGGGATCTTCACCCTCGAGACGGCGAGCGCCGTCGCCGGCGATGCGGCCTTCGGCCCCGCCGAGGTGGCCGATCGCATCGCCAATCTGGTCGCGAAATCCCTGATCTCCGCCGACCTGAGCCGGCCCACCGGGGCCTACCGCCTGCTCGACACGACGCGCGCCTACGCCCGCGAGAAGCTGCGCGAGAGCGGCGAGCTGCGAGCCGTGTCGCGGCGACACGCCGAGTACTACCGGACCTTCTTCATGGAGGGTCGGGCCGAGCTCGAGAGCCGTCCGGTGGCGGAGCTGACGGCCGCGCACCGCTACTGGACCGACGAGCTCCGCAACGCGCTCGACTGGTCCTTCTCGGTCGGAGGCGACCCGGAGCTGGGCGTTGCGCTCACGGTCGCCACGCTGCCGATCGGTCTCAAGCTCTCGATGATGGACGAGTGCCGCGCGCGCGTGGAGCGTGCCCTGGCACACGTGCCCTCTCCGGAGCCGGGCGACGCGGCGAACGCGGACCGCCGCATGCGCCTGCTCGCGGCGCTCGGCGCCAACCTGATGAATACGCGCGGCTCCTCGGTGGAGATCCGCGCTGCGTGGAGCGAGGCGTTGGCCCTGGCCGAGGACCTCGGAGACGTCGACTTCCAGCTCCGCGCGCTGTGGGGACTCTGGGCCTCCGAGTTCACGAACGCCGACTTCCGCACCGCCCTGGCCACGGCGAAGCGCTTCCGCGGCGTCGCGAAGGCAGCGGAGGATCCGCGCGACGCCGCCGTCGGAGAGCGCCTGATCGGCATCGCCCACTTCATGCTGGGAGACCTCGCCGCCGGGCGGCGTCACACCGAGGCGATGCTGGCCGGCTACCAGGGCGTCACGCGACACTCCGACACGATCCGCTTCGTCGTCGACCAGAGACTGGCGGCGCAGGGCATCCTGGCGGCGATCCTCTGGCTCCAGGGTCGTCCCGATCGGGCGGCGGCGCTGGCCCGGTCCACCCTCGACGAAGCGATCGCCACCGGCCACGGTCTGACCATCTGCCAGACCCTGAGCGACTCGGTGTGTCCGATCGCGATGCTCAGCGGAGACCTGGCCACGGCCGGGCGATTCTCGGCACTGCTGCGCGAGACCGCGGCGAGCCACTCCCTCGACGTATGGTGCGCGTGGGCGCGCTGCTTCGACGCGGTCCTGCTCGGACAGCAGCGCGACCCGGCGTCGGTCGAACGCGAGCTGCGGGCGGCCTTCGACAGCATCTGTCCCGTCGTCTTCCACCCCCGCTACGCGACGTCGCTGGCAAGCCTGGCCGAGTCGCTGGGGCGGGCCGGCGAGGTCGACCGGGCGCGCGCCGGGATCGACGACGCCCTCGATCACTGCCGGAAGGTCGGCCAGGGCTGGATTCTCGCCGAGCTGCTGCGCGTCCAGGGCGAGCTGATCCGGCTCGGGTCCGATCCGTGTTCCGCGGATCGCGCCGAGGCGTGCTTCGTCGCGTCGATCGACGACGCGCGTCAGCGCGGCGCGCTCTCTTGGGAGCTGCGCAGCGCGACGAGTCTGGCCCGCCTGTGGCGCGACACCGGGCGCGGGGCCGAGGCGCGCGAGCTGCTGGCCCCGGTCCACGGGCGCTTCGAAGAGGGGTTCGGCACCGCCGACCTCGTCGCGGCCGCGCGCCTGCTCGAGGAGGTCTGATAGGAAGGGGAGCGGGCCGCAGTCCGGGAAGGCCGCGGAATCACGACGATTCACGACGATTCACCGGACCCCGTGCGGCGGCGGCGGCAATATCACGGCGCCGCGCACCTCGAGCGTTCGGGAGCATGCCATGAGTTCCATCCCGCGAGACCGGCGAGCCCAGGGGATGGGCGCTCTCGCCGCGACCCTCCTGGCCGCGGCGGTTCCGCTCGGGTCGGGACCCGCGCGGGCTGCGGGCGAAGACGGACACGGCCACGAAGGGGTGGTGTTCTCGCAGCCGCTCGACGAGCCCGCGGGCACCGAGCTCACCGCCGTGGTCGTGTCCTACCCGCCCGGCGGGGCGTCGCCGAAGCATCACCACGCCGGGGTCGTGTTCGCCTACGTCCTCTCGGGCTCGATCCGCTCGGAGAACTCCGCGACCGGCCCGGTGCGGGTGTACCGGGCGGGCGAGAGCTTCTTCGAGCCGGCGGGCAGCATCCATCTCGTCAGCGAGAACGCCAGCGCCGAGGAGCCGGCGAAGCTGCTGGCGGTGTTCGTCGTGCCGCGCGGAGCGCAGCTCACCGCGATGGATCCGTGAGTGCGCGGGCAATGAAGGCGGCGCGGATCCATCGCTTCGGTCCTCCCGACGTCATCGCGTTGGAGGAGACGGAGCTGCCGACCCCCGGAGCGGGAGAGGTGCGGGTGCGCGTGAAGGCGGCCGGCGTCGGCCCCTGGGACGGATGGGTCCGCGCCGGGCGCAGCGCGATCGACCAGCCCCTGCCGCTGACGCTCGGTTCGGACCTCGCCGGCGTGGTCGATGCGGTGGGCGAAGGCGCCCTGCCCTTCGCACGGGGCGACGAGGTCTACGGCGTGACCAATCCGCGCTTCACCGGCGCTTGCGCGGAGTACGCGCTCGCGGCGGCGGGCATGATCGCCCGCAAGCCGCGCCGGCTCGACTTCGTCGAGGCCGCCTCGGCTCCCGTCGTGGCCGTCACCGCCTGGCGGATGCTGATCGACTACGCGCGCGTCGTGGCCGGTCAGACGGTGATCGTGCACGGCGCCGCGGGCAACGTCGGCGCCTTCGCGGTCCGGCTCGCGCACCTGCGCGGAGCGCGGGTGATCGCGTCGGCCTCGTCGCCGGACGAGGCCTGGCTGCGCGCTCTGGGCGCCGACGAGGTCTTCGACCTGCGCGGCGACGACCCGGGACGCCTCGAGGGCGCCGCCGACGCGGTCCTCGACACGATCGGCGGCGAGGTCCTGAAGCAGACCTATGCGATGTGCCGGCCCGGCGGCGTGCTGGTCTCGTCGGTCGCCGAGCCCGACGCGGACCTGGCGCGGCGGGCGGGCATCCGGGCGGTCTTCTTCCTGGTCGCCGTCACGACGCGGGCACTGGAGCGGATCGCGGCGCTCTTCGAGGCCGGCGAGCTCACGGCCCGCGTCGGAGCGGTGCTGCCTCTCTCCGAGATCCGCCGCGCCCACCAGATGCTCGAGGGAACCCTGGCCCGGCCGGCCGGAAAGATCGTGCTCCGTGTCGTCGACTGACCCCGTCGGCCCCGATCGGGTCGCCTCCTCGCCTTCGGACCGGATGTTCCCGGTGCTGCACCCGGCCCAGGTCGAGCGCATCGCCGTCCACGGTCGGGCGCGGCCGATCCGGCGCGGCGAGGTGCTCGTCGAGGCCGGCGACGTGCGTGCGCCCTTCTTCGTGGTGCGCACGGGTCGGGTCGAGATCGTCCAACCCTCCCGGGCCGGCGAGACGCTGGTGACGGTCCAGGGGCCCGGGCAGTTCACGGGCGAGGTCAACATGCTGTCGGGCCGCCGGTCACTGGTCGCGGTTCGGGCGCGCGAGGACGGCGAGCTGATCGAGGTCGAGCGCGAGCGCCTGATGGCGCTGGTGCAGACCGACTTCGAGCTCGGCGAGATCCTGATGCGGGCCTTCATCTTCCGCCGGGTGAGGTTGATCGCCCAGGGATGGGGCGACGCGGTGCTGATCGGGTCGAGCCACTGCTCGGGAACGCTGCGGCTGCGGGAGTTCCTGACTCGCAACGGCCATCCCCACTCCTACATCGATCTCGACCACGACCCGGCGGTCCAGGAGATGCTGGACCGCTTCCGGATCTCTCCGCGCGACATCCCGGTGCTCATCGCATGCCCCGACACCGTGCTGCGCAATCCCACCATCGAGCAGATCGCCGAGGTGCTGGGTCTCAACGATCCCGTCGATCCCGCGCACGTCCACGACCTGGTGATCGTCGGCTCCGGGCCCGCCGGACTGGCGGCGGCGGTATACGGCGCGTCGGAGGGGCTCGACGTCCTGATGCTCGAGTCGCACGCGCCCGGCGGTCAGGCGGGCTCCAGCTCGAAGATCGAGAACTACCTCGGCTTCCCGACGGGCATCTCCGGCCAGGAGCTCGCCGCCCGGGCCCACGCCCAGGCGCAGAAGTTCGGCTCGCGCCTGCTGGTCGCCAAGAGGGCGACACGGCTGCGGTGCGAGCGCAGACCCTATGGCGTGGAGATCGGTGGGAATACCCGCGTTGCGGCGCGGGCGATCGTCCTGGCGACGGGCGCCGACTACCGCAAGCCGCCCCTCGAAGGCCGGTCGCGCTTCGAGGGCGCCGGCATCTACTACGGCGCCACCTTCATGGAGGCCCAGCTGTGTGCCGACGAGGAGGTGATCGTGGTCGGAGGCGGGAACTCGGCCGGCCAGGCCGCGGTCTTCCTCGCCGGGACCGCGAAGGGTGTCCACCTGCTCGTGCGCTCGGACGGTCTGGCGGCGAGCATGTCGCGCTATCTGATCCGCCGCATCGAGGAGAGCCCCTCCATCGTCCTGCACACGCGCACGGAGCTCACCGCCCTGGAGGGCGGCAATCATCTCGAACGCGTGCGCTGGCGGGACGGCCGTTCCCAGCACGAGGAGGATCGCTCGATCCGCCACGTGTTCTTCATGACCGGCGCCGATCCCTGCACCGACTGGCTCGACGGCTGCGTCGCACTCGACACCAAGGGATTCGTCAAGACGGGCCCCGCCCTGGCTCCGGAGGACCTCGCCGAGGCGGGCTGGCCGCTCGCCCGTCCGCCCCACCTGCTCGAGACGAGCCGTCCGGGCGTGTTCGCGGTGGGCGACGTCCGCTCCGGCAGCGTCAAGCGCGTCGCCTCGGCGGTGGGAGAGGGCTCGATCGCGATCGCCCTGGTCCACCAGATCCTCGCCGAGTAGCGGCCGGATCAGCCTGCGACGGGAACCGTCCGCACTGGCGCCTACCGGCCGTCGGTGTCGTCCGCCGTGTCCTTCCCCTGTTTCGAGGCTTGGACGATCCGGCCGCCACGGAGCTCAGCGATCAATCGACCAGGTGCGCCTCGACCAGCCAGAGCTGCTTGTCCGTGGCGCGCGAGATCTCGGTGAACACGTCGGCCGTGTCCGCGTCGCCCTGCTCCGACGCCTCATCGATGGCGCTGCGCGCGGCCTTCGCGAAGGCGGCGAGCGCGGCGGCCACCGCGCGGAGGTGGGCGTCTCCGCCGCTCGCCTCCAGGGGGTAGGCTTCGAGCGACGTGGCCCTCGCCGTGGTCTGCACCCGGCCGTCGGCGACCCCGGCGAGAGCGGTGATGCGCTCGGCCAGCACGTCCACGAACTCCTCGACCTCGTCGTGGATCTTGTCGAACAGCTCGTGGAGCTGGAAGAAGTCCTTCCCCTTCACGTTCCAGTGCGCCTGCTTGAGCTGCGCCTCGAGGTCGAGAGCGTCGGTGAGACGCTTCTGGAGCAGCGCGCAGACGCCCTTGCGCAGCGGCTCGGGCAGGTCGGTGTGGGACTCGTACATGGCGGCCCTCCTTTCAGGCCTCGAGGAAGGCGAGCAGGTCCGCGTTGACCTCGTCCTTGCTCGCCGTGGGCAGACCGTGCGGGCCGCCCGGGTATACCTTCAGCGTCGAACCCGTGACGATCTTCGCCGCGAGCACCGCCGCGGAGCCGATCGGGACGATCTGGTCGTCGTCGCCGTGCAGGAAGAGCGTCGGCACGTCGAACTTCTTCAGGTCCTCGGTGTGGTCGGTCTCGGAGAACACCCGGACGCAGTCGTAGGCGGCCTTCAGGCCGCACTGCATGCACTGGAGCCAGAAGGAGTCGCGCACGCCCTGGGATGCCTCGGCGCCTGGGCGGTTGTAGCCGTAGAAGGGCAGCGAGAGCTCGCGGAAGAACTGGGAGCGGTTGGCGAGCACGTTGGCGCGGATCCCGTCGAAGACCTCGATCGGGAGCCCGCCGGGATTCGCGGGCGTCTTCAGCATCAGCGGCGGAATCGCGCTGACGAGCACCGCCTTGGCCACGCGCGAGGTCCCGTGGCGGCCGATGTAGCGGGCCACCTCGCCGCCCCCCGTGGAGTGGCCGACGTGGACCGCGTCGCGCAGGTCGAGCTCGTTGACCAGATCTGCCAAGTCGTCGGCGTAGGTGTCCATGTCGTTGCCGGTCCAGGGCTGGCTCGAGCGGCCGTGCCCGCGCCGGTCGTGGGCGATGCAGCGGTAGCCGCGCTCGGCGAGGAACAGCATCTGGTCCTCCCAGGCGTCGGCGCTGAGCGGCCAGCCGTGGCTGAAGACGACCGGCTGTCCGGTCCCCCAGTCCTTGTAGTAGAGGCGGGTCCCGTCGCGCGTCGTGATCGTGCCCATCTGTTGTCCTCCCGGGATCGAGCGTCCCCCAGCCCGCCGGCTTCGCCCAGCGAATCGTCGTGAAATCGCGTGAAGCGGCGGGAGCGCAGGCTGGCGCAGGAGAACTTCGGCGCGCGCATCACGCGGTTTCACGGCGATTCACTGGCCTGTCGCGGCGCGCCGCCTCAGCATCGATACGGCATGCGATCCGCGATGGCGCGCCGTCCCCGCCTGGAGGCCTCGACGCAGCAGTTCGTCGACGCCCTGGAGGCTTCCGGTGCCCCTGCGATCCACCGACTGTCGCCCTGCGAGGCGCGGAACGCGTTCGCGAGCGCGCAGTCGGCGCCGGTCGGCAGACCACCCGCCTGCATCGAGGACACCTCGTTCCCGGTCGGGCCGAGGGGCTGCGTCGCGATCCGCATCGTCCGCCCGTCGCGCTCCGAGGGCCCGCTCCCCGCCGTCGTGTACCTCCACGGCGGGGGCTGGATGCTCGGAGATGCCGACACTCACGACCGGCTGCTCCGGGAGCTCGCCAAGGGCACGGACGCCGCAGTCGTGTGCGTCGACTACGGGCGCTCGCCGGAGTGTCGCTTCCCGACCGCGCTGGAGGAGGCCTATGCCGCGACACGCTACGTCGCGGAGCACGCCGCGGAGCTGGACCTGGACGGCTCGCGCCTGGCGATCGCCGGCGACAGCGCCGGGGGCAATCTCGCCGCTGGCGTGGCGATCCAGGCCAAGGCGCGCCGCGGACCGCGGATCGAATTCCAGCTGCTCCTCTATCCGGTGACCGACGCGCGCTTCGACACCGATTCCTACTCGCGCTTCGCGAACGGTCCGTGGCTGACGAGGGCCGCGATGGAGTGGTTCTGGGACGCGTACCTTCCCGACGTCCGAGAGCGCCGCCAGGGTCTCGCCTCACCGCTCAACGCCTCGATCGACCAGCTGCGCGGCCTTCCCGACACGCTCGTCATCGTCGCCGAGAACGACGTTCTGCGCGACGAGGGAGAGGCCTACGCCCGCCGGCTCTGCGAGGCGGGCGTACGGGTCACCTCGACCCGCTACAACGGAACGATCCACGATTTCATGCTGCTCAACGCCATCGCCGACGCCCCCGCCGCCCGCGGCGCCATCGCCCAGGCGGTCGCGGCCCTGCGCTGCGCCTTCGAATAGGCGCCCGGCAGCGTCGGCCTCCTAGCCCGGCAGGTGCCCGCCCTCGCTCGGCGCCGGCTCGCGGAACGCCTCGGGACCGCCTCCGCTCGCGTCGAGGATCCGCAGCGCCAGGTGCACGCGCAGGCGCACCTCCGCGTCGTCGAGGTCGATCTCGAAGCGGCGCCGGATCTGTCGGACCCGGTAGGAGAGCGTGTGCGGGTGGACCGAGAGCGCCGCCGCCGCGAGCTTGATGCTGAAGTTGTGCGCGCACAGCGCGCGCAGCGTCGCCAGATAGGTCCGGCCCGCCTCGCCCGTCAGCAGGGCACCGAGCGCGCCGTGCGTGAACTCCCGGGCGGCGGGCGTATCGACGCCGACGAGGTCGAGCACGGCGACCTCCGGGTAGAAGCGCACCCGCTGCGGGCCGCCGAGGCTCGCTCCGATCCGCAGCGCGCGAAGCGCCTCGCGCGCCGACCGGCGCATCCCCTCGACGCCCTGACCGGGAGTCCCGGCTCCGACGCGGCCGCTCTCACCGAGAACGCTCTCGGCGGTGGCGGCCAGCGCCTTCGGCTCCGGAGCCTCAGGGAGCAGAGCGACGAAGCCCTCCCGCGAGCGACCGACCCACACCTCGGCCGTGGGAAGGCGGGCCGCCAGCCGGACCCGCAGGTCTTCGGGAGCGACGCCCGCGCCGCCGGCGCGCGCGCGCGGCGGACCGAAGATCGCGACCGTGCGCGGCTCCTCCGGCGCAATGCCGAGCGCTCGCGCCCGGGCCTCGAGCACGTTGGGCACCGCCTCGACGGCGAGTAGAAGCTGAAAGAAATCATCCACGTCCTGTTCGTGGAAGCGCGAGAGGCGCTCGCGCTCCTCGACGTAGGCCTCGGTGAGCGCGGTCATCAGCTGGGTCTGGTTCGAGATCACCGCCGAGACCCGCCCGAGCAGACGCGCGGACAGCTCGCGATCGTCGCCGACGCTCGCGATCAGGTGGTCCCAGGCGCGCGTGAGTCCGACCAGGAAGAAGGTGAGGAACTCCCCGAGCGGAACGCCCTGGGCGGCGCGCTTGCGCGCGATGCGCCGAGAGTACGCGAGGTCGTCGGCCGTGAGCGGCCGCCCCGTCTCGAGGGTGACCCGGTAGAAGAGGCCGAGATGGTGCAGGATGCTCCGGCGCGCCTCGTCGAGCAGGGACATCGGCAGGTCGCGGTAGTGCGGGAGCCGCTCCAGGCAATCGTCGAGGATGATCCGGGCGCGGCCTCGGCGGGCCCGGTAGGCCTGCTGGATCAGCTCGTGGAGTCGGTCGTCGGGCACTCGAGGCTCGGCTGGACGGGAGAGGCCGGGGACGATCCCCGGCCCACCCTATCACAGACGCGCCCGCGTCCGGCGGGGGCGGCCCCCAGAGTCCGCCCCCGCCGTGCCCTCGAGCAGCTACTGGGAGAAGTCGTTCAGCTGGACGACGACCCGGGCCTCCGTCGAGGGCAGATTGGGCACGTTCACGACGCGTGCCTCTCCGCCTCCCCTCGGCACCGTGATCACGGGCACGCTCCTCGGCGGATCGGTCGGGATGTAGAGATCCGCCGCGGTGAGGAAGGCGAGCAGCGGGAACGGGAAGGGGATCGCGCTGAGGTCGGTGACTCCGTCGGAGTTGTCGTCGAAGGCGAACACCGCTGCCGAGCCCGAGGCGAGCGTGGCGCAGGAGGCGATCGTGGGAGTGAGCACGTTCGTCCCGTCGATCTCCAGCACGTCGCTCTCGTCGCCGAGGTCGCCGCAGAACTCCCGGTTGCGCACCACCGTGATCGCCGTGGAGGCGTCGCTCGAGTCGATGAAGGGCGCCAGACCGTCGGCGATGTTCAGCCGGACCAGGTGATCGCTGTGCAGGAAGGGCTCGTAGAAGAAGTTGACGTCCCGCTGTCCCTCGCGCGTCACCGCGAACTCGTAGTGGAGGCTGTAGAGGGTCACGAAGGGGCCGAAGCTCCCGTCGGGACCGATGTCGTAGCTGGCCCAGGGGCGGCGGCCGATCCGCTCACCGGTCGCTCCGCTCACCCACCAGACTTCCAGCTTGGCCCCGTCGAGCCCGGCGTTCGACGGGAACGCGTCCACGCGCCCCGAGACCCGGGGGAAGATCTGCGGCAGCACCCTGGTGGTGAGGGGAGGGTGGCCGCGGAAGAAGCGGTACATCTCGGCGAACGCCTCGGCGGAGGTCGCGCTCTCGATGTGCTCCTGGCCCTCGAGGGTGACGTTCTCCGCGCCCACGATCTCGCCCAGCGGCGGCGACGCGCCGGCCCACAGCGCCAGCGTCGCCACGCCACCCGGAGGCGCGTCGGCGGAGCCGCCGTCGATGTTCACGTAGTGGGCGACGTTCGCGGCGCGTTCGGGGGTGGAGAGATAGCTCTGGGACACGAACGTCCCCAGGGAGTGACCGAGCAGGTCGACCTGGGGCCGTCCCGTCTCGGCCTGGAGCTCGGCGATCAGGTCGTCGAGCGACGCGAGCACGTCCGGGAGGATGGTGCTGATCGACGAGGAGTCGTACTCCAGCACGCGGATGTAGCTCTGGGGATAGCCGTTGCTGGTGAAGCGCATCGCCTGGCTCTCGAACTGCGCCCCCGAGCCGGATCCCCCGTGGACGAAGATGATCGGGTTGAGGTTGCGCTGTGCCGGGAAGATCGCCTGGGCCGCGGTCGCTGCGACGACCAGCCCGGCCCCGGCGAGCGCGGCGGTGAAGAATCGGGATCCGCGAATCGCTCTGCTCATGTGTGTGTCCTCCTCGCAAGGAACGGGTTTTCGGAGCGCCCCACGGTGCCACCCTACCGCCGCGGTGCTTCGCGGGTCGATCCTCTCCTCGCCCAAACGAAGCGGCCCGGATTTGTCCATCGCGCACAACGAGCACGCGCTGCGTCGAATCTACAAAGGAGAAGCCGAGCGCCGGACCGCCGCCTCGAGCGGGCGCCGCGCGGCGCGGCGGCGGCACGCGGCTTGCTACGCGAGTTCGACATGAGACGGATGCGAAGACGATTGCCAGCGCGCGGCGTCCGGGAGGCGCTCGCGGGGCTGGTCGCCCTGACGCTGGCCGGCGCCGCGGCGTGTCAGCTGGAGCCGGAAGACCGCGCGCCGATTCCCGCGGGCCCCGCGTTCACCCAGTCCAAGAGCGATTTCCAGGACACCTGGGCGATCGTTCGCGCGATCGGAGACGGCACCTTCGCCGAGCGCACGGGCATCCGCGCCGATCTCGAGGCGATGGAGCCGCTCCCCGAGACGCTCCGGATCGAGTTCGAGAGCGGCACCCAGGTGCCCTCCTCCCAGCGGGATCGGCTGAAGGCATTCGCCGACACGATCCGCGGCGACGCCGATGTCTCGCTCCGCATCGTCGGATGCTCCGATCCCTCGGGCTCCGAGGCGCTCAACCAGCGCATCTCGCAGCAGCGCGCGGAGTCGGTGGCCGCCGCGCTCGAGAAGCTCGGCGTCGACGAGGGGCGCTTCGACGCCGTGATCGGGCGCGGCGAGGACTGCGCGGTCAAGGAGCGCGTGGTGAACGTCACGCCGCAGCGTCCCGCCGCCAAGCGACCCGCCTAGCTAGCGCTGATCATCTTCCACGGCATGAGGCTTCGCCTGGCGCATCGGATCGAGCAACGTATCGAGCTCGTCCTCCGGCAGCACCTGCTGCTCCACGGCCACCTCGCGCACCGTGCGGCCGCTGCGCCAGGCCTCCTTCGCGAGCTCCGCCGCGCGGTCGTAGCCGAGGCGGGGGGCCAGGGCGGTGGCCATCGCCAGGCTGCGCTCGACGCCCTCCCGCACCCGCGCCTCGTCCACCTCGATGCCGTCGATGCAGCGGTCGGCGAAGAGCACGGACACGGCCGAGAGCAGACGGATCGACTCCAGCAGGTCGTAGGCGATCATCGGAACGAAGACGTTCAGCTCGAGCTGGCCGCGCAGGGCCCCGATCGTGATCGCCGCGTCGTGTCCGATCACCTGGGCTGCGACCTGCGTCACCGACTCGCACAGCACCGGGTTCACCTTCGCCGGCATGATCGAGGAGCCGGGCTGGAGCGCGGGCAGGCGCAGCTCGGCGAGCCCGGCGCGCGGTCCGCTGGCCAGCAGGCGCAGGTCTTCGGCGATCTTCGCCAGCGACGCCGCGATCGTCTTCAGGGCTCCGCTCGCCTCGAGTGCGGCGTCGCGGGCGCCCTGGGCCTCGAAGTGGTCACCGGCCTCCACGAAGGCGAGCCCGGTCTCCTCGGAGATCCGGGCGATCACCGTCCGGGCGAAGCCCTCGGGCGCGTTCAGCCCGGTCCCGACCGCCGTGCCTCCGAGCGCGAGCTCGCGCAGGGCCTCGCTGGCGCGCCGCGCGCGCGCCACACCGGCCCGCACCTGGGCCGCCCAGCCTCCGAACTCCTGGCCGACCGTCATCGGCGTCGCGTCCTGGAGATGGGTGCGGCCGATCTTCACCACCCCGTCGAAGGCGCGCGCCCGGTCCTCGAGAGAGGCGGCCAGGCGCTCCAGGGCGGGCACCAGGTCGCCTTCGAGGGCCGCGCGGGCCGCGACGTGCAGCGCGGTGGGAATCAGGTCGTTCGAGGACTGACCGCGGTTCACGTGGTCGTTGGGATGCACGTGCTTCGCCCCGCGCGCGTGCCCGAGCAGCTCGCTGGCGCGGTTCGCGATCACCTCGTTTGCGTTCATGTTCGTGGAGGTCCCCGAGCCGGTCTGGAACACGTCGACCACGAACTCGCTGTCGAGGTCGCCGCGCTGCACCTCGCGCGCGGCGCGCTCGATCGCCCGGGCCTTCTCCGCGTCGAGGCTCCCCTGCTCGCGGTGGAAGGCGGCGGCCGCCGCCTTGATCCGCCCCAGCGCCTCGATGAAGCGCCGCGGCATCCGGTAGCCGCTGATCGGGAAGTTGCGTCGGGCGCGCTCGGTCTGGGCGCCGTAGTACGCCTCGGCCGGCACCTCGACGGTGCCGAGCGAGTCCTTCTCCTGGCGGGTGGTGCTCATCCGGGCAGGCCCGCGCCGCGGCTAGCGGCTCACCGCGGTGCCGTTTCCGTTCGCGCGCGGCGCGTGGGAGTGGGCCTTGGGCTTCGCCGCCGTGTCCGCGCCGGAGAGCACCGGCTCGGGCTCGGACGCCGTGAGCGTCACGCCGGCGTCCCGGGCCGCTCGCTCCAGCGCGTCGCGCACGAGCTCGCTGAACAGGTCGACGTTCGGAACGATGTCGGGATCGGAATTGAAGCCGAAGTGCATCATCCCCGCGTAGCTGGTCACGGCAATGCCGATGCCCATTCCCTCCATCAGCGGGACCATCGGGTAGATGGTGCGGACGCGCGCACCGTGGAAGTAGAGCGGGATCTGGGGACCGGGCACGTTCGTCACGATCGTGTTGATCGGGCCCGACATCGCCCGGGAGCCCAGCGAGAGCAGCGTCGACGGCGTCCACTCGGCCACCTGCATCATCATCTCGACGCCGAGTGCCTGGCGCGACTCCTTGAGCTCGCGCGTCAGCTCGCGGATCGCCGTGAGCTGCCGGCGCGGGGAGTCGAGCGCGATCGGGAGCGGGAGGATCCAGGAGGACACCTTGTTGCCGAGCCTGCCCCGCTCCTGCTCCTTTCGGACGGACACCGGCGCGGAGACGCGGAAGTCCACGCCGGCCGGATCGATGCCTCGGCTCATCAGGTAGCCGCGCACCGCGCCGGTGACGAGCGTGAGTGCGACGTCGTTGATCGTGCAGTCCCAGACCTTGCGGATCGCCTTCAGGTCGTCGAGTCGGCACTGGAGCCAGTCGAAGCGCCGGTGCGGACCCAGCGGCCCGTTCAGCGGCGTCTCGTCGGCGGCGGTGCCCATGCCGAGCATGTTCACCACCGCATTCACGCGCGCGCGGATCTCGCCGCCCAGGTCCTCGGCGCCGCGCGCGAACTGGCGGAAGTCGCGGGCGATCTCGAGGGGGATCCCGGCCTGGCGGCGGACCTCGTCGCGCCAGAGCTCGACACGCGACGGGGCGGGTCGCGGGTAGTAGTCGGGGGGATCGGCGAGCTCGAGCACGTCGGGGGTGGGGGACATCTGGATGTAGGCCAGGTCCACCCCCGAGGCGCCGTCGATCATGCAGTGATGGATCTTCGCGATGATCGCGAACCGGTCGCCCTCGAGGCCCTCGACGATCCAGGTCTCCCAGAGCGGACGCTTGCGATCCAGGGGCTGCGCCATGACGCGGGCCGAGAGGTTCTTCAGCTGCTGGGCGTTCCCGGGTCGGGGCAGTGCCGTGTGCCGGATGTGGTAGTCGAGGTCGAAGTGGGGATCGTCCACCCACACGAAGTGGTCGAAGAAGGGGATCTCCAGGACCCGCTGGCGATAGCGCGGAACGAGGTGGAGGTAGGCCTCGGTGGCGCGCTTCACCGTGTCGATGTCGATCCCGCCGTCCTGCTGGCGCAGCGGTCCTGCGTCGCACACCAGCAGCGAGGCGACGTGCATGCAGACGTTGCCGCGCTCCCAGAGCAGGAAGTTGTTGTCCTGCGCGGACAATCGATCGTAGGCGTAGCGGGGCATGACCGCCTATCGGGATGCGACGCGATCATGGTGCCCGAGCGCCGAGAGCGGTGTCAACGGCTGCCGCCGGCCCGGCGACCCGCCGACGGGTGCTTCCGGAGAAAACCGCGTGCAAGTGCCCGATCCCCGCGTCATGCTGTGGATTCGCGCGGAGGAAACCCCCCTTTGGGCCTCTTGGATCGCATCCAACGGGACGCCCGCCTGGTCGCGGCGCTGACCCGCACCTACCGGAACGTGGGCCTGCTCCGGCCCGACTCCCCGGAGACCATCGCCGACCGCTTCGAGGCCCGCGTCGAGGAGGGCCCCGAGCGCCTGGCCCTGCTCACCCCCGAGCGCACGCTCCGCTACCACGAGCTCGACGCCGAGGCCAACCGGTTCGCCCACTGGGCCCGGTCCCAGGAGATCGCCCGGGGCGACGTGGTCGCGCTGCTCCTGGGCAACCGGGCCGAGATGGTGATCGCCCAGCTCGGTCTGGCGAAGCTCGGCGCGGTGGGGGCGCTGATCAACCACAACCTCACCGGCAGGGCCCTGGCCCACTGCGTGTCGATCGCCCGGCCCCGGTGTGCGGTGATCCACGCCGAGTTCCGCGAGGCCTGGCGGAGCGCCCTGCCCGAGCTCGATCCGCCCCCGCCGACCTATTCCCTGGGCGGCATCGCCCAGGGCGCCGAGCCCCTCGACGAGGCGCTGGCCCAGTCGTCCCCGGCGGCGATCGATCCCCGGGAGCGCACCGGTCTGATCGCGAGCGACCCCTACGTCTACATCTACACCAGCGGCACCACGGGGCTGCCGAAGGCGGCGCGCGTGAGCCACGTGCGCGCGATGAGCATGGCCGGCGGGGCGATCGCGTCGCTCGACCTCTCCCCGTCGGACCGCATGTACATCCCCCTTCCTCTCTATCACTCGGCCGGCGGCGCGATGGCGCTGGGCGGAGCGCTGCTCTCCGGCGCCTCCGCCGTCATTGCCCCGCGCTTCTCGGCGTCGGAGTTCTGGAGCGACTGCGCGAAGTACGAGGCGACCACCTTCCAGTACATCGGAGAGCTGTGCCGATACCTGCTCAACTCGCCCGAGCACCCCGACGAGCGCCGGCACCGGCTGCGCGGCTGCATCGGCAACGGGCTGCGGCCCGAGGTGTGGCGCCCCTTCCAGGAGCGATTCCGCATCCCGCAGATCTTCGAGTTCTACGGCGCCACCGAGGGCAACGTCGCGATGATCAATTTCGACGGCAAGGTGGGAGCCGTCGGGCGGCTGCCCGCGCTGGTGAGAAGGGCCCTGGGCACCCATCTGGTGCGCTTCGACGTGGAGCGGGACGAGCACGAGCGCGACGAGCGGGGCTTCTGCATCGAGTGCAGGCCGGGCGAGGTGGGCGAGGCGATCGGGCGCATCTCGCAGACGACCCGCTTCGAGGGCTACACGGACGCCCAGGCCACGGAGAAGAAGATCCTGCGCAACGTCTTCGCAGAGGGCGATGCCTACTTCCGCACCGGCGACCTGCTGCGCATGGACGCCGAGGGCTACTTCTACTTCGTCGACCGGATCGGCGACACCTTCCGCTGGAAGGGTGAGAACGTGGCGACCAGCGAGGTGGCGGAGGTGCTCTCGGTGGCGAAGGGCGTCCGGGAGGCGAACGTCTACGGCGTCGAGGTGCCGGGCCAGGAGGGACGCGCCGGCATGGCCGCGCTCGTCGTCGACGAGGGCTTCGACCCTGCGCTCCTCTACGCCCACCTGGAGCAGGCTCTGCCGGGCTACGCGCGGCCGCTGTTCCTGCGCATCGGCTCCGAACTCGAGACGACCGGCACCTTCAAGCACCGGAAAATCGATCTCGTGAAGGAGGGCTTCGACCCCGGCCGCCTCACCGACCCCGTGCTGATCGCCGACGCGAAGGCGAAGAGCTACGTGCCCCTCGATGCGGACCGGTACGCGCGCATCGCGAGCGGCGAGGTGCGACTCTGACGCGCACGGCGGCAGGGGCCCGGAGACCGGAGCGGATCGCCGCGGGCCGAGGCCGCCCGTGAGTGCGCGCGAGCGGACGCTGGAGGTCGCCCGTCGCTACGCCGCGTGGAAGCGCGACGCCGACTCGGTCGAGGGCAGCTGGCGCGACTTCTTCGCCGCTCTCGACGGCGACGCGCGCGCCGTGCTCGACGAACTGGCGGGCGGACGGGCAGCTGCGTCCCCGGGCGCCGCCCGGTCCGCGGCCGCTCCCGACGCGCGCCGCGCCGCGCTCGACTCGATCCGAGCGATCGCGCTGATCGACGCCTACCGCACGCGCGGCCACCTCGAGGCACACCTGGATCCGCTCGGCCTCAAGCCCCTGGAGCGCCGGCCCGAGCTCGACCCGGCGACCTACGGCTTCAGCGAGTCCGACCTGGACCGGCCGATCTTCCTGGGCGGCGAGCTCGGCTTCGAGGAGGCGTCGCTGCGCGAGATCGTCGCCACGCTGCGCCGCGTCTACTGCGGGATCCTCGGCATCGAGTACATGCACATCCAGGACCCCGAGCAGCGGGCATGGATCCAGCAGCGCGTCGAGGGCGCGCGGCACCGGGCGGTGTTCAAGCGCGAGGGCCGGCTCGAGATCCTCGACCACCTGACCGCCGCCGAGACGTTCGAGCGCTTCATCCACCGCAAGTGGGTGGGGACGAAGCGCTTCGGCCTCGACGGCGCGGAGGCCACGATCCCCGCGCTCGAGCAGATCGTGCGCCGCGCGGTCGAGCTCGGCGTCGAAGAGATCGTGCTGGGCATGCCCCACCGCGGGCGCCTCAACGTGCTCGCCAACGTGATGCAGAAGCCCTACCGGACCATCTTCGCCGAGTTCAGCGGCAACACCGCCGCCTACGACGACTACGGTTCCGGCGACGTGAAGTACCACCTCGGAACCTCCACCGATCGCACGGTGCGCGACCGCAAGGTCCACCTCTCGCTCACCGCGAACCCCTCGCACCTCGAGGCCGTCGACCCGGTGGTGCTCGGCAAGGTGCGCGCGAAGCAGGACCTTCGGGGGGACACCGAGCGTCGGCGCGTGATGGGCCTGCTGCTCCACGGCGACGCCGCCTTCGCCGGCCAGGGCCTGGTCGCCGAGACGCTCGACCTCTCCGAGCTGACCGGCTACGACACGGGCGGCACCTTCCACCTGATCGTCAACAACCAGATCGGCTTCACGACCGACCCCGTGGCGGCGCGCTCGGGCCCCTACTGCTCCGACGTCGGGAAGATGATCCAGGCGCCGATCGTGCACGTGAACGGCGACTACCTGGAGGCGGTGGTGGCGGTCGTCAGCCTGGCGACCGAGTTCCTGCTCCACTTCGGCAAGGACGTGATCGTCGACCTGTTCTGCTATCGGCGTTTCGGCCACAACGAGGGCGACGAGCCGATGTTCACCCAGCCGCTGATGTACCAGCGGATCGCCGACCACCCGCCGATGCGCGAGGCCTACGCGCGCTTCCTGCAGCGGGAGGGGGCGATCGAGGGCGGCGAGGCCGAGGCGTTGGTGGAGAAGTGGCAGACGCGCCTCGAGAAGGAGTTCGAGCTCTCGCAGCAGCAGGCCACCAATCGCGCCGACTGGCTGGAGGGAACCTGGTCGGGGCTCGAGCCGGTGCACGGCTACGACGCACGGCGCGGAAAGACGGCCGTCGACCTCGAAACCCTGCGCGAGGTGGGCCGCGCTCTCACGAAGGTTCCCGAGGACTTCCACGCCCATCGCAAGATCATCAAGCAGCTCGAGACGAAGGCGAAGGCGATCGAGAGCGGCGAGGGGATCGACTGGGCCACCGCCGAGGCGCTCGCCTTCGGGACGCTGCTGATCGAGGGTCAGCCGGTGCGCCTCTCGGGACAGGACTCCGAGCGCGGCACCTTCTCCCAGCGGCACGCGGCGCTCTTCGACCAGGAGAACGGTCACCGCTACGTGCCCCTCGACCACATCCGCGAGCGTCAGGAGCACCTGGAGCTGTTGAACAGCCCGCTCGCCGAGCTCTCGGTCCTCGGCTTCGAGTACGGCTACTCCCTCGCCGATCCGCGCACCCTGGTGCTCTGGGAGGCCCAGTTCGGCGACTTCGCCAATGGCGCCCAGGTGGTGATCGACCAGTTCCTCACCGCTGCCGAGTACAAGTGGCTGCGCATGTCCGGGATCGTGCTGCTGCTGCCCCACGGCTACGAGGGCCAGGGTCCCGAGCACTCCTCGGCGCGCCTCGAGCGCTTCCTCCAGATGTGCGCCGAGGACAACCTCCAGGTGGTGAACGCCACCACGCCGGCGAACTACTTCCACGTGCTGCGGCGCCAGATGCACCGCAGCTTCCGCAAGCCCCTGGTCGTGATGACGCCGAAGTCGCTGCTGCGCCACAAGCGCTGCGTGTCGCAGCTCGACGACCTCGGTCCGGGCAGGGGCTTCCACCGCGTGATGTACGACGACGTGCCGCCGAGCGAGCCGGCGGAGGCGCGCCAGCTCGTGCTGTGCAGCGGCAAGGTCTACTACGACCTGCTCGCCGAGCGCGAGGCGCGCGGACAGGACGACGTCCACTTCCTGCGCGTCGAGCAGCTCTACCCCTTCCCCGCCGACGCGCTCACCGAGCTGCTCGAGCCCTATCGCCACTGTCACCTGGTCTGGTGTCAGGAGGAGCCGCGCAACATGGGCGCCTGGGAGTACATCGAGGACCTGCTCCGGGAGGTGGCCGAGGAGGTAGGCTGCCAGAACCCCGAGCCCCGCTATGCGGGACGGCCGACCTCGGCGTCGACGGCGACGGGCCTGCTCGAGCGCCACGAAGCCGAGCGCGCCGAGCTGCTCGACGACGCACTCACCGTCGGCAAGCCCCGGGTCGCGCGGCTCGCCTATCGCCGGGCTCGCGCCGCGAAGTCGGCTCCGTAGAGGGAGGAGAGGCCAACATGGCGACGGACATCGTGGTTCCGGCGCTCGGGGAGTCGGTGACCGAGGCGACGATCGCCGCCTGGCTGAAGCAGCCGGGCGACGCGGTGGCCGCGGACGAGCCCGTCGTCGAGCTGGAGACCGAGAAGGCCACCGTCGAGCTGCCCGCGCCGAAGGCGGGCGTGCTCTCCGAGATCCTGGCCGCCGAGGGCGAGGACGTGGCCGTGGGCACGGTGATCGGACGGATCGAGGCCGGCGAGGTCGCCGGCGCGGGCGAGGCGCGCGAGGCGACCGCGCCGCGAGCGACCGGGTCCGAGGCGCGGCCGGCGCGCGCGGAGGAGCGAGGCGAAGCGCGGGCCGAGCACCGGGACGAGGAGGAGTCCGCGCCGACGCCGGCGCCCTCGGAGCCCGATCCCTCCCGAGCGCGGCGCAGCGGGCCCGGTGGACGCATCACCGCCGACGACCTGCGCGAGTTCCTCGGTGAGGGCGCGGCCGACGTGTCGCGCTCGGGGCCGGCGGCGCGCAAGCTGCTCGCCGAGCACGGGCTCGACGCCGGCTCCGTCGTCTCCGCCAGCGGACCGGGCGGGCGCATCACGAAGGGCGACGTGCTCGCGGAGGTGGCCGCGCGCTCCGCGGAGACACGCGAGGCGCCAGCGTCCGGGGCGGCCCCGCGCGAGGAGCGCGTGCGCATGACCCGCCTGCGCCGCACGATCGCGGCCCGGCTGAAGGAGGCGCAGCAGACCGCCGCCATCCTCACCACTTTCAACGAGATCGACATGAGCGCGGTGATGGCGGCGCGCAAGCGCCACCAGGAGGCCTTCGAGAAGAAGCACGGCGTGAGGCTCGGCTTCACCTCCTTCTTCGCCAAGGCGGTGGTGGCCGCGCTGCGCGAAGTGCCCGAGGTGAACGCGGAGATCGACGGCGAGGAGATCGTCTACAAGCACCACTACGACC
>CAZZFT010000064.1:0-26668 GCA_964653555.1 uncultured Spirochaetales bacterium | reverse complement strand
CGCCGTAGTGGGTGCGGGAGAAGAAGCGCAGGTCGCCGCCGCCGAGGTAGCGGTTGACCTCGATTTCGGGGTTGTGGTCCATCGTGAAGGTGGCCATGCCGTCCACGTCGGAGGGGCGCAGGCCCGCGTCGTCGAGGGCCGTCTTTACCGCCTCCACGGCGAGGCGCAGCTCGCTGCGCCCGGAGTCCTTCGAGAACTCGGTGGCGCCGATCCCGGCGATTGCCGCCCGGTCCCGGAGGTCGCTGGCGAGGCTCTTCACGGGAGCTGTAGCTCCACGTCGCCGGTCACGTGGTCACCGAGCCCGTTCGCGCCGCGCACCGACACGGTGACGACGCTGTCCCGCTTCTCCTTCACCACGCCGGTGAAGGTCATCGTGTCGCCCGGGTAGTTGGGCGCCCCGAGCCGGATGTCCACGCAGCGCAGCAGCGCCTCGGGCCCGGCCCAGTCGGTGACGTAGCGGCCGACCCAGCCGTTGGTGGTGAGGATGTTCATGAAGATGTCCTTCGAGCCGCGCCGCCGCGCCGCGGCGGCGTCGTGGTGGACGTCCTGGTAGTCGCGGGAGGCGATCGCGCCCGCGACGATCACGCGGGCGGAGATCGGCACCGCGAGCTCGGGGAGGGTGTCGCCGGGACTCACCTCGTCGTAGCGCAGGGTGGTCTCGCGCCGGGCCATGCCTTCAGGCCTCGGCCTGGGCCTGGGCGTCGCCCACCAGGTGCGCGCCGAGGGCGGCCAGGGTCTGGTTCGCGCCGCCGAACAGCAGCTCGTTCTGCTTCGCCCACAGGAAATAGCGGTGGATCGGATACTCGATGTCCGAGCCGATGCCCCCGTGCAGATGCTGGGCGGTGAGCACGACGCGCTGCCCTGCGGTGGCCGCCCACCACTTCGCCGTCGCCACCGCGGCCTGGGCGTCGCGACCGGCGGCGATGCGCCACGCGGCCTGGAGCACCACGCCGCGCAGCGCCTCGACGTCGATCCAGGCGTCGGCCGCGCGCAGCGCGACGCCCTGGAAGGTGCCGATCGGCTTCCCGAACTGCTTGCGCTCGGTGACGTACAGCGCGGTACGCCGCATGGCCTCCTCGGCGACACCGACCTGGATCGCCGCGAGCGCGAGCGCCGCGCGCTCCACGATCCACGCCACGATCTCCGAGCCCTGACCCGGGGCGCCGAGCACGTCCTCGGCGAGGACGCCCGAGAGCTGCATGCGCCACTGAGGCTCGCGGTGGCTGGCGATCTGCCGCTCGAGCGTCACCTCCTTCGCCTTCGGATCGACCAGGAACATGGTCACACCTTCGGCGGTGCGCGCGGGCACCAGCACGGCGCCCGCGAGGTGCGCCGCCGACACGCAGTGCTTCTCACCGTCGAGGCGCCAGCCGTCGCCCTCGCGCTTCGCACTCGTGCGAGGACGGGTCGGATCGGAGCTGGCGTACTCGACCAGCGCCGCGCTGAGCACCCCCGCCGCGTCGGCCACGGGCCTCAGCCAACGCTCGCGCTGGGCGTCGCTGCCGAAGGCCGCGATCGGAAGCGCTCCGAGCACGGTGGTCGCGAGCAGCGGAACGGGCGCCGTGTGACGTCCCTGCTCCTCGAGCACCAGTGCGAGCTCGAGCACCCCGAGCCCGCCCCCGCCCTGCTGCTCGGGAACCGCCAACGCCGTGAGCCCGGCGCGTGCCAGCTCGCTCCACAGCTCGGCGTCGAACCACTCGCCGCTGCGCTCCAGCTCGAGCAGCCGCTCGTGGCTCACGCGGTCCGCAAAGATCTGGCGCGCCAGCTCGCGGATCGACTCCTGCTCCTCGGTCCATTCGAAATCCATCGCTTCATCCATCGCGGTTGGTGGGGCGGAACAGAGGGAGCACCAGCTCCTCGTCCACCCGGGTGAACTCGACCTGCACGGGCAGGCCGATCACGACGTCGGCGGGATCGATTCCCACCACGTTCGAGACCAGGCGGATCCCCTCGTCGAGCTCGACGAGGACGATCGGATTCGGGTACGGAAAGGGCGGCACCGGCGGATGGTGCGCCACCACGTAGCTGTACACGCGGCCTCGGCCGCGGGACACGACCGTGTCCCAGTCGAGCGACTGACAGTGCGGACACATCGGGCCGGGCGGATGCCGCAGCGCGCCACAGTCGGCGCATCGCTGGATGCGCAGCTCGCCGGAGGCGATTCCCTCCCAGAAGAAGTCGTTGTCCCGGGTACGGGCGGGTCGCGGCCGCCGGCGCGCCGGGGACGGAGAGGCCGCGGGAGCCCTCGCCGCCGCTCCCGCCGCGGGCGGCTTGAACTTCAGGATGCGGAAGGTCATGCGCGCGACCTCCTCGCCGTCCTGGTCGCGGTAGATCATCTCCTCGTCGACGAAGCGGCCCGCCCCGAGCGCCGTCTTCTTCTCGTCGGAGACCTTCGCCACCCTCGCGGTCAGCGAGAGCCGGTCGCCCTCGCACAGGTAGCGGCGGTACTCCTGCCGACAGTTGGTGGCCACCACCGACGTGTAGCCCGCTCCGTCGAGCAGCCGGAGGACCTCGGCGAGAGGTTCGGGCTCGGCGGGCGCCTCCTCGGGCGGGCGCAGGCCGGGCATCGTCCAGGCCTGGAGCATCGTGGGCGGCGCCACCAGCGCGCCGTGCACCGACTTGGCTGCGAACTCGGGATCGGTGTAGACCGGATTGCGGTCCTCCACCGCGTCACACCAGTGACGGATCATCGCCGGGTTCACCGGATCGCGGGCCACCGAGGGCGCGCCCTCGCGGCCGATCCAGGCGTCCAGGCGCTCGCGCAGCTCGTCGGGGGTCACGGCGGTGAGCTCGGACTAACGCGCGCCGCGCGGGAGGCCAAGCCCGAACATCGCCACCAGCTCGCGCTGGATCTCGTTCACGCCTCCTCCGAAGGTGTTGATCTGGCAGTGGCGCGCCTCGGTCTCGAGCTCTCCACGCAGCACGCATCCCGCGGAGTCGGGCCGCAGCGCCCCGGGCATCCCCACCACCTCGAGCAGCAGACGGTAGACGACGATCACCGCCTCGGAGCTGTAGACCTTCGCCGCCGACGCCATCGCCGGGCTCACTTCGCCCCGTTCCAGCCCGCAGGCCATCCGCCAATTGAAGATCTTCATCGCCTCGAGCCGCGCGTGGGCCTCGGCGAGGGAGGCCTGCACCCAGGGCTTCGCCGCCACCGGCCGGCCGTCCTCGGCCTCGGTCTTGCGCGCCCACTCCACGGTGTCGTCGAAGAGCTTCTGGGCGTATGTGCTGAAGGCGGCGAGCCCGATGCGCTCGTGGTTGAGCTGCATCGTGATCAGGCGCCAGCCCCCGTTCTCCTGGCCGACGACGTTCTCCACGGGAACGCGCACGTTCTCGTAGTAGGTCATGTTCGTGTGACCGCCGCCCACGGTGTGGATCGGCGCGCAGGAGAAGCCCGGGGATTTCGTGTCCACGATCAGCATCGTGATGCCCTTGTGCTTGGGCGCCTCGAGGTCGGTGCGGGCGGCCAGCCAGACGTAGTCGGCGGCGTCGGCGCCGCTGGTGAACATCTTCGTGCCGTTCACGACGTAGTGATCGCCGTCGCGCAGAGCCGTGGTTTGGAGCGACGCCAGGTCGGTGCCCGCGTTCGGCTCCGAGTAGCCGATCGCGAAGTGGACCTCGCCGGCCAGGATCCCGCGCAGGTACTTCTGCTTCTGCGCGTCCGTGCCGACCGCCATCAGGCACGGCCCCACCGTGTTGAGCGTCACGAAGGGGATCGGCGCCCCCGCCCGCCGCGCCTCCTCGAACCAGATCATCTGCTCCACCGCCGTGCGGCCCTGGCCCCCGTACTCGACCGGCCAGCCGACGCCGAGCCAGCCGTCCTGCCCCATCTGCCGGATCACCTGCTTGTGCAGAGCGCCGGTCTCGAGGCCGCGCAGCTTCGGGCGAAGCTCGGGCGTGATCAGCTTCGCGAAGTAGTCGCGCAGCTCGGCACGCAGGGCCTTCTGCTCCGGGTCGTAGTCGATGTGCATGGCGAGAACTCCGGGTGGAAGAGCAACTTAGTCAATCGACCAAGTAGGATAGCGGCGTCCGACCGGACGCGCCCCGGTGGTGCCGGAGCGCGCCGGCACCCCCTACAATGGCCCCGTGCCCCGCGCCTCCGAGGTCCGCCCGCCATGAAGGCCCACCGGGCGCCGGTCGTGATCGGATGGACCGAGTACGTCGACCTGCCGGATTGGGGCGTACGCCGCCTGCGCGCGAAGGTGGACACGGGCGCGCGCAGCAGCGCCCTCCACGTCGAGAACATCCGCGAGCTGCCCCGTGACGGCGTGCGCTTCGACGTGGTGCTGCACCGCCAGAAGCGCGACCGCCGCGTGCACGTGCGGGCCCAGGTGGTGCGCCGCTCGCGCGTCCGCTCCAGCAACGGCGAGCTCAGTCAGCGCCTGTTCGTCCAGACCACGCTGCGGCTGGGTCCGGTGGAGAAGACGATCGAGATCGGCCTGGTGGACCGCGAGAAGATGATCCACCGCATGCTGCTGGGACGCGCCGCCCTCTCGGGTCCGTTCTTGATCGACGTCGACCACCGGATGCTCCTGTCGCGGCGCAGGCGTCGCGCAGCGCGCAAGCGATCCGAAGGCGAGTGAGGTTCCCCCGACGCGCGGCTACGCGTCGGGCTCCGGCGACACGAAGACCGGCGTCGGCGTGAGGTCGAGGTGGAGCCGGCCGTCGCCCACCTCGCGGTCGTCGACCAGCGCCTCGCTCACCTGGGACTCGGTGATCACCTGCTCGAGCAGCACGCGGTCGGCGCCCGCATCGATCGCGATCGAGAGCGTGGGCAGCGGCGATCCCGGCGCGGTGAAGGCGGCCGGCTCGAACCAGGCCAGCCACGCGGTGCCGCCGGGCCCGGTCAGGGCGTAGAGGTGCGCCTCCGGTGTGCCCACCTCCACGCGCTGCACCGAGGTGCGGTCGCGCAGCCAGCGGGTGAGCTGGCCGAGGGCGTAGTAGGCGGGGTAGGCGCCGCCGCGCTCGTCCTCGAGCAGCCCCGACCACGCCGCGAGCCCGGCTCCCGCCTCGAGGGAGGGGTCGGTCCACCAGGAGGAGTCGGTGGCGGTCGCCAGCTCGGCCCGCCGGACCCGGTGGCCCGCCGCGACGACGGCCTTCTGCACCAGATCGCGGGCGACCTCGGCGCGAGCCCAGGCGACCGCCCCCGGCGAGCGGGCGAGCAGGTCGACGAACACCGTCGCCAAGGCGCAGCGCGCCGCCTCGGGCGTATCCGGGTCGAGCTCCGCGCGGTCGGCGGCGTCGGGGTCGCAGCGCGTGGGCGCGCCGCCCTCGGCGAGCGGCCGCGTCGTGCCGCCCACCACCTCCAGCTCGACGCCGGACGTGCGCAGGGACAGCCAGCCGAGCCAGGCGTCGAGATCGTCGGCGGAGCCAGAGGCCTCGACGCTCCAGCCGTCGAGGGGCATCGCTTCGGCGACGAGCCGCTCGATGCGCCAGGCCAGGGCCCCGGGCGGTCGGCCCCGCGCGCGCAGCGGCGGCAGCACGAGCCGCGACTCCGGCGAAGCCGCGCGCATCGCCGCTTGGACGCGCACGTACAGGGCGGGGAAGGCGTCGAAGGGCTCCACGCCGCCCGGCCCGAGATCGGACCCCAGCCGGAAGCGGCGGATCGGCGCCCGCAGCCCCTCCATGTCGTCCAGTCCGTCGCCGTCGTAGCGCTCGACGACCTCCGCCAGCCACGCCGCCAGCTCGGCGTGGCGCGCGGAGTCGGGGACCGGCGTGCTCGGAGCCAGCAGGGCGCGGCTCGGGGAGGTCTCCGCCAGCTCGATGCACAGCTCGAGGTCGCGGAAGCCCGCCGCCTGGAGCTCGCCCACCCACTCGTCGACGGGCCGCCAGCGCGACGCGCCGTCGCCCCCGTGCGGGGACGGCCAGACCAGCAGTCGACACGGCGCGTTCGCCGCGCGCACCCCCGCCCGCGCGAGCAGGGCGGCCATCTCCCCCGCCCCGATGTTGGGAAGCCCCGCCACCGCGATCGCGATCGGCCCCTCGCGCTCGAGCGCGCCGGAGCCGGGCGGCGGCTTCGCCGTCGGGGACGCACACGCGGCGAGGCACAGCGCCGCGGCGAGTCGCCGCGTCCACCGCGCGGCGCACCCCCGCCCTTCCCTCGTTCCCCCGGACATCGGGGGCGAGATTAGTGCGTTCGCTTCACCGGGTCGCGCAGCGGGACGGCGAGACCAGCGCCGGTTTCCGCCACCGCCGGCACCTCGCCCCCCGACTCGACGATCTGGCGCCCGAGCGCATGGATCTCCGGGATCGCGTCGTCGGGGATCGGCTCGGGCATGCGCTTGCGGGCCATCGCGCGCTCGACGACCGGCGCGAGACGCTCCTCGCGCCCGGCGCGCCCGCGCTCCTCGCGCTCGCGGAAGGCGGGCATCACCCTCTCGGCGAACAGCTCGAGGGACTCGCAGATGTGCTCGTGGCGATTGCGGCCCCCCTGCTGGATGAAGATCACCTGGTCGACGCCCGCCTCCTCGAAGGAGGCCAGGTGCTCGCGCAGCTGGTCGGGAGTTCCGATACCGCGCGCCGGACCCGCCGCCGGAAGCTGCGCGCGCGCCGCCTCGAAGTTCGCCCACACGTCCGTGCGTCCCGGCTTGTGGCTGCCGAACAGGTAGTGGTGGCCGAGGCCGTAGCCGAAGAAGCGGAAGCCGTCCTCGCCCCGGCGCCGCGCCTCGGACTCGTCCTCGTGACAGGAGAAGCCGGTCACCATCGCGATGTTCGGGTTCACCGCGTGTCCGATCGGCACGCACTCGTTCTCGAGGATGGCGTGGTACTCGGACACCCACTTGCGCGCCTCGGCCGGGTCCACGAAGGCGAAGGTGAGCGCGCCGATCCCCAGTCGCGCGGCGAGGTGGATCGTCTCGCGCGTCGAGCAGGCGACCCACAGCGGTGGGTGCGGCTTCTGCACCGGCTTGGGCACGACGTTGCGACAGGGCATCGAGAAGTACTTCCCCTCGAAGCCGGGATAGGGCTCCATCGCCATCATGTTGGCGGTCTGCTCGAGCACCTCGAGCCACATCTCGCGCTTCGCCTCCACCGGCACGCCGAAGCCCTCGAGCTCGGCGCGCGACGACGACTCGCCGGTGCCGAAGTCGACGCGACCGTGGCTCACGAGATCGAGCGTGGCGATCCGCTCGGCCACGCGGGCCGGCGGGTTGTAGCGCGGCGGCAGCAGCACGATGCCGTGACCCAGGCGGATCCGTCGGGTGCGCTGGCTGCACGCCGCCAGGAACACCTCGGGCGCCGAGGAGTGGGAGTACTCCTCCAGGAAGTGGTGCTCCACCTCCCACGCGTAGTCGATGCCCAGGCGGTCGGCGAGCTCCACCTGGTCGAGCGCCTCTTCGAACAGGCGCTCCTCCGCGCCGTCGGACCAGGGCCGCGGAAGCTGATGCTCGTAGAAGATGCCGAACTTCACCCGCTCCCCTCCCTCGAAGGTCCCGGGCGCGGCGTGCGGCGGGCGCCCACAGGCGGAACGCGCCGACTCAGAGCCGCTCGATCAGCGTCGCGTTCGCGAGACCGCCGCCCTCACACATCGTCTGGAGTCCGTAGCGCCCGCCGGTGCGCTCGAGCTCGTGCAACAGCGTCGTCATCAGCTTCGCGCCGGTGCAGCCGAGCGGGTGCCCGAGCGCGATCGCGCCGCCGTTCGTGTTGAGCTTCTCCGGGTCCGCGCCCGTGTCGTGCAGCCAGGCCATCGGCACCGACGCGAAGGCCTCGTTCACCTCGTAGAGGTCGACCCGGTCGATCGGGAGTCCCGCCCGGGCGAGCAGCTTCGCGGTGGCCGGAATCGGCGCGGAGAGCATCATCACCGGGTCGTCGCCGGCGAGGGCCATCGCGGCGATTCTCGCGCGCGGCGCGGCGCCCAGGGCCGCGAGCCCCGCGTCGTTCGCGATCAGCACTGCGGCCGCGCCGTCGGTGATCTGGCTCGACGTGCCGGCCGTGAGCAGCGCCTTGTCCGAGAGCGGCTTCAGCGCCGCCATCGCCTCGAGGGTCGCGTCGGGACGGATCCCCTCGTCGGCGGCGAACTTCTCGCTGCTCCCGTCCTCGAGCGTCACCTCGACGGGCACGATCTCGCGCTCGAAGCGCCCCTCGCGCGTGGCGCGCGCGGCCTTCTGGTGGCTGGCGAGGCCGAAGCGGTCCAGGTCCTCGCGCGCGAAGCCCCACTTCTCGGCGATCATCTCGGCGCCGGCGAACTGATTGAACTTCACACCCGGGTAGCGCTTCTTCATCCCCAGGCCGTAGGGACTGCCCATCCCCGCCTTGTGACCGGCGATCGCGTTGCCGCCGATCGGCACCAGGCTCATCACCTCGACGCCGCCCGCGACCACCACGTCGTGGACGCCACTCATCACCGCCTGGGCGGCGAAGTGGATCGCCTGCTGGGAGGACCCGCACTGCCGGTCCACGGTCGTTCCCGGAACGCTCTCGGGCAGGCTCGAGGCGAGGATGGCGTTGCGCGCGATGTTGGCCGCCTGGGCGCCGACCTGGTCGACGCAGCCGAAGATCACGTCCTCGATCCGCGCGGGATCGGCGCGGGTGCGCGCGACCAGCTCGTCGAGCACCAGGGCCCCGAGATCGACGGGGTGCCAGTCCTTCAGCTTTCCGTTCCTGCGACCCCCCGCGGTGCGGACGGCGCCCACGATGTAGGCAAAGGCCATGGCTGCTCCTCTTCGGGTTCGGCGCGCGAAGGGTCGATTCTGCCGCAAGGGCGCCGCCCGGGTCCAGGTTTCTCCACGCGTCGTTCAACGCCGGCCAACCGGCCGGGCCGAACAGGAGGGAGGCCGTCCCAGCAGGAGGAAGCCGCGTGCAGGAGTTCGCCAGCTCGAGGTGGGTCCGACCGACCCGGAGCGCGGTGGAGATCTCCCCCCAGGACCCGCTCCGCGTGCTGTTGGTGGAGGACGATCCCGAGTACGGGCGAATGGTGGAGCGGGCCCTACGCCGCGGACGGCCACCCTTCTCGGTGCACCGCGAGGGGCGGCTCGACGGCGCGCTGCGCCGCCTCGAACGCGAGCGCTACGACGCGCTGGTGATCGACCTGCAGCTGCCCGACGCGGTGGCTCGCTCGACGCTCGCCAACGCCTGTACTCTCGCGCACGGCCTCCCGGTGATCGTGCTCACCGGAACCGACGACGACGGTCTGGCGCTGGAGGCGATCCGGCGCGGCGCCCAGGACTATCTGGTCAAGCAGCGCACCCAGGCGCTCGCACTGCCCGGCTCGGTGATGCGCGCGATCGAGCGCCACCGCCGCTGCGCGTCGCTCGGGATCGCCACCGCGCCCGAGGCGCAGCCGGCCCCGGCGCCCGCCGACGAGCTCCAGCTGCTCGACCACCTGGGACGCGCCCTCGCGCGCGTGCGCCGGCGGCGCGAGCCCCTGGCCGTGATGGTCGCGGGCTACGCGGATCTGGACTTCCTGGCGAAGAGCTTCGGCGCCGACGGCACCGAGCGCATCGTCTCCCACGCCGCGTCGCGGCTCGCGCTGTGCGTGCGGCGCGGCGACCTGCTCGCGCGCCTCGACCCCCGCCGCTTCGCAGTGGTGCTCGAGGGCCGCGGCGACGCGCAGCAGTGGGAGCAGGTGGCGCACGGCTTCCGCGACGTGCTGGAGAGCCTCGAGACCGAGGTGCAGGACGGCTTCGAGGTCGGCGGGCTGCGCACGCGGATCGGCATCTCGCTGCACCCCGACGAGGGCGGCGACCCGGAGACCCTGCTCGAGAACGCCACCTCCGCCTGGGACCGCGCGAACCCCCACGGGGGAGTTGCCTTCTACTCCGCGGCGGCCGCCGCCGCGGGCTGAGCCCGACCGGGCCGCCCGGCCCTCCTACGGCGCGGGCCTCTCCGAGCCGATACGGGAGCCATGAGCGGCGTCCTGGTCGTGGAGGATTGCTCCGACACGCGACGGTTGATCGATCGCGCGCTCGGGAGCCAGTTCACGCTGCGCCACTGCGATGGTCTCGCGGCGGCGCGCGCGGTGCTCTCCCAGTGGCGGCCCGACCTGGTGCTCCTCGACGTCGGACTGCCCGACGGCGACGGCCTCGCCCTGTGCTCCGAGCTCCAGAGCGACGAGGCGACCCGGGCGATCCCGGTCATGTTCCTGAGCGGCCGGAACTCGGTCGACACGAAGGTGACCGCCTTCGGCCTGGGCGCCGACGATTTCGTCGACAAGCCCTTCGACCTCGCGGAGCTGCGCGCGCGCGTGGCGGCTCGGCTGCGGCGCAGCCGAAGCGTCGAGCGGTACGGAGCGCTGCGCGTCCACGGGCCGCTGCGGATCGACCGCGACCGCTTCAAGGCCTATCTCCTCGAGAGCGGCGCGGAGCGCGATCTCGACCTCACCGCCCACGAGCTGCGGCTGCTCGCCGCGCTCGCCGACGCCCCGGGCCGCGTGTTCTCGCGCGCGCAGCTCGCCAAGGCGCTGGTGGGCGAGTGCGTGATCACCGAACGCACGATCGACACCCATCTGTGCAACCTGCGTCGCAAGCTGGGACGCCGGCGCGACCTGATCGAGACCGTGCGCGGCGCCGGCTACCGCTTCGTGGAGCCGAGCCGGAGTCGGGCGTAGATCCCGATTGCTGCGGATCCAGGATTCTCCACCGCCTCGCGATGCGCCGTGGACGACGCCAGCCGATCGTGTTCGTGGACGGCGTGTGAGGTGGGATCGTGGAGGCGAAGAGCGGCCCGTGGACGACTCCGCGCGAGCTGCTCCGCGTCGGGCGGCCGCGCATCCTGATCGTCGAGGACGACCCGGAGATGTGGCGGCTGATCGAGCGCGCGGTGCGCGCCGCCAACCCGGATGTGGCGATTCACTGGGCGCAGAGCGCGCCCGCCGCCTGCTCCGCGCTCGAGTGCTACCGCTTCGACGCGGTGCTCGCCGACTTCATGCTCGAGGGATCGGACGACGGCTGGACGGTGCTCGCCGAGAGTCGCCGGCTCCAGCCCGCGGCGCGGGTGGCGATGGCCTCCTCCCTGCCACTGCGCCCGCCGAGGGGCGAGAGCTGCCCCTTCCTGCAGAAGCCCTTCGACGTCGCGCGCTGCGCGGCCTTCGTCTCGCAGCTGCTCGGCTAGGAGGCCGACTCGAGGGTCGGCCGACATCCAGCGAGCCACAGGCGAGCGAAGGCGGGCCCCTGCCGGGCTCGCCGCGTCGGCCGGTCAGCCGAGCTCGGCGAGTGCCTTCTCGGCGTAGGCGGAGAGCGCCGCCGCCACGCGCTGGAGCGCGGCCGCGTCGCCGCGTGCCGCCGCCCACTCGATCTCGGCACCCAGCTCGCTGACGCGGCGGAATCCGTAGCCCGCGCCGGAGCCCTTCATGTTGTGGCCGAGACGGCGGGCCTGCTCCCAGGCGCGCCGCCGTGCGGCCTCGTGCAGCGTCTCGGCATCGCGGCGCCGGTTGGTCAGATACTCCTCGGCGAGATCGGCGAGCTCCGGCGGAATCTCGGGCCGCTCGTCGGCGGCCGGCGTCGGGCGCGGAGCGGGGACCGGTTCTGCTGCGCTCTCCGCGGCGGGTGCGCCGAGGAGCTGTCGGAACAGCCGGTAGAGATCCTCGCGCGTGAAGGGCTTGCCCAGGTGGCCGTCGCACCCGGCCGTCAGGCACGCGGCGCGCTGCTCGGGAAGCGCATCGGCCGTCAGCGCGACGATCGGCGTGCGCGAGCGGCCCGTCTCGCGCTCGCGCGACCGGATCCGCCGCGTCGCCTCGCAGCCGTCGAGGAGCGGCATGTGGATGTCCATCAGCACGAGGTCGTAGTGGCGGGCGTCGCACCGCTCCACCGCCTCGCGCCCGTCCAGCGCCACCTCCACGTCGGCGCCGGTGGGCTCGAGGTATCGCTGCACGAGCAGGCGGTTCTCCTCGACGTCCTCGGCGACCAGGATCCGGCGACCGGCGAAGCGGGGCACGGCGGAATCCCAGGCGACCGGGTGAGCCGCGACGTGAGTGCCGCGCAGCGCCGCCTCGAGGTCCTCCCAGCGCACCGGCTTCGTCAGGGCTGTGGCCCCCGCGGCCGCGCAGCGCGCGAGGTCGCCGATCCGGTGGTCCATCGGCAGCAGCACGACGCAGCGCTGGGGAGGCGCACCTTCCGCGCGCCGGATCCGCTCCAGATGCTCGAGTCCGCCGCCCCCGCGCAGTCGGGCGTCCAGCACCAGCGCGTCGCCCGCGCGCGGCGCCCCGAGGCGTCGCTCCGCTCCCTCGACGTCGGCGATCTCCTCGACCTCGGCGCCGCGACGCCGCAGCCGTGCCGCCAGCACCCCGCGCTCCACCGCGTCGGCGAGCAGCACGCGGACGCGCAGACCCGCGAGATCGCCTCCCGCCGCGGCGCGGGGCTGGACGGCGATCGGCAGCACCACCCGGAAGCGACTGCCCGCGCCCGGGGCGCTCTCGACGTCGATGCGCCCTCCCATCGCCCGGGCGAGCTCCCGACACAGCGCGAGTCCCAGACCGCTGCCGCCGTAGCGACGGGTGGTGCCCGACTCCGCCTGGACGAAGCGCTCGAAGATCGCGCGGTGGCGCTCGACCGGGATCCCGATGCCCGTGTCCTCCACCTCGAGCGCGATCTCGCCGGGCGCGTCTGCGGGCTGGGCGCGCAGAACGACGCGACCCGACTCGGTGAACTTCACCGCGTTGCCGACCAGGTTGAACAACACCTGGCGCAAGCGTCCCTCGTCGCCCACCACCGTGCCGACCGCCTCGTCCGCGACCTCGCCGACCAAGGCGAGCCCCTTGCGATGAGCCGTGAAGGCGAAGGACTCCAGACACTCGTGCAGCAGCGCGTCGAGCTCGAAGGGCTCGCGGACCAGATCGATGCGGCCGCTCTCGAGGCGCGACAGCTCGAGCGCGTTGTCGAGCAGGCCCAGGAGCGAGCGGCCGCAGCGGCGGAAGATCTCCACGTACTCGCGCTGGTCGAGGTCGAGCTGGGTCTGGGCGAGCAGGTCCGACATGCCGAGGATCGCGTTGAGCGGGGTGCGGATCTCGTGGCTGATGGCCGCCGCGAAGGCGCTTCGCGCGTCGGCGACCTGGAGCGCGCGGTCGCGCGACGCGCGCAGGGCCGCGAGCCCCTGGGCGCGCAGCGCCGCCTGCCGCAGCGATCGCGCCAGCGCCGCACCCGAGGTCTCCCCTCGCACCAGGAAGTCCTGGGCGCCGCGCTCGATCAGGACCCGGGCGCGGTCCGGGTCTTCCTCGGGTCCCAGTACCACCACGGGCGGCGGCTGCGCGGCGACCAGGCGGTCGAAGACTTCGAGCGCCTCGCCCTCGGCGAGACGGGCATCCAGGAGCAGCACCGTGGGAGTCGGCACGCCCCCCGACTCGACGCGCGCGAGGGCGGCGGGCAGCGACGAGCAGCGCTCGACCGCGTCCACGCCCGCGACGCGCAGGAGCTCGTTCCCGAGCCCCGCGTCGAGGGGGCCGTCCTCGATCCACAGAACGCGCAGCTCGTGCATGGAACGCCTGCGATGCCCGTGGCGGCACCCTCCCCGGCCCGAAAGACCCTCCGGTCTGATCGGCGGAACGCCGCCGTCGGAGTAGTCGCCGCGCTCGCAGGCGTGGGGCAATCCGCCCGGCACGGGCGCGCGGCCGGTCTCGAGCGCGACGCCCCGCGGAGGGGCCACCCCTATACTGCCGGCGGTGAGCGACCACCTCGTCTTCATCACCGGCGCGTCGAGCGGAATCGGACTCGCGATGGCGCGCGCCGTTCCCTACGCCGGAGCGCGTGTCCTCGACATCAGCCGGCGTGGCGCCCCGGGCGTGGAACACTTTCCCGCCGACCTCGCCGATCCGGGCTCGTGGCGCGAGGTCGCGGCGCTGTTCGAGCGGGAGATGAAGGGCTTCGCGGGCGAGCGCGTCGTCTTCGTGCACAGCGCGGGCACGCTCGACCCGATCGGCTTCGCCGGCGAGGTGGACGCCGAGAGCTACGCGCGACAGGTGCTCCTGAACGCCGCCGCGCCGCAGGTGCTAGGCGACGCCTTCCTGCGCGCCGCCTCGGGAACCGACGCCCCCTGCACGCTGCTCTTCATCGGCTCGGGCGCGGCCAGCTCGGTCTACGAGGGATGGTCGGCCTACGGGGCGGGGAAGGCCGCCGTCGACCAGTGGGTCCGGAACGTGGGCGCGGAGCAGAAGCGACGGGGCGGGCGCTGCCGGGTGCTCTCCGTGGCACCGGGCGTGATCGAGACCGCCATGCAGGAGCAGATTCGCAGCATGACCGAGGAGGCGTTTCCCGCCGTGGAGCGCTTCCGCGAGCTCCACCGCGCCGGCGCCCTGCGCGATCCCGAAGCGACCGCACGCGACCTGTGGAACCTGGTGACTGGCGACACCTTCCCCAACGGCGCCGTGCTCGATCTGAGGGAGCGGTAGGGGTCGGCCTTGGTCTTCGAAGGTTGGCGCCTGTTCGGGCTGATGGCGGTGCTGCTGACCGCCTTGTTCGCCGGCGCCTTCGCGGGCTTCGGCACCGACGAGGCGGGGCTGCGCGCCCTGGTGCGCCTCACGGCCCGCGCCAGCTTCCTGGTGTTCGTGCCCGTCTACGTCGCGGCGCCGCTGCGACGCCTGTGGCCGGCCCCCGCCTCGCGCTGGCTGGTGCGGAACCGGCGCCATCTCGGCTTGAGCTTCGCCTGGGCACACGGTCTGCATGCGCTCGCGATCGGAATGCTCGCCCTGCTGCTGGGCGACGCCTTCGAGGTGGACCCCGCCACGCTGGTGGTCGGCGGCTTCGCCTACGCGCTGCTCGCGGGCATGGCGCTCACCTCCTTCGATCGGACCGCGCGCTGGCTCGGACCGCGTCGTTGGCGGATCCTGCACCGGACCGGGCTGCACACGCTGTGGTTCGTGTTCGCCTTCGACTGGACGCTCGGGGCCGCGACCTCGCCGAGCTACCTGCCCTTCGCGGCCCTGGTCTGGGGCGCCGCGATCCTGCGCTTCGCCGCCTTGCGGGCGCGGCGCGCGGCCACCCCGTCGACGGCCGAAGAGGGACCGGGCCGATCCGCGCCCGAGGTCGGGCTGGGCTAGCCTGGGCCGCTCGCGCGGCCGACTGCCCATGAACCCATGATCGACATCGAGTCCGAACGAATCGCCCAGGGCGTGTCCGACGAGCAGTGGCGCGAGGACACCCGATACTGCCACCGCCTGCGCGTCGCCCGCGTCGTCGAGGAGACCCCGGACGCCTCCTCGATCGTGTTCGAGGTGCCGCCCCCGCTGGCCGAGGAGTTCACGTACCGGGCGGGGCAGTTCCTGAGCTTCAAGGTGCCGCTCGACGGGCGGGTGCTGGTGCGCAGCTACTCGCTCTCGAGCTCGCCCGAGGTCGACGCCGAGCACAAGGTCACGGTCAAGCGGGTGGAGGACGGCGTCGTCTCGAACTGGATGAACGACCGCGTCCGCGCCGGCTCGACGCTGATGGTGGTTCCGCCCGCGGGACACTTCGTCCTCGACCCGGATCCGGAGCGCGACCTGGTGCTGTGGAGCGGCGGCAGCGGCATCACCCCCTGCATCTCGATCCTGAAGACCGCGCTCGTGTCGACCCGCCGCAAGGTGCTGCTCGTCTACGCGAACCGCGACCGGAGCTCGATCATCTTCCACGACGAGCTCGACGCGCTGCGCGCGCGTCACCCGGACCGGCTGTCGATCGTCCACTCGCTGGACGACGTGGACGGCTTCGTGGCGCGCGAGGACGTCGTGCGCTGGATGGCCGGCGACCGCAATCGCGACTGCTACCTGTGCGGACCCGCCGCGTTCATGGACACGGTCGAGCACGCTTTGCGCGAGCTCGGAGTGCCGCGCGAGCTCATCCACATCGAGCGTTTCCTGTCTCCCCATCACGAGGGCGAGGCCCCGGCGCCGGTGACGGGCGAGGAGACCGCGCCCAACTCGATCACGATCGTCCTGGACGGCCGGGAGTGCGAGGTGCCCTACCGCGCCGGCGAGCGCGTGCTGGAGGCCGCCCGGCGCGCCGGCCTCGATCCGCCCTTCTCCTGCGAAGAGGGCTACTGCTCCTGCTGCATGGCCCGGCGGACGAGCGGCGAGGTGGTGATGGCGGCCAACGACTGCCTCACTCCGGAGCTGCTCGAAGAGGGCTGGGTGCTCACCTGCCAGTCGCGCTGCGTGGGGGGGAAGGTCCGGATCGAGTACCCGGACTAGCCCGGCAGGAGCCCGCCTTCGCGCGCCTTCGGCTCGCGGCGCGTCGACCGCCTCGCTCGAGTCGGCCTCCTGGCCGGCCCCGCCGCTCCCCCGTGCGCCCGCCCGGGGGCCGACCTACCATGCCGCCGACCCGCCCCCCGCGAGAGGGATGTCATGCAACAGCGTTCCTCGCCCTTGCGGCGCGGCGCTGCGTTCCTTGCGATCGCGCTCTGGCTCGCGGGGAGCCCCGCTTCCGCGGGAGAGGATCCGAGCCTCGTGCGGGAGGGCAGCATCGGCGCGGCCTGCGCCCTGATCAGCATGGCCTACGGGCCGATCAAGATGGTCTACGCGCTGAGCGGCATGGTGCTGGCGGGCAGCTCCTTCCTGTGGACGTGGGGCAACCGGGACGTGGCGATGAAGGTGGCGAGGATGTCGCTCGGCGGCGACTACGTCATCACTCCGGCCCACCTGCGCGGCGCCGACGAGATCCGCTTCACCGGCGAGTAGAGCGGCTGGCGCGTCAGGCGCGCGCGCCGGCTTCGCGGAGCTCCGCGTCGCCCAGGTGCGCGACGCATCCCAGGACCGTCACCGTCCAGGGCGGCGCGGGCTCGACGATCGTCACGGCGGTGTTGCCGAAGGACCCCGGAACGACGAGATCGGGGCCGACCCCCAGCCGCCGCGACACCAGGGAGTGCAGCACGAGCCCGTGGCTGACCAGGACGAGATCGCCCTCCAGCTCCGCCGCCCGGTCGTGCAGCCGCTCCCACACCTCGTCCACGCGCCGGTGCAGCTCCTCCCAGCTCTCGCCCCGCGGCGGGACGTAACCCTGGGCGAAGGGGTCGAAGTCGAGGTCGGCGTAGGGCCGGCCGCGCAGGTCGCCGAAGTTGCGCTCGCGCAGGCCGACGTCGATCGCCAGCGGCGCGCCGCTGGCGTCGCGGACGTGCTCGGCGGTCGTGAGCGCGCGCGCGTAGTCGCTGGCCACGATCGCGGCGACGCGCCCGCGCGCCAGCCGCGCGGCCAGGCGCCGCGCCTGGTCGAGGCCGCGCTCGGAGAGCGGCGTGTCCGGGTGCTGCAGGAAGCGCCGCGCGTTGCCCGCCGTCTCGCCGTGACGGACCAGGACGATCGCCATCGGATCAGTCCCCCGCGACGCACCGGTTGTGGAGGACGCCGATCCCCTCGACCCCGCTCGCGATCTCGTCGCCGGGCACGAGATAGCGGCGCGGGTCCCGCACGCTTCCCACGCCCGAGGGTGTGCCGGTGAAGATCAGGTCGCCCGGCTCCAGCGTGCAGTAGCGCGAGAGGAAGGCCACGAGCTCGGCGACCGGGAAGATCATGTCGCGGGTGCGGTCGTCCTGGAGGCGTTCGCCGGAGACCTCGCACCACAGGGCGAGGTCGTCGGGGTCCTCGAAGGCGTCCAGGGAGACGACCGCCGGACCGATCGGTCCGTAGCCGTCGGCCGACTTGCCCAGGGAGAACTGGGGCGGCTTGTCGGAGAACTGGAGGGCGCGATCGGAGATGTCCTGGCCGACGCAGTAGCCCGCAACGTGGTCGAGCGCGCGCGACTCCTCGATCCGCCGCCCGCGGCGCCCGATCACCGCGACCAGCTCCACCTCGTAGTCCACCCGTTCGGAGGTGAGCGGCACGTCCGCGCGCGGGCCGGTCAGGCAGCTGGGAAACTTGGTGAAGATCAGGGGCTGCTTCGGGGCCTCGAGCCCCGCCTCGGCCGCATGGGCGCGGTAATTCAGGCCGACGCCGAACACCTTCGCCGGCCGCGGCACGCAGGGACCGAGCTGCGCCTCGTCCAGCAGCGCGTCCTCGCCGCTCGCGGCGACGCCGGGCGCCCAGTCGCAGAGCTCGTCCCAGCGAGCGAGCGCCGCCATCGGGTCCGGGGCGAAGCGCCCTTCGGAGCGGCGCTCGAGATCGACGATGCGGCCGTCCACGCACAGGCCCGCGCGGCCCGCGGCATTCACCAGACGGACACTCATCCCATCTGCTTCGTGAACTGGGCGAGGTCGAAGTAGTCGCGCCAGGCTCGGATCTTGCCGCGCGCGTCGATCTCGAAGGTGCCCATCACGGGCAGCTCGATCGACTTCCCGTTGATGGTGAAGCGGTCGATCCGCTCGGTGAGCACCTTGTCCCCGACCTGCGCGATCGCGAGCACCTCGAACTCGGCGTGGCTGGCCGGCTCGAGGAACCCGCGCAGGGTGGCGCCGATCGCCGCGTGCCCCGACACCGGTGCGATCGGGATGTTGTGGTAGACCGCGTCCTCGGTGAAGAAGCCGAGCAGCTCCTCCACGTCGCGGCGCGGCACGGCGGCGATGAAAGCGGCGACGACCTTCGTGGGATCCATGGCGCCATTGTAGTGTCCCTGTCTTGAAGATCCCGCGCGCCCCCCACGCCTGGAACCCGACGCCCGCCCGGGCCGTGGCGATCCAGCGCGCGCTGGCCGAGCGCGTGCGGGTGCAGGCGCTCGGACCCCTCCCGCGCCGCGTCGTCGGGGTGGACTGCGCCTTCGCGGCCCAGCGGGGCCGACGCCCAGCGGCCGTGGGCTCCCAGTGCATCGCCGCGGCGGTGCTCTGGGACCTCGAGGAGGCCCGCGTCCTGGAGACGGCGCTCGCGCGGCGGCCGCTGCGCTTCCCCTACGTGCCGGGCCTGCTCTCCTTCCGGGAGCTGCCGACCGTGCTCGCAGCGCTGCGGACCCTGCGCGGCCCGGTCGACGCGATGCTGGTCGACGGCCAGGGGCTCGCCCATCCCCGCCGCTTCGGCATCGCCTGCCATCTGGGCGTGCTGTGCGACCTCCCCTGCGTCGGCGTCGCCAAGAGCGTGCTCGTCGGGGAGTACGCCGAGCCCGGCGCGCGCCGCGGCGGGCGCTCGCCCCTGCGCCATCGCGGGGAGCGCGTCGGCACGGCGCTGCGCACCCGGGACGAAACCCGGCCCGTGTTCGTGAGCGTCGGCCACCGCATCGACCTGCCGACGGCGGAGCGCCTGGTGCTGGCCTGCGGCGGCGGCTTCCGGCTGCCCGAGCCCACCCGCCTCGCCGACCGCGCGGTCGCCGAGGCGAAGCGTCGTGGCGGGCGGCGCGCGGTCAGCTGAAGAGGTCCTGGAGCAGCGCGAGCGCCTCGCTCTCCTCGGTCGCGATCTCGCCGTCGGCGGCGATCACGCCCTCGATCGCCTCCAGGAACAGCTTGCGGTGGGAGGCGGGGATCGCCATCGGATCGACGGCTTCGGGAGGCGGGGGCCGCTCGAGCCAGCCCTGCACCTGCCGCCGCTCGTCGGGATCGAGCGCGAGCCGGTCCACCAGGTTGGCCACGAAGGCGCGCTCCTCGTCGCGCACCTCGAGATCCGCCCAGGCAAACGAGCACACGAACTGGATCAGCTGCAGGCGCAGTGCGCGATCGAGGCTCCCCGACACGGACTCATTCTGGTTCGTCGCCGAGCGGAAGTGCAAGTCCGAACGCGGACCGCGGAGGCGCTCGCGGTCAGCTCTCCGAGCGCAGGGTCGCGTCGAGCAGCCGTCCCCACAGCCCGTCGTAGGGGTGGACCTTCTGCACGCGTTCGCCGTCCCGGTACACCGGGCGCCCCTCGTTGGCCCACTGGAAGATCCCACCCTCCAGGTTGTAGACGTGCTCGAACCCGGCCGCCGAGAGGCGCCGCGCCAGAGCCGCGCTTCGGTACCCCACCGAGCAGTAGACCACGACGGTGGCGTCCCGGGGCAGATCGCCGAGCTCGGAGGCGTCGCCGTCGGGATCGACCCCCCGGGCTCCGCGCAGCCGGCTGACATCGAACTCGCGCTGGGTCCGGGCGTCCAGCAGCACGGGACGCGCCTCGGGAGCGGCCTCCATCCATTCGGCGAGTCGCTCGGTCGTGACCCACTCGACCCCGGGAAAGCGCAGCGAGATCCACCCCCGCAGCCCGGCCGCGCCGCCCTCTCCGGCCCGCGACGCGCCAGCGGAGAGGGCGGTGACGATCAGCAAGGCGGCGGCGATCCGCGAGCCGGACCTCGGCGGGTGCGAGAGCGACCTCTCACCGCGGGTGGGCATGCAGCGAGAAGTCGTGGGCGAGGATCTGGGCCACCTGAGCGGCGAGGGCCGCGTACTGGTGCTGGGCGTCCCAACGGGCCTCGCGCGTGAACCCCTGCTGGCGGATGATGTGTCCGGCACAGTGGTCCGTGTAGCGGACGATCTCCCGCCAGGCCCGGTGCTCCTCGCTGGCTGCCAGCTCGCGGACCCACTCGCCGAGCTTCTGCCACGCCTCCTCCGACAGCGCGTCCTTCATCGGCCCGCCGACGAGGCGCTCCTCGGCGCCAGGCGCCAGCTCCGGCTCTCCGTGCGCGAGCTCGCGGGCGATCTCGTGGCACACCTCGGCCGTCACGAAGCGCTCGCTCGCCGGCGCGCTCCACTCGCCATGCCAGCGCCGTGCCCGACCGAGCGCGTACGCCTTGGCGGCGAGCCAGGCGTCCTCGCGCACGTGGCGGCGCACCGCGCGCTCGCAGCGCTCGAGCAGGGCGTCCACGTCCACGCGGCTCGCGGGCGGGTTCTGCTCCAGATAGGACCTGACGTCTCTCCGTTCCATGCCGTGACCTCCCCTGTTCGCCTTCGGCGTTGCGCCGCGGCGGGCAGGGGAGTCGAAGCGGTCGAGGCCGGCTGGCGCGGTCGTCGGGTCCTTGGGGTGTCCGATCGCTCGGCGATTCCGTCGTGCTGCGCCGCGCCAACGGGCGCCGGCGGAGCGGCTCTCCGATCCACCGCAGACCCGCGAAGCGTACCGCACGGTGCTCCCCGCGCACCTTGCCTCCGACGGTCGCGCCGGTGGAACATGCGGTCCGCCCGCACGCGCGAGGGGAGCCCACCGTGAACGCGACTCCGGGCGAGGAGAAGAACGCCGCGACGCGGCTGTCCTGGTCCACCCTGGCGGCCTACTCCCTGCCCGTCGCCGGCACGAACTTCCTGTTCGCGCTGATGCTGGTGGGCTACCTCAGCTACGCGACCGAGGTGCTGGGGGTCACGGCGTCGCTGGTCGGGCTCGTGTTCCTCGGTGCGCGGGTGTGGGACGGCGTCTCCGATCCGCTGGCGGGCTACTGGAGCGACCGCACCCGCTCGCGGCTGGGACGCCGCAAGAGCTGGCTGTTGGCCTCGTGCCCGGCGCTGCTCTTGTTCTCGGCGGCGGCCTGGGCGCCACCGGTCGCCCTCGCGGGCGACGCGCTCGCGCTCTGGGTCGCCGTCGCCGTGTTCGGCTTCTACACCGCGTGCACGCTCTTCGAGGTGCCACACCTGGCACTCGGCGCCGAGCTCACCCAGCACCGCCGCGACCGCGTGCGCGTGTTCGGCGCGCGCCAGCTCTCGGGCACCCTCGGACTGTTCGCGGCCTTCGGGCTCGGCGCGCCGCTGCTCGAAGACCTCGCCACGGCGCGCGCGCGTCTGGGCGCCGTGGCCGCGGGGGCCGCCCTCGTCACCTGCCTGTGCATCCTGTGGACCGTCGCCGCGCTGCCCCGCGAGCGCCGCGACTACGCCGGGCGCGCTCCGATCGGCTCGCTGCGCGCCGCGCGCGACGTGTGGCGCAACCGCGACGCGCGCATCCTGCTCTTCGTGTTCGGCGTCGAGCAGCTCGGCGTCGGTGGGATCGGCGTGCTCGTCCCCTTCGTCGTGCGCCACGTGCTGCGCGAGCCGGACCTGATCTCCGAGATGCTGATCGCCTACTCGATCCCGGCCCTGTTCTCGATCCCGGTGTGGATCTGGCTGGGCGAGCGCTACGACAAGCGCTCGCTGTGGCAGTTCGCGATGGCCCTCTCCGGCGCGGGCTTCGGAATGCTGCTGTGGATCGGCGAGGGCACCGTCGGGAGGATGCTGGTGTCGGCCCTGGTCGCCGGCGGCGCGTCGGGCTGCGCTCCGACCCTCGGTCAGGCGCTCAAGGCCGACGTCATCGATCGCGACGAGCTCGATACAGGCGAGCGGAAGGAAGGCGCCTACTTCGCGGCCTGGAACCTGGTGCGCAAGTGCGCCTCGGGCCTGATGATCGGCGTCGTCGGCGTCGCCCTCGACCTCTCGGGCTTCGCGGCCGGCGCGCCGCGGCAGAGCCCGCTCGCGGTGCACACGATCTCGTTCCTGGCGGGCGGCATGCCGCTCCTGGGCTTCGCCGCGGCGATGCTGGTGTTCCGCCGCTTCTCCCTCACCCAGGACGAGCACGCGCGCGTGCTCGCCGCGCTCGCTGCGCGGCGATCCGCTAGGACGCCGCGCCCACCAGGCGCGGCAGAATCTCGCTGATCGAGCCGCGCAGGACGGCGTCGGCGAGATCGTCCATCTCGGTCGGATCGCCGTTCAGGATCGCGATCCTCGCGCTCTGGCTCTTCGCGATCGGAACCGCGCCCGCCGCGGGATAGACGGCCAGGGTGCTGCCGACCGCGAGCAGCAGGTCGCAGGAGCGGGCGGCCCGCTCGGCGCGCATCAGGTCCTCGGGCACCAGGCCCTGGCCGAAGGAGATCGTCGCCGACTTGAGGATGCCGCCGCAGCTGCGGCAGGGCGGATCCTGCTCGCCCGCGCGCACGCGGGCGAGCGCGCGCTCCATCGGCGCGCGCTCGTCGCACTGCATGCACATCACTTCGCGCAGCGTGCCGTGGATCTCGACGATGCGATCCGGCGCGTTGCCCGCTTTCGCGTGCAGGCCGTCGACGTTCTGGGTGATCAGCGTGTCGAGCTTGCCGCGCCGCTCGAGCGTCACCAGGGCGAGGTGGCCGGCGTTCGGCTCCAGGTTCCAGTCGCCCATCTCGAGGCGGGTGCGCCAGGCGCGCTTGCGCACCTCGGGATCGGAGAGGTAGTGGGAGAGCGTCGCCATCTTCTCGGCTTCCGGGTTCTTCGTCCACACGCCCTGGGGTCCCCGGAAGTCAGGGATCCCCGAGTCGGTGGAGATCCCGGCGCCGGTGAGGACCACCACCCGGTGGGCGTCGTCGATCCAGCCCCGGACGGTGGCGATCGCAGCTTCGAGGTCGCTCATGGCCCGGGATTGTGCCGCAGGCGGGCGCCGCGGGCCGGGCAGAGTCGAGAGAGAGCGCGGTATCGTCGCTCGACCCGTTCACGAGGAGAGAGGTCCGTGGAGAAGATCGTCTATCTGACCTGGAGGAACGACGACCTCCCGATCGAGGCCTTCCGCGACGCCCTGCTCGGCCCGGTCGCCGAGCGGCTGCTCGCCGCCGGTGTCCGACGGCTCAAGGTGAGCGCCGCCGATCTCGCGGGCGAGATCCCGAAGCCGCCGATCTGGATGGGCGAGGGCCGGACCCTGTCGGCCGCGGTCGACGTGTGGCTCGACTGCATCGACGACCGCGCGCCGATCGAGGCGGCGCTGCGGGAGCAGGCCTCGCGCGTGGACGGCTACCTGGTCACCGAGTCGGTTCCCCAGCGCTGCGCCGATCGCGACTGGCCCGACGGCCAGCGCAGCCCGGGCGTCACCCACTTCACCTGGTTCCCGAAGCCCGAGCGCCTGTCGGACGAGGAGTTCTTCCGCGCCTGGCACGAGGTGCACACGCCCTTCTCCTTCGAGCTGCACCCCCTGCGCTGGGAGTACGTGCGCAACGCGGTGGCGCGCACCCTGACCCCCGGCGCGCCCGCGATCCGCGCGATCGTCGGGGAGCGCTTCCGCACCGTCGAGGACTACACCGATCCCCGACGCCTGTACGGCAGCAAGGAGGTGCTGCGCCGCGTGATGGAGGACACCGACCAGTTCGCCGACGTCGCCGACATGCACTCGACGCCGCTGTCGGAGTACATCCTGCGCAGCTGAGCGCCGTCGCCGCGGTCACTCCTCGCGGTCACTCCTCGGGATAGACGGGCCCCTTCGTCGGCGGAAACTTCGCGACGATCGCGTCGACGGTCGTCACCAGCCGCTGGGGGTCGATGTAGCCGTCCTTCGTCCGCGAAGGCGCCCAGCCGCGCCAGGCGATGCGCTCCGTCCGCGGATCGATCACGTCGAGGATCAGCGTCCCCTGCTGATAGGTCGTGGTGCCGCCGTAGACGACGCCGGTTCCGTAGTAGGGATAGCGGCCCCAGCCGTAGCCCCCGGAGACGTAGACAGGGTCGTCCTGCGTGACGTCCTGGGAGAAGACCGAATAGCGGAGCTGGAAGTCGGCTGCGTCGGGCGCGTCGACCTTGCGGTAGCCGCGCTGGACCAGCGCCTGCTCGACGGCGCTGCGGACCCGCTGATCGACCAGCGAGTTGTGCAGAAGCGGGTCGAGCCCGGGTGTCGGCGTCTCGGACTGCGACGTCTCGCGCAGCGGGGGGTCGAGCCAGGCGAAGCTCTGGTAGCGGGCGAAGTCGATCCCGGGATCGAAGTCGGTGCTGACGCGAACGCCGGCGCAGGCGAGCGACAGCGCCGCGGCGACGAAGAAGGGGAGGAGCAGGGCGCGGGAGTGGGGGCGCATGGGCTTCCTCTCGTCCGATCTCGCGAAGCTAGGCTCGGCGCCGACGGGACGCCAGCGCGCCGGACACGCCGCGCCCCTCTCGTCGGTACGCGGCCCGGGGAGTTTCGGATTCGGGTACCGTGCGCGTGCATGAGAGGTCCCCGCAGCGTGTCCCGGCCGCTCCGCGCCCTGGCGTGCGCCGCGATCGCCGTCGTCGGCTGCCGCGAAGCGCCGCCCCCGGAGGAACGGCCGATCCCCGCCGAGCTGCCGTCGGCGGAGCGCGAGTCCCACCGGCGGTTGCCCGTGGAGGGGGCCGCCAACCTGCGCGACCTGGGCGGCTACGCCACGAGCGACGGACGGTCGCTGCGCTGGGGCGCGCTCTATCGCTCCGACGCGCTCGCCGACCTCAGCGACGCCGACGTCGCCTATCTCGGGCGGCTCGGACTGCGCCAGGTGGTGGACTTCCGCTCCGAGGCCGAGCGCGAGCGCGACCCCGACCGGCTGCCGACGGGGCCGCGCGTCGTGCTGCTGCCGATCGCCGGCGAGGGCCTCGACCCGCGCGACCTCCAGGATCGCCTCCTGGCCGGGGACGTCTCGGCGGAGGAGGCCGCCGCCTGGCTCGTCGAGGGCAACCGCGCGTTCGTCGACGAGTTCCGCGAAACGTACGGAACCTTCTTGCGCGACCTCGCGGACCCCGACCATCTCCCGACGCTGTTCCACTGCACCGCGGGCAAGGACCGCGCCGGCTACGGCGCCGCGCTGGTGCTGCTCGCCCTCGATGTGCCGCGCGAGACGGCGCTCCACGACTACCTGCTCACGAACGCCTTCACCGAGGACAAGGCGCGGGGTCTGCTTCGGATGATCCGGATCGTGTCGCTGTTCCGCGCCGACCCCGACGATGTGCGGCCCCTCTTCGAGGCGCGCGAGAGCTATCTCGGAGCCGCCTTCGCCGAGATCGACGAGCGCTACGGGGGCACCGACGCCTACCTGCGCGACGCCCTCGGCGTCGACGCAGCGCTGCGCGAGCGGCTGCGCGCCAACCTGCTCGAGTAGCCGGGACGCGCCGATCGGCTCGCGCGCGCCGTCTCAGCCCGTCGGGGCCGACGCGACCTCGACGGAGACATCGCGCCGCAGCGCGGCGAGGGCGCGCTCCAGGGCCTCGCGGCGCCGCTCTGCGCGCACCGCGTGGACCAGCGACTCGCGCACCTCCTCGAAGGGGAGTGCGCGCTCGGGCTCGCGCTCCTGCACCCAGACGAGATGAACGCCGTAGGCCGAGGCGATCGGTCCGGACCAGGCGCCGACGGGCGCGGCGTCGACGCCGTCGGCGAAGGAGGCGCCGAAGCGGTCGGCCAGCTCGCGGTGACTCTGGGGCGGCTGCTGCGCCGGGTGGAGGAAGGGCTCGCCCGCCTCGCGCGCGTCGTCGGGAGCGGTCCCCTCCCGCATCAGCCGCACCAGCACGCGGCGCGCCCGCTCCTCGTGCTCGCCGCGGAAGTAGAGCTGCGTGAGCCGGGTGCGGGCGGGGGCGCGGTAGCGCTCGGGCTCGCTCTCGTAGGCGGCGCGCAGCTCCCGCTCGTCGGGCGGATCGACGGGAGCGGCCGCCTCCAGATCGAGCCGCAGCCGCTGGATCATCCGGCGCCGCGCGACGACGTCGGTCTCGTGCATGCCCATCGCGAGCGCCTGCTCGAAGAGCGCGTCGTCGTCCTGCTCCTCGGCTGCTCCGGCGAAGCGCAGGTTCTGGACCAGCCGCCGGTAAACCACGGGGTCGTCGCGCTCGTAGCCCCGGGACAACGCCTCCCGGAACAGCAGCTCGTCGTCCACCTCCGGGCCGAGCGCGCGATCGATCTCCTCGGGCGTGGGAGCGCGGCCGAGCGTGCGCGTCAATTCGCCGCGCAGGGCCGCGACCCGCTCCGCCGGGATCACCACCGGCGGCGGCGGCCCACCGCTCCACCAGAGGCGATCGGCCGCGAACAGGGCGAACCCGAGCAGCGTGAACTGGAGCAGCGACCGCCACACGGCGGCGCAGCATAGCCCCCGCACACGCGGGCCCGAGATATACGAAATTGACGATTCGAGCCGAATTCGTCTAATTTCCCCGCCCGTGGCCGTGACACGACCCTCCGTCCAACGCTCCCCCGGTGTCGAGCAGCGCCGCCTGCGCATCCTGGCGGCGGCCGCCCAGTGCTTCGCCAAGAGCGGGCTGGCGCGCACGCGGATCGACG
>CAZZFT010000063.1:0-26756 GCA_964653555.1 uncultured Spirochaetales bacterium | reverse complement strand
CCGTAGAAGGCCGACCGCCGCATCTCGCCGTGCAGGAGTCCAACGGCCGGTGGAGAACCTGCTCGAATCAACGCTTCCGTTCTTCGATTCGTGTTAGCATCCTTCCCGGCGCCTCGAGGAGGGCACGCTCGTGGAACTGTCTGATCGACATCGCAGGTTCCTCGTCATCGAGCAGGCCGCGATTCCATCGGTGTTCAACTTCGTGCTCAATGGCCTGATCGCCTGGGCACTGTTTCATTCGGCCACGGACGTCCCCCTCTGGGGCGAATCGAGCATCGGCGTCGATCTCCTCGCCACGGCGTTCCTGCTCCCCTTCCTGACCTGCGTCATCGTCAGCGGAGTGGTGGCGCGCCACGTGCGCTCGGGCAAGGTGCCGCCCCTTCCGCCCGGCCAGCTGCCTCACTCGCGTTGGTTTCAGCGCTCTTCTTCGACGCGAGGTCTGCTCCTGGGCGCCGGCGGGGTTCTCTTCGGCGCGGTACCGCTCGTCTGGGCGCTCAGCCTGGGCCAGGCTCAGCCGTTCTCCGTGCCCTCGTTCGTCGCTTTCAAGGCCGTGTGGGCAGCCATGCTCGCCTTCATGGTCACGCCGGTCGTGGGCTGGTGGGCTCTGGCACACGCCTCGCGCGCGCAAGCCGCCTGAGAGGGGTCTCCCGCTGCCGGACCCGGGAGGTGGAGGGATTTCATGATCGAGGACTTCCCCGCATCGGAGCAACCCGCCTGGCGACTCGTGGCGCGGGAATCGCTCGCCCTCGTGGCGGCGGGAGCGCTCTACCCCTTCGGCCTCAGGGCGTCGCGACGCTCGACGCCTCGAAAGCCCGCTCAGCGAACGGTCGTGCTGGTTCACGGCTATCTCGCGAATCGCTCCACCCTGCTGCCCCTGGCCGGCTACCTCCGTTGGCGCGGGTTTCCTCAGGTCCTCTCCTTCAACTACCGCTCCAGCGACGGCGTGGAGCGGGGCGCGATCGCGTTGCGCGACTACCTGAGACGCCACGTGCGCGGGGGGCGCATCGACCTGGTCTGCCACAGCCTGGGAGGCCTGGTGGCTCGTGTCTACCTGCAACAGCTCGGGGGAGCTCGACGCGTCGATCATTGCATCACGCTCGCAACGCCCCATCAGGGGACCTACAACTCCTACTGGGTTGCGTCGCGGGTCGGCCGTGATCTGCGACCCGATTCTTCGCTCCTCGCTCGGCTGGAGGCGTCGCGGCAACGAGCGAGCGCGGTGCGCTTCCTGTCGGTCGTCGCGGGCTCGGACAATCTCGTCGTGCCCCGTGTCTTTGCTGGGCACGAGGAGGTCGTGCGCATTCCCGAGATCGGGCACGTAGGGTTGCTCTTCTCCCCGCGCGTGCTGGGCATGATCGCCGATCGTCTGGCTGGCACCTCGACGGTCCCGATTCCCTCCGTCAGCGGGGCCTTTGCAGCACCGAGCTGCGGCCTTCGGTAGCCTTCCGGCGTCGATCTTCCTTGCGCGACGCGTCGAGCTGTGCGCTGGCGCAGGCGTCGCACCGTTTCCTTGCACGACCGAGCTCCGGCCCGGAGCATCGAGGTGTCCATGCTCCCGTTTCTCGTCCACGTCCTGGTCACGGCCGGATTGCTGCTCCTCGTGGCGAACCTGGTCCGGGGAGTCCAGGTCGAGGGCTGGGGCTCGGCCATTCTCGGCGCCCTCGCCCTGGGTGTGGTGAATGCCTTGATTCGACCGGTCATGGTCCTGCTCACCCTACCCCTCACCATCCTCACCTTCGGGCTCTTCCTGTTCGTCGTGAACGCGCTCATGCTGTGGTTGGCGGCCGCGCTGGTGCCGGGTATCCGGATACAGGGCTTCGGTCCCGCGCTGTTGGGCAGCCTGCTGCTCACGCTCCTGAACATCGCCGTGGCGTCACTGGTAGGCCCGGGGTGGCCCGCCGCCTGACCCGGTCGCAGCGGACTTCCGCTCGGTACTCCCGACCGCAGCGGCGGCAGCGACAGGCCCGACGCGATAGCCCTCGTTCCGATCGGCTCCCGCTGCCGGTAGCATCGCCCCGTGGCCACGATCCTGACCCACGCGGTGGTCGGCTCCGCGCTGGCTCCCCTGGCACCCCCGGGCGTCTCGCGCGGCCGTCTGGCGCTCGCGGCGGCGGTGGTCGCGGTCCTTCCCGATCTCGACGTGCTCGCCTTCCGCTTCGGCATCCCCTACGGACACGCCCTCGGACATCGCGGCCTCTCTCACTCGCTCGTCTTCGCCGCGCTCCTGGCCGGTCTCGTCGCTCGCTTCGAGTTCCGCACGCTCGCGCCCTGCTCTCGAGCCTGGTGGCGGCTGTTCGCCGTGCTATTCGTCGCCGCCGCTTCCCACGGCATGCTCGACTCCTTGACGGACGGTGGCCTTGGCGTCGGCTTCCTTCTGCCCTTCTCGTCTCGGCGCTTCTTCGCTCCCGTTCGGCCGCTGCCGGTCTCTCCGATCGGCATCGACGCCTCGGTCGTCGGTATCCTCGAGGTCGAAGCTCTCTACATCTGGCTCCCGGTCCTGGCGTTGTCCGGCGCCTTGCTGCTGGCGGGACGCCGAGGACGCGCGTGATCGCGATGGAAATCGTCCCCTTCTCTCGTGAGTTCGAGTCCCCCGTCGTCGAGCTGATCGTGGGAATCCAGCGACGCGAGTTCGGTATCGAGATCACCGCCGAGCAGCAGCCCGACCTGCGCGAGATCCCGGCCTACTACCAGAGGTCCGCCGGGAACTTCTGGGTCGCGCGGGTGGAGGACCGGGTCGTCGGAACCATCTCGCTCCTCGACATCGGAGAGGGGCGAGGCGCGCTGCGCAAGATGTTCGTCCACCCGGAATTCCGCGGTCGCGCGCACGGCACGGCCTATCGGCTTCTCGAGACACTCCTGGCGTGGGCACGGAAGAAGGAGCTCCGCGAGATCCTTCTCGGAACGACGCCGCTGTTCCTCGCGGCGCACCGCTTCTACGAGAAGCACGGCTTCACCGAGATCGCGAGAGACCGACTGCCCCCCTCCTTCCCGATCATGGAGGTGGACTCGAAGTTCTACCGTCTCGACCTGGCCGACTGCGACGGGGAGCAGGGGGACGCGCCGTGAGTCCCTTCGGGAGATGCCCCGCGCCGGGTGGGTCGCAGAGATGACGCAGCGGACGGGGCTGACGAGTCGGGGACGAGCGGCGGCGATCTGGGCGGTATTCCTGCTCTCCTGCGCCGGCGCGCGGCCGGACGATCTCGGCGTGCGCGGATCCGTCCTCGGTCCGTGCCCGGGTCCGCCCCACTGCGTCTCCAGCGATGCCGCGGACTCCTCCCATCGGGTCCCGGCATTCGAGCTGGCCGCTCCGGCTCCCGAGGCGTGGCGGGTCGCGCGCGAAGCGGTGGCCGACCTCCCCCGTACGAGGATCATCACCGCGACGCCGGACTACCTACACGCGGAGTGCTCGAGTGCGATCTTCGGCTTCGTGGACGACCTCGAGCTCCAGCTCCGGACCGACCAGGGTCTGATCGCCGTCCGCTCGTCGTCGCGTGTGGGCTATGGGGACATGGGCGTGAATCGGCGCCGAGTCGAGGAGCTGCACGCCCGGCTCGTCGAGCAAGGAGTGGTTCGCTGAACGGAACGGCGTGAGCGTCGGAGCCCCGAGCGGTGCGCGTGGACTTCTACTACTCGATCGGCAGTCGGTACTCCTACCTGGCGTCGTCGCAGATCGCGGGGATCGCCGCGGACACGGGATGCACCGTGGACTGGCGACCGCTGAACAGCGTCCGGCTCCTGGCGCGCCGCGGCACCAGCCCGTTCCAGGGTCCCCCCGTCTCGGGTCAGTACGAGTGGTCCTACCGCGAGCGGGACGCCGCGCGGTGGGCGTCGCTCTACGGCATCTCGTTCGTCGAGCCGCGCGGGAGGGTCGAGTTCGACCCGGAGCTCCTCGCTCTGGCGTGCACGGCAGCGAAGCGCCTCGGCGAGGTCGAGAGCTACAGCCACCAGCTGTTCTCGGCCATGTTCGACGGCTCGGTGGCGCGGATCGACGAGTCCGAGTGTCTGCGCCGGTGCGAGGCCTGCGGAATGCCCGCCCACCACTTCGAGCGCGAGCTGCGCGCCGAGGGAACGCGCCGCCAGCTCGAGGACGAGATCGACACGGCGCTGGCGTCGGGGGTGTTCGGCGTGCCGACGTTCGTCGCAGGCGGAGAGCTGTTCTTCGGCAACGATCGCCTCGCCCTCCTCCGCCATCACCTGACGCGAGCGGGATCTCCCGATCGGGGCGCCGCCCGCTGACACCCGACGGCGGCGTCCGGGCCGCCGAGCGCGAGCGTCCTGGCATGCCAGACACCATCGCCTTCGCCGGCGATCGCGACCCCGGCGCCGGCCGTTCCGAGCTGCACCAACCGCTCGCCCCGAGCGGACCAGATCGCGCTGCGTCCGCCGGAGGCGAGTCCACCCGTGGGACCACCGTAGTTCGCGAAGGCGACGGTCATCGCGTGAAGCCGCGCGTACTCCTCGAGCTTCGCCAGGTCCCGCTCGAGCTCGGACGGGATGACGAACATGCTCGCGAGGTAGGTCGTCGCGCCTCGCTCAGCGGCCTCTCGCGGATGAGACGGCCGGCCGGTGTCCGCGCAGATCGCCACCGCCGCGGTGCCGTCGCCGAGCTGGACGAGCGGGTTCAGGGTCCCGGAATGGAAGAAGGTCGCCTCCGGTGGGGGCACGACGCCGTCGACGCTCGCGCTGCTCGAGAAGGCTCCGAGATGGTGCTTCGTGTAGAGCGCCACCGCGCCATCCGGAGAGACGATCAACGCGCCGATGTGGAGCCGTGAACCCGTTCGGACCGGAGCCCCGACGACGAGCGTCGTGGAGCACGCCGCCGCCGCCTCGACGAGCGGGGAAAGGCGTGGGTCATCCGTGGAGAAGGCCAGCTCTTCGGCGAGATCGAGCTCGTAGCCCGTCAGCGAGAGCTCGGGAAAGACCAGCACCTCCGCCCGCTCTTCCGCGGCGAGGCGGACGAGCCGCACGTGCTCTTCCACGTTTGCGCGGACGTCGCCCCGGCTCGGGATCGTCTGGGCGACGGCGAGCGCTCGACCTCGCGACACCCCGGCAAGCTAGCACCGGCGCGGATGGACGACGCCCTGGCTCCAGCGCCGGGCGCGACACGGATGTCGTCGGACGGGGAGACGCGGGAGCTGTGTTCGCTAGCTTCCCGGGCCGTGAGGTGGCTCACGCTCGGCGGCATCGCAGGGCCGGTACTGTTCGTGATCGCGCTGATCGTGTGCGGCTCGCTGCGCCCCGACTACGGCCACGTGTCCCAGTTCATCAGCGAGCTCGGCGCCGTCGGCACCCCGAACGCGGCCTGGATGAACTTCGCCGGCTTCGTTCCGGCGGGCCTCCTGATCGCGGGCTTCGGGGCTTCCCTGGCATTCCTGCTGCCGCCGGGACCGGGGTCGCGGGGGATCGCGGCGCTCGTCGGACTGTTCGGGCTCGGCACGGCCGTCGCGGGACTGGCGCACTGCGAGCCCGGTTGCCCGCAGGACCAGCCCACCCTGCACGACGGCGTGTCGGTCGCGGCGTTCGTGTCGGCCATCGTCGCCAGCGCGCTCGCCGCCCGCGTCTTCCGTCGCCTTCCCGCCTGGCGGTCCCTCTCGGCCTACTCCGCCGTCTCCAGCGTCGCCGCGGCGTGTCTGCTCGTCGCCCTGTTCACCTCGATCGGATCGAGCTCGTCCACGGGGCTGTGGCAGCGCCTGCTCGTCGGCACGCTGTTCCTCTGGTGCTCCGTGGTGAGCGTCCGAAACTTCCAGGCGACCGCCGATCCGACCAGCGCCTCGGGCGGCGGGGGATGATTCGCGGCAGCGGTCGGTGCGGTGGGGTCCGGCCCGGCGTCGAGGGCCCCTCTTCGTCGGCTCCAAGTCGCCGTGGGACGAGATTGCGGGAGGCGCGCTCGTGGTACCGTTGGGCTCCATGCGCAGATGGATGCTCGGGATCGCGGGGCTGTTCGCGCTCGCGTGCGGAGACGTGGGGCTGTGCGAGAACTCCTCGCACGTCGAGATCGCCTCTCCCGACGGCCACAACTCCGCCTGGGTGTTCGTGCGGACCTGCCGCGCGATCACCACCAATGCGGTCCACGTAGCGATCCTGCCGTCCGGGTCCGCACCACCCGACGACGCCGGCAACGCCTTCATCGTCGAGGGGGGTGGAAGCGTCTCCGTGAAGTGGCTCGGGGACCGCGAGCTGCTCGTCTCCCACGAGCCGAAGGGGCAGATCGTGCTCCAGGAGCCCCTCGTCGACGGCATCTCCATCGCCTACCAGCTGGAGTAGCGATCCCTCGACGAGGGCTGACGCCGGCGGCGATCCGGTAGCATGGAGCGTAGTGTCGACCGAGACCTACATTGCCTTCTTCCTCGCCTCGGCGCTCCTGATCGTCGTGCCCGGGCCCAGCGTCCTGGTCGTCGTCGCCCACGCGATGACCTTCGGACAGCGGCGGTCGCTCTACACGATCCTCGGCATCGCGATGTCCCACAGTCTCTTCTTCGCCGTGACGGCGGTCGGCGTGGCGGCCTTGCTCGGCCAGCTCGAGCACGTGTTCCCCTGGGTGAAGCTGGGCGGAGCCGCCTACCTCGTGTGGCTGGGTGTCCGTAAATGGTGCACCGATCCCGAGGCCGCGCTCGCCCCCGCGGCTCCGACTCCGCGCAGCGCTGGATCGCTGTTCCTCCAGGGATTCGCCGTCAACACCACGAATCCGAAGGCCCTCGTGTTCTACGCCGCCTTCTTCCCGCCCTTCCTGGATCCCTCCGCACCCGTGGCCGGGCAGCTCCTCGCGATGGGCGGCACCTTCGTCGCCCTGCTGATCGGTATCTCCTTCGGCTACGCCCTGGCGGCAGCGCGGGCACGGCGATGGCTCGGCACGCCTCGCCGGGTGCGCATCCAGAATCGCATCAGCGGGACGCTGCTGATCGGCGCGGGGCTGGGCCTCGCTGCGGCGCGCGGCAAGTAGGACGGAACGCAATCCGTGACCGGAAGGCCCGCCCGCCTGCGTCTGCCGGCCCTTGCGATCGGCGCGCTGCTCGCGGGCGCAGCGCTCGGGTCTGGCTGCAGCTCCGCCGCGGGACCCGCTGGATCCACCAGCCGCGCCTGCGGTACGACGCTTCCCGACGGATCGCGGGCCTACAGCGTGCGGGTGCCGCCGAAGTACCCCACTTCCGCCGAGGCGCGTGGCAAGTCCGGCCACGTCGCGCTGACCTTCAGCCTCGACCGGACGGGAAAGCCCTACAACATCGCCGTGGTCGAGTCGCGGCCGCCGGGCGTGTTCGACGACGCGGCGGTCTCCGCGCTGCGGCAGTGGCGATACTGCCCGCCGCGCGGACCGAGCGAGGGGTTCCGCGTCGAGCTCGACTTCGAGCCCTAGCGCGCCGTCCGAAGCGTCGTGCCATGCCCGCACCCCACGCGTCGCTGACTCCCGCCCTGCTGCCGTCCGCCGCCGAGCTGCTGGCCGATGCCTTCTTCACCAATCCCGCCCACAGCTACATCTGCCCGGATCCGGCGCGACGCCGAGCGCAGCTCCAGTGGCTGCTCGGTGGGAACCTGCGTCTGCAGCCCGACCTGGGCGCGAGCTTCTATCTCGCCGACGGACTCGTCGTGAAGGCAATGGGCTTCTGGACGCGCTCGGACGCTCCGGGGATCGGACTCCTGGCCAAGCTGCGGGCCGGCCTGCTGGCGGCCCCCCTGCGGCTGGGAGCGGGCGGTGTCCGGCGCCTGTTCGAGGTCACGAGCGCCATCGAGCGTCACCTCGCGCGGTCGTTGACCGACCGCCCCTACTGGTACCTGAACAATATGGTGGTGCGGAAGGAGCTGCGCGGAACCGGCGTCGGCAGCCAGCTGCTGGGGGAGCAGCTCCGGCTCGTCACCGGGAAGGAGCCCGGCCTGGCGGTGGCGCTCTCCACGCAGCGGCCCGAGAACGTGACCTTCTACCGTCGGCTCGGCTTCGGGGTGGTCTGGCACGAGCGGATCGGGCGCGGCCCGGGCGCCTTCGAGAGCTGGATCATGAGGCACGGTGCAACCGACTAACAGAACGGGTCCGTCGAAGGACGACCGGAGCCGGCCTGTGCTCCGCCTCCGGTCCGGACCCGGACCGCAACGGGAGATCCCGTGCCGGCTGCCCTTCAGGCTGCACTGCTGCTCGTCGTCTCGAACTCCTTCATGACCTACGCGTGGTACCGACACCTCCGGGACCTCTCGACGAAGCCCTGGTACACGGTGGCGCTCATCGCCTGGGGTGTGGCGTTCTTCGAATACCAGTTCCTGGTTCCGGCCAATCGCATCGGCTACACGGCGCTGACGCTGCCTCAGCTCAAGATCCTCCAGGAGGTGGTCTCGCTGGCCGTGTTCGCGCCGTTCTCGATCCTCTACATGCGGGCGCCCCTTTCCCTCGACGATCTCTGGGCGGCCCTGTGCATCCTCGGCGCGGTGTTCTTCCTGTTCCGGTCCTCCTGGCTGGGGGTTCCCGGAGTGCCGACGCTCTGAAGAGGAGAATGGACGATGGACGCGGTTGCCTACGCGGTGACGATAGCGCGCTACAACGCGTGGATGAACGAGCGGCTCTACGCGTGCTGCGCATCGCTCCCGGACGCCGAGCGCAAGGTGGACCGTCGGGCGTTCTTCCGATCGATCCACGGGACCCTCAATCACCTCCTGCTCGGTGACCGGATCTGGCTCGGCCGCTTCCGGGGTACCGAATTCCGAGTCGCCTCCCTGGACCAGGAGCTCCATTCGGACTTCGCGGAGCTCGCCGAGGAGCGCCGGCGCACGGACCGGGAGATTTCGGACTGGGCGCGGACCCTCACCCCCGAACGGATGGCCGGAACGCTCACCTCTACGAGCATCACACGACCCCAGACCCGGACGTACCCGATGTGGGTGGCGGTGGTCCACTTCTTCAACCACCAGACCCATCACCGCGGACAGCTCACGACCCTTCTGTCCCAGTGCGACCTCGACCCCGGTGTCACCGACCTGATCTGGCTTCCCGATCTCCCGGGAGGCGGGCCGCGCTGAGCCCGATCCACCGGTCTCGTCGTCGCCGTCCGGGAATTCCGAGACGCTGGCCGCGGGATCCTTTCGAAACGACGCTCGTGAGACTACGCTGCTCTCGAGTCGGTTCCGTCGGGAGGGAGCACGAACCATGAAGCGCCGGACCCCGTTGCCGTCGGCCGCGGCGTGCCTGCTGACGTCACTTCTGCTGGGCTGCGGGCACATGCTGCCCAAGCCCGACGAGAGCTGCGAGCAGCTCGCGGGCACCTTCCATCGGCTCGCCGCCGATAAGGACCGTGGGACGACGCTCGAAGAGCAGCGCCAGCTCGTCCGGGACGAGAGGAGCTATGCGGCGGTACAGCGCTACCTCTACGGCGTGCTCGCCGTCATCTACGACCATCCGGAGCTGAACGCCGATCAGATCCGCAACCAGGTGCGGGACTCGTGTCGCGTGGACTCCGATGGTCGGATCGAGATGCCCCCCGACTGGGACCCCTGGACTCACTCCGCGTAGCGCTCTCCCCAAGCCCGCGCGAGGTCCACCGTGCGAGAACTCAGCCGATCGGATCGACTGCTGCTGCTGAAGTTCGTGTGCTCCTTCGCCTGGGCCGATCTCGAGATCCGTCCGGAAGAGCGGGAGTACGTGTCGCAGCTGATGCGCCGCCTGCAGCTGGACGAGAGCGAGCGGCGCCAGGTCGAGGGATGGCTGACGGAGCCGCCGCCGCCCGAATCGGTCGATCCGGCCCTGGTCCCGAGGGAGCACCGCACGAGCTTCCTGCGCGCGATCGAGTCGGTGATCGCCAGCGACGGAGAGATCGCGGAAGCCGAGCGGGAGCAGCTGCTGGTGTTCGCCCGGCTGGTTCGCTAGCCCTGGGGTCTCGCTAGCGGCGACGCAGCCGGACGGATCCGGAAAGCACCCCTGTGCGCGTTAAGGTGTTATGCTGGGTCTGGCTCGGTCCTGCCCCTGGCCGCTCCATCCGCCGTGCGGAGGTAACGGCGCCCATGCCCGTGTCCTACCGGATCGACCGCGCTCGCGGCTTCATCGAGACCACCTGCAGCGGTGAGATCCACCTAGAACACGTGCTGGCGCACTTCGAGGAGCTCGAGGCCCTACCCTCGCTGCCCGCGCGGCTGGACGTGCTCCTCGACGTGGACCAGGTGAAGACCCTGCCTCAGAGCGCCGATCTCGAGCGGGTCGCGAAGGCCGTGGGGAGCTCCCGCGTGGAGTGGGGAGCGTGCGCGATCGTCGCCGGGCGCGACGCCCTCTACGGCATGCTCCGCGTCTTCGAGGTGTTCGCCCGCGAGCAGTTCGCCGCCACGAGGGTGTGCCGCGACCGCGGCGAGGCCGAGCGGTGGCTGGACTCGATCCGAAGGCAGTCGGGCTGACGGCCGCCGGGCTGGAGAATCACGCCGTGATGGGACGCTGCGAATCTCCGCCCCGGGTCGAACGGATCGTCTCCGGCGGTCAGACCGGAGCCGATCGCGCGGCCCTCGACACTGCCCGCGAGCTCGGGATTGCCGCCGGCGGCTGGGTTCCGCGCGGGCGCCGCGCCGAGGACGGGGCGATCCCGGCCCGCTACGAGGGGCTGGTCGAGGCGGACTCCGAGGACTACGCGCAGCGCACGCAACTCAACGTGCTCGACGCCGACGCCACCGTCGTCTTCAGCTTCGGACCGCCGAGCGGGGGCTCCGCGCTGACCGCCCGGATCGCCCGCTCTCTCGGCAAGCCGCTGCTCTGCCTCGACCTGGAAGCATGTGGACCCGGGGAGACGATCGCCCGGCTCCGGAGTTGGCTCGCCACCACGCGACCCCGGGTGCTGAACGTCGCCGGCTCGCGAGCGAGCCAGGCCCCGCGCATCGCCGAGGCCACCGCGGGCGTGCTCCGGGAGGCGCTCCGTCCCGTGGGAGACGATGCATGAGGACCGCGGCGATCCGCACCGCCGAGCGCCGCGACCTGCCCGAGCTGGTCCGCATCTACAACCACTACGTCCTCACCACCTGGGTCACCTTCGACACGCGAGAGTTCAGCGTCGCGGACCGCCTTCCCTGGTTCGAGGCCTTCGCGCCGACCGGCCCCCATCGGCTGCTCGTGGCGGAGCGGGACGGGCGACCGATCGGCTATGCGTCGAGCCGGCCGTTCGCGCAGAAGCCCGCCTACGCGTCGTCGGTGGAGACGACGATCTACCTCGACCCCGCCTTCGTCCGGCAAGGCCTCGGCGAGCCCCTCTACACGGCGCTGCTCGAGGTCCTCCAGTCCGAGGCCGGTGTTCACCGCGCCTACGGCGGAATCGCCCTTCCCAATCCCGGCTCCATCGCACTGCACGAGCACCTGGGCTTCCGACGAGCCGGCACCTACCGCGAGGTGGGCTTCAAGCTCGGCGGCTATCGGGACGTGAGCTGGTACGAGAAGGACGTCTCGCGCCGAGGCTAGGCGGCCTTCCGCTCGGCGCGCAGGTAGGCGTCGCGGGCGGTCATGCGTTCGAGATAGGGCACCAGGTTGCGCGTGCCCTCGAGAGCGCCGCGCCCCTTCGCCGTCTGGAGTGCGAAGGTGAGCATCACGTCGGCGGCACTGAAGGCGTCACCGGCGGCGAACTCGCGCCCCTCGAACTCGTCGTCGATCCACTGCACGGTCCGCGCGATCTCCTGGGCGAGCATCGGCGCGAGCGGCCCGGGATCCACGCCCGGGACGATGCCCGACGTGACGAGCAGGTCCATCACCAGCCAGGGCATCAGAGACCCCTCGGCGAAGTGCAGCCAGAACACGTAGCGAGGCCACGCCGGGTCGTCGTGCGAGGGCGCCAGACGACCGCGGCCGTAGCGCGTCACCAGGTAGTCCACGATCGCGCCCGATTCGGCCAGCACGAGCTCCCCGTCCCCGAGGACCGGCGATTTGCCGAGAGGATGGATCTCGCGCATCGCCGCCGGCGCGCGCGACTGGGCGTCGCGATCGAAGGCGACGATCTCGTACTCGAGCCCGAGCTCTTCGAGCAGCCAGAGTACACGCTCCGAACGCGACCTGCGCAGATGGTAGACGGTGATCATCGCTCCTCCGAACGGCGCGCGAGGCAGCCGCGATGCTACCCGCCGAGCGCGATGACCGTGCGTCCCGTGCTCTCGCGGCTCGAGATGGCGTCGAAGGCGGCGGGCAGGTCGGCGAAGGACGCGCGCTGCCCGACCACTGCCCGGATCGCGCCGCTGCGCAGCAGGTCGAGCACCTGCTCGTGCAGGCGCTCGCCATCGGCGTGGGAGGGGAAGTTGAAGCCGGTGGCGCGCCGGAACGCGAGCGAATCCTCCACGTAGGCGTGGCAGACGCCGAGCAGGGAGAAGTTGCCGAAGAGCAGCGGGCGCGGGGTGAGCGCCGTCTCGTCCTCGGCCTCGATCCCGGAGGCGAACCCCACCGCCAGCAGACGCGCGTGCATCGCCATGCAGCGGAACGACCGGGCCGTGACCGGCCCGCCGACGGAGTCGAACACGACGTCCACGCCGCGCCCGCCGGTGGCCTCGTTCACCACTTCGGCGAAGTCCTGCTCGCGGTAGTTGATCGCGATCTCGGCACCGAGCTCGCGGCACAGGGCGAGCTTCGCTTCGCTGCCGGCCGTGGCGAACACCCGGGCGCCGGCGTGGCGCGCCAGCTGCACTGCCGCCGAGCCGACGCCGCCCGCGGCGGCGTGGATCAGCACACTCTCCCCCTTTGCGAGGCGGGCTCGCTCGAAGAGCGCCAGCCAGGAGAGGTGGAAGGGGAAGTAGATCGCCGCCGCCTCCTCGTCGGGAAGGTCGGCGGGCATGACGAAGGCCGAGGCGGCCGGACACACCGCCAGCTCCGCATAGCCGCCGAAGGCGCCGTTCGGGATCGCGCACACCCTCCTGCCGACCCACTCCTCGGCGCCGGGGCCCGCCGCGTCGACCACGCCGAGCACCTCCATCCCGGGGATGAAGGGCAGGCCCGGCCGCACGGTGCGGTAGCGGCCCAGGATGCCGTCGAGATCGTTGTAGTTGAGGGTGATCGCCGCGACCCGTACGCGCACCTCGCGCTCGCCGGGCTCGGGAGCGGGAACCTCCTCGAGACGCAGCACGTCGCGCGGGGCCCCGTACTCGTGGACACGCCAGGCCAGCATCGTCGCCTCCTCGCTCGGGCGCGCCGGGGAGCTTGCCCGGCCCAGGGCGCGCTTCCCACCCCCCGGCCCGGCCCTCGGGTCGGCCGACCCCTCGGTCGCGCCGGCGGGTCGTCGTCCGCTGTAGAATGCGCGACGCGACGAGGAGGGTGAAGCGGTTTCCTGGGTGCTCGAGCATTCGCACGAGGTCGAGGCGCCGGCCGCACGCGTGTGGCAGGTGGTCTGCGACCTCCCGCGCTACCCGGAGTGGAACCCGTTCGTGGTGCGCTGCGTCTCGACGCTGGCCATCGGCGATCCGATCGACATGCGCGTGCGCGTCCTACCCTTCTGGGCGCAGCCCCAGCGGGAGCGCGTGCTCGAGCACGACCCCGGCCGCCACCTCTGCTACGGCATCGGACCGACGCCGCTCGGCGCGCTCGCCAGCCGGCGCTGCCACGACGTCGTCCCCCTCGCTCCGGCGCGCAGCCGCTATGTCTCGCACTTCGAGCTCTCGGGCTGGCTGTCGCCGCTGGTGGCGCTGCTGCTCGGGGGTCGGCTGCGGGCCGGCTTCTCCGCGATGAGCGCGGCCCTGTGTGCGAGGGCCGAAGCACTCCGCGCCACTGCTCCGGAGCCGTGAGGAAGGGCTCGCGTCGGGGTGGGCTGCGTTAGCATCCGGCCGAGCTCCCGATCCTCCGCCCACCACCCACTCCCCGGCAGGATGCCATGCGAAAGCGACTCCTCGTGCTCCTCGCGTCGTCGATCGTCCTCCTGGCCGCAGCGCCTTGCCTCGCCCGCTGCCTGGGCTACGAGCCGAATCGCATCACCTTGACCGGGCAGATCGTGCACAAGCGGCTCCCGGGACCGCCGAACTACCGCAGCGTGGCGCACGGCGACCGCCCCGAGAGCGTCTACTTCGTCGCGCTCGACCAGCCGGTCTGCGTCTCGGCCGACCCGACCAGCAGCCGCAACACGCGCAGCTACGCCGGGATCACCGAGATCCAGCTGCTGATCTCTCCGGTCGAGGGCAGCACCGCGGTCGGTAAGCGGATGCGGATCTCGGGGACGCTGTCGAGCGCGCAGTCCGGGTATCACCGCACGCCGGTGCTCCTCACGGTGAAGGAGATGAACCCGGCCTGAAGCGTCGGCTACTCGCCGAGCATCTCCTTGTAGCGGGCCTCGTGCTCCGCGTTCGCCCGCTCCACGGCCGCACCGGCGCGCTGGGCGGTCGTGGCCCGCGGCGCCGCGCCCTCCTCGGAGCCCATGGACGACGCCAGGAGACCGCCGAAGGCCTGGTCCGGTCCCTGGGTGTAGAGCTCCACCGTGAACCAGATCGCGACCACCGCCAGCAGCAGACCGATCGCCTTTCCCATGGATGGACCTCCCGCGCGAGTACGCTTCCGAATCGGCAGGACGCCGGGCGCGCTGAATCGCCTCCGCGCGTGGATCAAGAGCGGGCAGCGCGGCGCCGATACCCGCGCGGGGAGGCAGGTTCGACGTGCGCGCCGGCTTGTGGTGGATCGGTCTCGTGACGTTGGTCACACCCGGAGCGGGTGCGGCCGCCGTCGCACCCCCGCCTCCCGCACCGATCGCCCTGCACGCCTATCGCTCTCCCCCGCGCTGGCCCGAGCAAGGGCATCGCCACCTTCATCCGAGCGGCGCGGTGCTGTGCTTCGACGCCGACCTCGGCGTGTACGCCGTAGTCGGGTCGCGGGACGTCTACTTCTTCGACGACGCCTTCCTGCGTTTTGCCGCCGGGCGCTGGGAGGGCAGCGACGAGCCCTTCGGTCCCTGGCGGGCGATACCCACCGAGTGGGTGCCGATCCGACTGCGCGTCAAGCACTACGTCCGCGAGTCCCGCTAGCAGGCGGATCGCCGTCCCGGGCCCGGCCTCGCCCTCCGGGACCCCGTGGTAGATTCCGCCCCGTGAGCGGACATGTCTCCCACCACCGGCGGCTGGCCGATCTGCGCGCGGGCCTGCGCGCGCTGCCCAGGGCGCCGCGCGACGTGGGGTGCGTCGCGCTGATCGTCTGCCGTCCCGCAGTCGGGGTCCGGGAGACGCCCGAGCGGGTCCGGCTCACGGTTCGGGAGGGCGTGCCGGGCGACGACTGGTCGCGGCGGCCGCCGCGCGAGCCGGACGCCCAGCTCTCCGTCATGCGCCGCGACGTGGCCGAGCTGATCGCGAGCGGCCAGCCGCTGGCGCTGTTCGGCGACAACCTGCTGGTCGATCTGGACCTCTCGGAAGCCAATCTTCCGCCGGGGACGTGCCTGCGCGTCGGCGAAGCGCTGGTCGAGGTGACGTCGAAGCCGCACAACGGGTGCCTCAAGTTCAAGGAGCGCTTCGGGCCGGATGCGCTGCGCCTGGTGCAGGCGAAGCCCACTCGCGACCAGAACCTGCGAGGCATCTACTGGCGGGTGGTGGAGGAGGGCGAGGCGGCCGTCGGGGACGAAGTCCGCGTGCTCGAGCGCGCCCGACTGCGCGCCGAGCTCGCCCTGGACGCCGGATGAAGATCGAGCTCGAGCCCGTCGCCACCGTCCGCTCGCCGCGGAACCAGCTGCGCGACGACGGCTGGGGCGGGCTGGAGTCGCAGATCGTCCTCGACGACCGCTTCGAGGCGGACGCCTTCGATGGGATCGAGAGCTTCTCCCACGCCGAGATCCTCTTCTACTTCGATCGCGTCGATCCTGCTAAGGTGGTGGCGGGAGCGCGGCACCCGCGCAACAACCGCGAGTGGCCGGCCGTGGGCATCTTCGCGCAGCGCGGCAAGAACCGGCCCAACCGGATCGGCAGCACGATCGTCCGCGTGCTGCGCCGGGAAGGACGGGTACTCCACGTCGCGGAGCTCGACGCGGTGGATGGAACACCCGTGCTCGACGTGAAGCCGGTCCTCCGCGAGTTCCTGCCGCGCCAGGACGTCCGGCAGCCCGATTGGTCGACGGAGCTGATGGGGCGCTACTGGGACTTCGAGTCCCAGTAGGACGCACCCACGGTTGTCGGAATTACCCCCCGGCCGATGGAATTCCCGACTCGTCGATGATAGTTTGTCGATCCGCGGTTTCCGCTCCTCGCCTAACGTACCGCCTCGAGAACGCGCTTCGCGCTGCTAGGTAGTGCGCTCTCTGCATTCGCCCGGTAACGGCGAGCGCCGATCGCGCGCCGAATGCGCGCAGAATGCTCAACCTGGCCGTACTATTCGGCGAATGACGACGAGCGCCGTTACCACATCCGCTAGGCGCTGGCTTGGCGTCACTGGCGGACCCGCTATGCTGACCCCGCACGTACTCTTTCGGGAGAATCCTCCAGTGTCCAAACCCAGAGATTGGTCGAGAGTCATCGAACGTTTGAATCGAAGCCGGACCGGCGAGATGCGCATCCGGATGGGTTCGCCTGGAAGCGCGCAGGTCACGCGTTGCCGGCTCCTCGCGCAGTGGGCGAACCTCGAGGCCGAGACGGTCGGTCCGGTCCTCGTCCTCCGTCTGGCACGTTAGCCGTGCGGCGTCGCACCGCTTTGCGCAGGCGGGGCGGCGCGACGCCGACAGGACGAACGCGGCGGTGAAGATCCATCCGCGCGTCGCCACCGATCGCCTGCGTCTGCGGCCCTTCGTCGCCGAGGACGCTGCGACCCTCGCCCAGCTCGGGAGCTCGCTCTCGATCGCCGACACGATGCTCGACTGGCCGCACCCCTTCTCGCCGGCCAATGCGCGCTCGACGATCGCGGCGCAGGCCGCGAGCTTCCAGGCGGGCCGGGCCGTCCACTTCGCCATCGAGCGGCGCAGCGAGCCGGGTCTGATTGGCGGGGTGGAGCTCTGCCAGCTGGACGACCGTCACCGCTGTGCCGAGCTGCGCTTCTGGATCACCGAGTCCGAGTGGGGTCAGGGCCTCGCCACCGAGGCGGCGCGCGGTGTCCTCCAGTGCGGATTCGCCGACCTGAGTCTGCATCGGATCGACGCGATGCACCTGGTGCGCGCCGAGGCGGCCGGCGCGGTGCTGCGGAAGATCGGAATGCAGAAAGAAGGGCTTCTGCGCGAGCGCGTGCGCAAGGCCGGAGTGTTCGAAGACGTGGCCCTCTACGCCGCCCTGGCGAGCCCAGAGCAACGGGAGCTACCAAACGCTCCTCCGAAGATGTAGCCCCGTGGGTCGGGAGGCCGGCGCCGGGCTTTCGGGGTATCGTCCCGTTCGCATGCCGTCGCTCTCCGCCCTCCCGCGCTCCCGGTCGCTCGCGGTCCTGGCCTTGGTCGCGACGGTCGCGTTCCTCGCTTGCGCGTCCGACGAGCCGTCCTCGTCGACGATCTCCGCCGACGAGCTGGCGGAGCGGATCTCCGACGGACAGGCGCCGCTGATCCTCGACGTGCGAAGCGAGGAGGAGTTCGAGTCGGGCCACATCCCCGGCGCGCGGAACGTCCCCCACAACACCCTGGCCGAGCATCTGGGCGACCTGGGCGTGGGGACGGACGAGGAGATCGTGGTCCACTGCCAGGGCGGACGGCGCGCCAGTCTCGCCGAGCAGGTCCTGCGCGATGCCGGCTACACGAACGTTCGCGACCTCGAAGGTCAGTTCCAGGGCTGGCAGGACGCGGGGCTTCCCACCGAGTGATGGGGCGGACTCGGGTGTCTGCCTCCTAGTCCGATGAGCTTCGCTCGCCCGCGGCTCGCTGCGCGTCGGCCGACTCTCGTGTCGGCCTCTTAGTCGTGCCGTCGGCGGGGGACCTGCTGCTCGCGGGCGCGATCGTGACCACCGCCTCGGCCCTCCAGGCTTCGGTCGGCTTCGGATTGGCGCTCGTCGCGGCGCCGCTGCTCGCGCTCCTCGATCGCGACTACGTGCCCGGACCCCTGATCGGCGCCGGGATGTGTCTGAGCCTGATCATGGCGGCTCGCGAGCGCGGGGCGATCGACCTTTCCGGTGTCCGTTCGGCATCGCTGGGGCGACTGATCGGCGTGCTGCCCGCCGGCGCGGCGTTGCACCTGGTCTCAGCGGGGGCCTTCGACGCCCTGTTCTCGACGCTGGTGCTGGCAGCGGTGGGACTCTCGCTGCTCCACCGGGAGGTTCGTCCGACTTCGCGCTCGGTGTTCGGCGCCGGCATCGCCTCGGGCTTCATGGGGACGATCACCTCGATCGGAGGCCCGCCCGTCGCCCTCGTCTACCAGAGCTCCCACGGACCCGAGCTGCGCGCCACGCTGGCCGGTATCTTCGCGGTCGGCTCGGTGATCTCGCTCGCCGCGCTCGCGCTGATCGGGCGCTTCGGCGCTCCGGAGCTCTTGCTGGCTGCGGCGCTCGTACCCGGGGTGATCCTCGGTGTGGCCCTCTCGCGTCCCCTGCTGCCCCTGCTCGACCGCGGCGCCACACGCCCGCTGGTGCTCACGCTCTCGGCCGGGTCGGCACTCGCGGTCCTGGGCCGCGCGCTGCTCCGCTAGCAGGCCGACTCGAGAGCCGGCCGACGCGCCGCGAGTCCGAAGGGCGGACGAGCGCGGCGTTGGTAGGCTCTTGCGCATGGCCACGAGGTGCCGCCTGCGGTGGCTCGGCGTGGCGTGCACCGGCCTGCTGCCGATCGCGCTGCTGGCGTTCTCCCCGTGCCAGGCCGACCCGGATGCGGCGTCCTCCCCGCCCCCTCCGGAGGACGTCGTGCTGCTGCACGGGCTGGCGCGCAGCGCCTGGGCGATGCGCCCCCTGGCGAGCGCGCTCGAGCAGGCGGGCTATCGCGTCCACAACCTCGACTACCCCTCCACCCAGTCGACGCCCGCGCAGCTGGTCGCGCACCTCGACGAGCAGCTCCGGAGCTGCTGCGCCGACGCCGTGCGGCTGCACTTCGTCACCCACTCGCTGGGCGGCATCCTGGTCCGCGCCTATCTCGCCGATCACGACGTCCCTGCGCTCGGTCGCGTCGTGATGCTGGCCCCGCCGAACCACGGCAGCGAGTACGTGGACGCGCTGGGAGACTGGAAGCTCTTCCCGCTGCTCCTGGGGCCGACGGCGACCCAGCTCGGCACCGACGCGGAGAGCCTGCCCAATCGCCTGCCCGACCCCGACTTCGAGCTCGGCGTGATCGCGGGGACGGGCGGCCCGCACTGGCTGGGCGATGCGGTGATCGACGGCCCCAACGACGGGACGGTCGCGGTCCGCAGCACCCGGGTCGGCGGAATGCGCGACTTCCTCGCTGTCGACGTCTCCCACACCTTCATCATGCGCGACCCGGTGGTCGTCGAGCAGACGATCGCGTTCCTGCGCGACGGCCACTTCGCGCGCTGACCGGACGACCGGCTCGCGGCTGGCCTTCCATCTGATAACGTCCGCGGACGCGATGCCCCCCCGAAGCGCACTGGACCAGAGGCTGGAGCAGCTCCAGGCGGAGCTGGCGGCGAGCACCACGCTCTCGTCCGGCGAGCGGGCACGCCTCCAGGCACTGCTCGGCGACCTGCGCGACCACGCCAGCGGCGGCGAGAGCAGCCACTCGACCCAGTCGCTGTCCGAGCGCCTGCAGGACGCGACCGAGCAGCTGGAAGACTCGCATCCGAACCTCACCTTCGCGATCGGAGCCGTCGCCGAGGCGCTGAGCCGGCTCGGCATTTGAGGCCGGGCGGCGCCGAGGTCGCGGTGCGCATCGAGAACGGAGCGTGACGCTGTCGGTCGTCGGAGCGGGGCTCGGCCGCACGGGCACCCTTTCGCTCAAGCTCGCCCTCGAGAAGCTGCTCGGCGGTCCCTGCTACCACATGCTCGAGGTCTTCCAGAATCCGGCCGACATCCCGGTGTGGCACGCGGCGGTCCGCGAGGAACCCGTGGACTGGGGACACCTTCTGTCCCGCTACCGCGCCATCGTGGACTGGCCGGGTGCCGCCTTCTGGCCCGAGCTCCACCGCGCCTTCCCCGACGCGCTGGTGCTGCTCTCGGTGCGCGATCCCCAGGGCTGGTGGCAGAGCGCCGACGAGACGATCTTCCCCCACATCCGGACGCGGCCCGAGGGCGGCCCGCCCTTCATGGGTGAGTGGCACGCGATGGTGTCGGAGATGATCGAGAGCCGCTTCGACGGCGACATCCGGGACGCCGCGTCGTCGCAGGCCGCCTTCGAGCGGCACAACCAGGCCGTGCGCCGCGCCGTTGCGCCGGAGCGGCTCCTCGAGTGGCGCGCGAGCGACGGCTGGGGTCCGCTGTGCGAGGCACTCGGGGTGGCGATTCCCGACGAGCCCTTCCCGCGCGCGAACACGCGCGACGACTGGCGCGCACGGGCCGCGCAATAGCTCTCAGGCCACGGTGCCCGCGGCGCGCAGCGCTCGGATCTCCTCGGCGTCGTAGCCGACCTCGGCGAGGACTTCGTCGGTGTGCTCACCGCGCTGGGGTGGCAAGCGACGGAGCGAGGCCGGCGTGTCGGCATAACGGGCCGGGTGGCGCAGCTGGCGCAGCGTTCCCGCCACGGGATCCTCCACCTCGAAGATCGTCCGGTTCGCGCGTACCTGGGGATCGGCCATGAACTCGCGCACCCCGTTCACCGGCGCCAGGGGGGCGCCGAAGCGGCGCGCGCGCGCGACGAGATCCGCCGTGCTCCACTTCACCAGCTCCTCCTCGAGCAGGGCGTAGAGGGCGACGCCATGGGCGAGCCGCGTCACGAGATCGACGCAGCGCGGGTCCTCGAGCAGATCCTCGCGCTCGATCACGCGGCACATCGCCCGGAACTGGGCGTCCTCCACGATCATCAGCACCACGTGTCCGTCCGCCGTCTTCCAGGTTCGGTGGATGTTGTTGGCGGTGAGCATGCCGGCCGGCTGCTCCTCGACGGGGTGGAAGGACTCGGGTCCCAGCACGTCGGGCAGGGCGAAGGCGGCGTAGGCGTCGAGCATCGGGACGTCCACACGCTGGCCCCGGCCGCTGCGCTCTCGGGCGAAGAGCGCCGCCAGCACCGCCGACGCCGCCGCCAGGCCGCTCGCCTTGTCGGCCGCGACCCCGCGCACGAGCGCGGGCTGCTCCGGAGTGCCCTGGGTGTGCATGAAGCCGGAGAGACCCTGGATCACCGTGTCGTAGGCCGGCTGGTCCGCGTAGGGACCGTCGGGCCCGAAGCCGCTGAGCGCCAGGTAGACGAGACCGGGGTTGTCGGCGGAGAGCGCCGCGTAGCCGATCCCGAGCCGGTCGGCGACGCCGGGCCGATAGTTCTCCACCAGGACGTCGGCGGTTGCGGCGATCCGCCGCGCCGCCGCGACCCCCGCCGGCTGCTGGAGATCGATCACGACGCCGCGCTTGTTCCGATTGAACTGGGCCCACACCGGACTATGTCCACCTCGGAAGGGAGGGCCCATCCGTCGGGCGCTGTCTCCGCGTGGCGGCTCGACCTTGACCACGTCGGCTCCCAGGTCGCCCAGGACCTGGGCGCAGAGCGGGCCCGACACCACGGTGCTGAAGTCGATCACCCGGATCCCGGCCAGCGGTCCCCGCGCCTCGCCCCCGATCGCGACCTCCATGCCCGACACCTCCCAGCGCATTCTCCGGCCGCCGGAGCGAACGGGTCAAGGGCCGCTTCGCCCGTTCCCCCGGCGGCCGCTTTCTGCTGCAATGGTGCGGCCCCCGCCACGAGGAGGACCCGCCATGGCCGTCCCGATCACCGCCTTCTACGCCGGATGTCTCGCGCTGATCGCCATCGCCCTCACCTTCCCGATCGGAGCGATGCGGTTGCGCACCGGCGTCTCGATCCTGCATGGCGACGACATGGAGCTGGCGGTGCGGATCCGCCGCCACGCAAACTTCACCGAGAGCGTGCCGCTGGCGCTGATCCTCCTGTTCGCGATCGAGCTGAACGGAGCGTCGGCGGGGCTGCTCCATGGCCTCGGCGCGGGACTGCTGGTCTCGCGGATCCTCCACCCGATCGGGCTGCGCTACGACGACGTCCGCCACCCGCTGCGCGGCATCGGTGCCGGCGGCACGACGCTGGTGACGGGAATCGCCGCGCTGGTCGCCATCTGGGGCTTCCTGAGCGCATAACGGCTCGAGCCCGGCTCGAAGCCGGTCTCGTCTTGCTCCTCAATCGGCGCCGGCGAACCTCCGATGAGGCTGTCCATGCACGCCTCGCCCTCGCCCCGCGAACGCCGTCTGGTGATCGGGACTCCCCAGCACTACGGCTGGCTCCAGGGCATCGTGAAGACCGTGCTCGTGCTCAACCTGCTCGATTCGATCTTCACCCTGCTCTGGGTGCGCGCCGGACTCGCCCGCGAGGCAAACCTGATGATCGATCGGCTGGTCGAGCACCACGCGGTCGCCTTCGTCGCCGTGAAGCTGGGCCTGGTGGGGATGGGGTCCTGGCTGCTCTGGAGCCGGCGCGACCGCCCGACCGCGGTGGTGGCGATCTTCGTCGCCTTCCTGGTCTACTACCTGCTGCTGCTCTACCACCTTCAGTACGCCGCCACGCTGGTCCGCAGCCTCTTGCGCTGATACGGCGACGGCGACCCTGCGCCGAGCATCCTACACTCCGCGCGCTTCCCCCGGCTCCCGGAAGCGGAGTCGTCCACGGAGGGTTCATGGCGAGCTTCATGCGTCCGTTCGAGTCGCAGGTCTACGCGGTGTTCCGCATCGTAACCGGTCTCCTCTTCCTCTGGCACGGAAGCCAGAAGCTATTCGGATTCCCGGCTCCGCTCCCCGGGGAGGCCCCGGCGTTCGTCGTCTACATCGCCGGTCCCATCGAGCTGGTGGGGGGCGTGCTCGTGATGATCGGCCTGTTCACGGGCTGGGCGGCGTTCCTGTGCAGCGGTCTGATGGCGGCGGCCTACTGGCTCGGCCACGGGATCAATGGCTTCAGCCAAGGCCTGCCGGGGTTGTTCCCGATGCAGGGCGGCGGAAACGGCGGGGAGCTCGCGGTGCTCTACTGCTTCGCCTTCCTCTTCATCTCTGCGCGCGGGTCGGGGATCTGGAGCGTCGACGGGTCGCGATCGACCTAGGACCCGGCGGCGAGCCGGCGCACCCGCCTCGGCTCCAGCCGGGAACCGGTGGGCCATCCCGGGGGGATATGGCGGACACGGTCGCGTCTCTCTAGGCTCTCGCCGCCTAGGAGCCCTTGGGTCCGCCCTCGGAGGTGTCTTCCTCCGGAGCGGGTTCGGGACTCCGAAGCTCCCGGGATTCCCAAGTTCGAGCCCGGGATTTACACCGTCGCGTGTCCGGCTCCCCGTTTCTCTCCGTTCCTCGGGTTCGTCCTCACGTTCCTCCGGTTGGAAGGCTTCGAGGTCTGGTCGCGACCCATGTCACTGCCGGGAACGGTCCCAGGTAGTGAGCGAGAGCATCACGTGAAGAAGATCTATGTCGGCAACCTTCCCTGGAGTGCATCCGAAGCGGACCTCCGGGATTTTTTCTCCACGGTTGGAGAAGTGCATTCGGTGGCGGTGATCACCGACCGGGAGACCGGCCGCTCGCGCGGCTTCGCCTTCGTGGAGATGGATGACGGGGACGCCGATAAGGCGATCAACGAGCTGAACGGCCGAGACATGAGCGGACGGCCCCTGCGCGTCAACGAGGCCCAGGACCGGCGCGGCGGCGGCGGCGGCGGCGGTGGCGGCGGCGGACGCGGCCCCGGCGGCGGCGGGCGGCGCTGGTAGCACCCGACCCGTTTCGCCGGCAGGCCTTCGCCTGCAGAGACATCCAGACCGCGGGGCGCGCATGCGCGCTCCGCGGTCGTCGTTTGGGATCGCGCTAGTCCTCGCGGCCCTCCGCGCCGAGCGTCGACACGATCAGTAGGCGCCGGGTCGGGACGGCCGGGTGGATGCCGCGCGCCAGATCGCGCGCGACGCGGGCCACTTCGCGAGGGTCCTCGTCCCAGATGTAGAACCCCGGGCCCTCGACGCAGAAGCCGCCTTCCTGGCGGCGAATCGGGACGCTGTCGGCCCCGAGCAGCTGGACGTTCATCCTGTTCTCTCCTTTGGGTACCCCTCGACCATCGGCAGCCGACGTGATGGCCGGGTGACGATCGCGAGAGGTTTCGGAGACGTCCGGAGGCGGTCTCCAGGGGATACCCTGTGCGGGATGCAGGGATCGACCCGCCGCGCGCGCGCGATCGCGATCGCCGTACTGGGCCTCGCCTGTGCCCATGCGGGTCCGCCTCCCTTCGATCCGGTGACGATGGATCCGCCGGATACGGATGCCGCGTACCCGCCCGCTCTGGTCGAGATGAGGATCGAGAGCCACGGCGACGCGATGAACGCGATCGTGTATCTGGCCGAGGGCGCGGGCCCCCATCCCACGGCGCTGATGCTGCACGGGCTCCCGGGCAACGAGCGCAACCTCGACCTGGCCCAGGCGATCCGACGCAGCGGCTGGAACGCGGTGTTCTTCCACTACCGCGGCGCCTGGGGGAGCCCCGGGGCGTTCTCCTTCCGGCACGTGCTCGAGGACGTCGCGGCGGCGGTCGCCTGGACGCAGGAGCCCGCCAACGCGCGCGACCTGCGTCTCGATCCGGATCGGATCGCCCTGGTCGGGCACAGCATGGGGGGCTTCGCGGCGCTGCGCACGGGGGGAGGATTGGAGGCCGTCCGCTGCGTGGTGTCGATCGCCGGCGCCAATCTGGGCGCGCGGAGCGCCGCCCTGCGCGGGGATCCGGCCGTGGCGCGCGCAGTAGCGGCGCAGCTCCAGCGCTGGAGCGGGCCGCTCGCCGGGACCTCGGGCGACGCGATGGTGGCGGAGCTGATCGACGCGGGCGCCGACTTCGACCTGCAGGCGCAGGCGCCGGCGCTCGCTCGCAAGCCGCTGCTGCTCGTGGCCGGCTCGCTCGACGAGACGACGCCGCCTCTCGAGCACCACGTGCCCATGGTGGTCGCCCTCGAGGAGGCCGGCGCGGTCTCCCTCTCCCAGGTCGTGCTCGAGGCCGACCACGCGTTCTCCGGGCGGCGCATCGCCCTGGCGCGCGTGGTCACGGACTGGCTCGCAACCCGCTGTCCCTAGCGGCTTCCGCCGGCGTGCGTCAGTCCAGCTCGACCCAGCGCTTGCCGATCGCGGCGACGAGCGGATCGACCACGGCGCGGAAGCTTTCGCGTCCGTGCATGCGCCGGGTGTGCTCCGCGAGCTTCGGCCAGCGCGCACCCTCGGGCTTCACTCCCGCCAGCCGCATGTTGACGAGCAGGCTGGCCACGGAGAGGTCCGCGATCGTGAGCGCATCGCCCACGAACCAGCCCGATGCCCCCAGTTGGGACTCCAGGTAGTCGAAGTAGTCGGGCAGAACCTCGGCGATCACTCGGCGCGGCTCCGTCTCGTCGGGCTCCTTCCCGGTCAAGAGCGGCCGCAGCACCAGCGGTGCGAACACTGTCGGCCCCAGCGCGGGCTGGAAGCCCGCGTCCATGTACTCCTCGATCCACTCGGCGCGCGCACAGGCGTAGGGATCCGAGGGATAGAGCGCCGGCTCGGGCTGCAGGTGCTCCACGTAGCGGCAGATCACCGAGGAGTCGTTCACGATCCGGCCGTCGTGGCGGAAGACCGGGATCTTCCCGAGCGGACTGATCTCGCGAAACCCCTCGGGCGGCGAGAAGGGATTCAGGTTCTCGTGCTCGTAGGCGATCCCCTTCTCCCGCAGGAACACCATCACCTTGCGGACGAAGGGGGAGATGGGGCTGCCGATCACGGTGTAGGACATGGCTACCTCGGGGGCGGGCGCGCGGAATCCGCTCGTCGCTAGCTGCTCGCGACCTTCGCCGCGCGACCCGCGAAGCGCTCCTTCGCCAGCCGCCAGCGCGTCGGTCCCGACAGCTCGCGCGAGACCGGCGGCTCCAGCGAGGGCGGGTCCTTCTCGGGATCTTCGTAGCGGGCGAGGATCTCGTAGGTGGTGCTGCGCTGCACCGGCGTACGTCCGACCTCGCGGATCAGCCGCCGCATCTCCTCGGCGGGCAGGTTCTCGCCGAAGTCGGCGCCCGACTCCCTGCTGATCGACTCCTCCATCAGGGTGCCGCCGAAGTCGTTGGCGCCCGACAGGAGCGCCATCTGGGCCAGCTTCGGGCCCATCTTCACCCAGGACATCTGCACGTTCGGGATCCACGGGCGCAGGAACAGGCGCGCCACCGCGATCATGCGCAGGTCCTCGGGCATCGAGGCCCCCGGACGCGCCTGCATGTGGTTGAAGAGCACGTTCCTCTCGTGGATGAAGCCCAGCGGCACGAACTCGGTGAAGCCGCCGGTGCGCTTCTGGATGTCGCGGATCAGCCCCAGGTGGGCGGCGACGTGGCGCGGCCGCTCGACGTGGCCGTACATGATCGTCGAGGTGGAGCGCAGACCGATCTCGTGGGCGGCGGTGACGATCTCGACCCAGCGGTCGCGGCGCAGCTTGTTGGGACTGATGATCTGGCGGATCTCGTCGTCGAGGATCTCGGCCGCGGTGCCGGGCATCGTGCCGAGGCCCGCGTCGACGAGCCAGGCCAGGAGCTCCTTGAGCGGCATCCCCGACTTCCCGTGGGCGAAGTCGATCTCCTCGGGTGAGAAGGCGTGGATGTGCAAGTCGGGGAACTCCCGCTTGAGGGCGACCAGGATCTCGCGGTAGTGGGTGTGGTCCTTGCGCGGATGGATCCCGCCCTGGATGCACACCTCGGTGGCCCCGCGCGCGACGGCGTCACGCGCCTTGGCCACGAGCGTCTCCATCGGATGATCGTAGGCGTCGGTCTCGTCCTCGTGGCGCGAGAAGCCGCAGAAGGAGCAGCCCACGTAGCAGACGTTGGTGAAGTTGATGTTGCGGCAGATCACGAAGGAGACGTCG